>NZ_JBOZDP010000018.1:0-35934 GCF_051265835.1 Actinotignum inguinis | reverse complement strand
AGTTCGATGGTTTAACGATTGTGGAACATCGTCAAGCGGTTTTAAGCGATAATGTCCAATAAACAGTCCGCAGCCCCCTCTGAGTTTGCACTACGCACCCCCGACCGTCCGGAATTTGCACTATGTTTACCCCGGACTCGGTGACGAGCTTTCATCGCGAACAAAGTGTACGTGGGTGACAGTTTTTCCCTGTTTTATTGTCAGGGGCGTACATTCTGCGGCCGGTGCGGTTCAGAATGCCCATTTTGTTGCCTCGCTGGAGCATCGTCGCGCCGCGGCCGGCGGGGGCGAGGTGTGTTTTCCCAGGGTGTACTGCCGATGTCGTACATGCGAAGTACACCCCGGAAAACACATGGCCCCTCCCTAGGGGCTGGTGTGATTCCTGATCGCGCGGGCTACTGGCTGATGGTGGTGTCCTGCGGGCGGAACACGGCATTCACCCAGGGGAAGACCCACTCGAACAGCGCGAAAACAATCGCGGCGATGATGATGAGGGCCTCGATGACCTTCAGCCACGTCGGGCCGGGCAGGTGCCGCCAAATAAATCCGTACATTACGTGCTCCGTTTCTTCTTCATGTATGTCTGTTAGTACCGGGGGTAGTCAGGTTCGTGGGTGTTCGTGGACCAATGTCACGCGGGCAAGTTCCACGAAGCGCCAGCCCCGCACCGCACCGGCCGCCTACTTCACCAGCTCCGCCGGGGCGCCCTCGGCGGCGTCGACCCAATGATCGAGGGTGGCGTAGGTGATCCAGCGGTCGCTGGACACAAAGGGCGGATGGCAGGTGGTGATGGTGAGGATGCGCTGCGTGGGTGCCTCTTCCGGATGATTCGGCACCGGGGCCAGCACGCCGACCTGCGTGGGCGGCACCACCTCGTGCTCGCCCACCTTGTACACGTAGTAGGCGTTCTTGGTTTGCACGATGATCGGGTCGCCGGGCTGGAGCTCGGGCACATCGCGCATGGCCGCGCCGTAGGTCTGCCGGTGCGCGGTGATCGCGTAATTGCCGACCTCACCCACGTACTGGGTATCCGGGTAATGCCCGAAGCTCCCGGTATCCACCACGGCCTCCAGGTCCACGCCGTATTTGACGGTGTAGCGCCAGTCAGCACCGAAGCGCGGGATATAAATAATGCCTTCCAGGTCCCCGGTGCGATTCACGTGGTCCGCGGCCGGCGGGGCATCCGTGCGCGGGGTCCCCACCTTGGTGGCCCCCCGCGGATCGCCCCACTGCTTGTTGACGTTCTCGATCTGCTGGGCCTGATCGCGGTTCGCGCCCAGGTCAGTCCAGTACACCTGCCACACAATAAAGAGGCCCACCACGATTCCCGCGGTAATGAGCAGCTCGCCAATCACGCCGATAATCGCGTTGAGGATGCCGCCGCGGCGCCGCGCGGGCGCGGCCGGCCGGGTTGCGGTGAGGGTGGCGGTGGCGGCCTGTGCGGGAAGCTGCGCCGTCGTACCAACACCGGTTGCACCTGCGCCGGCGGTAGCCGGACGGTAGCGCCCCACAGCTTCGTGCCGCGGAGCGCGAGCAGCGTTTCCTTCCGCCGCACGCCGCCCCGCACGGCGCCCTCGTTCGGGCTGCTGTTCGCGCATAGTATCACCTTCCACTGCCACCGAATTCGTACTAGAAACAGAATAGTGGTTCCGGCTCGAAAAATGCGGTGAGATAACTCCCCTCATTTTTTACGACGACGCCGCCCCGCGCCCGCGCGCCACTCGCGAGCGCCCGCGCACATGGCCACGCGCCGGCTTTTGTGAAAAAATACCAGAGGAATCGGGCGATATGGTGCGCCACCGGGCGCGCTACTTCGTTAGGCTTAGGGGCGGAAGGATCCGCGGAAGGTAGAACATGACAGATCAACAGTACGACGAACCCGAACTTTCGGAAGCCGCCGGCAGCGCTGCCCCGGCTCGGAAGTCGCGCAAGAGCGCTGCGCCCTCGGCGAAGGATGTGCGCCGCCCCGGCACCAAGCGCGATATCGAGGCGCAGGCCAGCCGGGAAAAGGAAGCGGCTAAGCGCTCCCATAAGGTCGCGCAGAAGGATCGCCGCTCGCCGAGCTGGTGGGCGCCGGTGATGTGCACGCTCATGATTATCGGGCTCATCGTGGTGGTGCTGGCCTACGTGACCGGCGGCCGTTTCCCCATTCCGGGGTGGAATAACGGCAATCTTTTCCTCGGCTTCGGGTTTATGATCGTGGGCTTCCTCATGACAATGGGGTGGAAGTAGCCGATGGGGAAAGCAGTGAAGCGGGTCGGTATCCTCACTGCCGGCGGTGACGCCCCCGGGCTCAATGCCGCCATCCGCGGTTTCGGGAAAGCCGCGATGGGGAAATACGGTATGGAGCTGGTGGGATACCGCAACGGTATTACCGGGCTTGTTAATAACCGCTATATGCCGCTGGATTCGGATTCCCTGGCCGGGATTTTGACGCAGGGCGGCACCATGCTGGGGACTTCGCGCGATAAGGTCCATAAGTTCCCGGACGGCAACGGCGGGTACGTGGATATGATCCCGCAGATCGCCCAGAACCTCGAAGATGAGCATATCGACGCGCTGGTGTGTATCGGCGGGGGCGGTACCGCGAAGAACGCGAACCGGCTGGCGCAGGCCGGGCTGCCGGTGATCCACCTGCCGAAGACCATCGATAACGACATTATGCACACGGACACCAGCTTCGGTTTTTCGACGGCGCTGTCCATCGCCACCGATGCTATTGACCGGCTTCATTCCACCGCCCACTCCCATCACCGCATTATCGTGGTGGAGCTTATGGGGCATCGCGCCGGGTGGCTGACGCTGGGCGCCGGGATTGCCGGGGGTGCCGATATTATTCTCATCCCGGAGATTCCCTATTCGATTGAGTCGTGCGCGGCGTCGATCCGGCGGCGGGCAGAGAACGGGCGGCCTTTCTCCGTGGTGGCCGTGGCCGAGGGCGCGCATTCGATTCCGGTGGCCGCGCAGCTGGCTGCCGCGAACGACCTGGTGCGCCACGCCCCCACCCCGGAGGCGAAGGAGGCGGCGAAGAGCCACCGGCGTTCCATTGAGGAAAACGAGCGTGAATCGACGTTCCTGGTGGCGCAGCAACTGGAGGAAGCCACCGGGCTGGAAGCGCGCGTGACGATCCTCGGCTACGTGCAGCGCGGGGGTATTCCCGACGCCGCAGACCGGCTGCTGGGAACCGTGCTGGGAAGTGCAGCTGCCGATGTGGTGGCGCACGGGAAATCCGGCGTGATGATCGCCTCGCAGAACGGGCAGGCCGTGCCGGTGCCGCTGGAGGACGTGGCCGGGAAGGACAAGTTGGTCCCGGTGGATCACCCCTGGGTGGCCGCGGCGCGCGCCGTCGGCACCAGCCTGGGTGAGGCGCTCTAAGCGGCGCCCCTTGCGTGGCTGACCACGCCGGCGTGACTTACTTTCTGGCGTGGCTGATCGCCGAATTGGCGTGATTCGACATAAACGTGGGCCGGAAGTTCGGAAATTATCCGAGCTTCCGGCCCACGTTGCATTGTGCGAGGCGGTGGCTAGCCGCTAGCGCCAGCCGGCGCTACGCGGGCGAACTTAGCGCCGCACGTTCGTGCTTAGCGCCGCACCGCCGGAGTATCGGTTCCGTTGCCGTCCCAATCACCCACGTACAGTTCGTCGCTCACGCGCCCGTAGCTGAGAACGGAATCGGCGTTCCCGGCACCCAGCGAGTTCTTGACGTAGATGGTGTTGCCGCGGCGCACCGCAAAGGTATCGCGGCCATCGCCGTCGAAATCACCCAGGATGGTGGCATCGCCAGCCCGGCCGTAGGCGAATACATGGTCCGCGATTCCCGAAGCGATGTGGTTCTTCACGAAGTAAGTGCTCCCGCGGCGCACGGCGAAGGTATCGATGCCGTCGCCGTTGAAGTCACCGGCGTACACGGTGTCTCCGTAGCGGCCGTAGTTAATAACCTGATCCGCGTTCCCGCTGTGGAGGGAATTGAGGACGTAGAAGGTATTACCCCGCCGCACGGCGAAGGTATCGCGTCCATCGCCGTCGAAATCACCCACGAGGATCTCATCGCCCACGCGCCCGTAGCTGAAGGCAATATCAGCGGCACCGCCATCCACGGAGTTCTTCACGTAGATCATGTTTCCGCGGCGCACCGCGAAGGTATCCGTGCCATCCCCGTTCCAATCGCCGACGAGCACTTCATCGCGCGCCCGGCCGTAGGAGAACACCGAGGAAGCCTGCGTGGATGTCCAGTCATTCGATACGTAGAAAACGTTGCCTGTATCGGCCGGACGCACCGGAACCGGGGTACTGATTCGGTTCACCCGCTCCTGAGCGCGCAGCACCTCAGCTTCGGCCTTGGCGAGCTTGGTGATGAGATCACCGGCTTCGGCAAGTTTGGCATCAACCTCTTGGAAACGCGCCACGGCCTTTTCCCAGGCCTTTTTGGTTTCCGGGAGATTCTTCTTTGCCTTGACCGCGCCGTCATATTCGGGCTTCACAACGACATAGACGAGGCGAGCAGTTTCAAGTTGAGAACGAGCGGCATCGAGCTTGGCCCGCGCGGCCGGGTCTTCCTTGCCGGCGTTCGCGCGCTGGAAAGCGTCCTGTGCTTCCACCACCGCGCGGCGGGCTTCAGGGGTCCCGTGGGTCATATTTTCCCGCGCGCTGCCGATGTATCCGTCCAGGCGAGCCAGGTACTCCGCGGTGGTGTATCCGGGCAGGTAGCTCTGGCTAAACCGATCCCCACGCCCGAATGTATTGCCAAAGAAGTACGTGGGATGCGCATCGTAATCCGCGATGGCGAAGCCGGTCACCACATATTCCGACTGAATAATATTGAGGTAGTGCCCAATCTTCGGATAATCGCGCACGCCCCGGTCATACTCCGCTTTCTCCTGGTCATACCACATGGTGAAGGGATCCCCGCTGCGGCTGGGCATGGCGGCGATATTCTCGCCGTAATTGAAACCACCCACGTGATCGAAGAAGCCACCGTGCACATTCACATTGGCATTGACCTGGGCGCGAGCCATAAGAGCGGAGGAGATCTTGAGCGGGGCGAGCCCGTGGCGTGCCCGCAGCTCATTGAGCTTATTCACGCGCTGAATTGAGTCGCGCATGAGGTCCAGATTGGTGGCATCCCCGGGCTGCCCGAAGCGGGTATATTGCGGAATCGGAACGTCGTTGATGGTATCCGTTTCAGAAAACACTTCGACCGCGGCAGTATCCCCCATGGCCTCGAAGAATCCGAGCGATCCGCGATTCCAGCGGGCCTGAGCTTCCCGCTTGGAGGCTTCGAGGGCAGCATTCGCGCTATCCATCTGCCGTTGCGCCGCGGCCACGGCCGCCGGATCGGGCTGGGTAGCTGCATCGTATTCTACCTGGGCCTGGTCAAATGCACGCTGCGCTGCCGCCAGTTTGGCAACGGCGTCATCGTATTTCTTCTTGATTTTATCAAAGTCTTCGACCGCAAGCTTTTCTGGGACATAGCGCCCTTCCCAGGTGCTGCGCTCCATATCAGCCTTGGCCCATTCCTGCGCGAGCTCGCGCGCTTCGGCCACGTCAATTCCCTTGGCTTCCAATTCAGCGACGACCGCATCGCGATCTTGAATCGCTTTCGCCAGGCACGCCCGCAGCTGCTCCGGTGACATCATCCCCGCATTGCAGACCAGCCGAGCTGGCTCATTCGGGGTGGTGGCCGGCAGGGCGTGGACTGCCAGCGGGGCGAGAAGCGTTCCCGCCAACATGAGTGCTGTTGTGCGCATATATGTCTCCTTCGATCAGCGCTATGCTCCCAGGTAATTTTCAGAATATATGCATACACATTCAAAAATAAGTGACCCTGCGCACTGTCGCGAAGTCGCCGGGGCACGGCCCAGTGCACCACCCGGCCTACTCGCCGGAACGCGCTTACGCCCGGGCCAGCACAGCCCGGCGCGCACACCCAGCTCAGCGCCCCGTTATCCCCAACCGGGGATAACCCTGTGGATAATTACATCGATGTTATTTGGGTGCGGATTGCGAAGTGGCGGCGTCGTCGTAAAAAGAAAAACGACGGCGCAGCTTGGCGTGCCCCTACCGGTACCCGAAGAAAATCGCGGCCACCAGGAATGCCGCACCGAGCAGCAACACCGCAATATCGCGGGCGGTGAGCGCGCGGGAGACGTGCCGCCGGCGCGAAATCACGGCCATGAGCAGCGCGCCCATGAGGAGCCCGCCCACGTGAGACTGCCAGGAAATATTGGTGCCGGGCAGGAAACTGATCGCGAGGTTGATGGCGATGACCACCGCCATTTGGGTGAAGCTGCCGCCGAAACGCCGCAGCACCACGAACATCGCCGCGAAAATGCCGAAGACGGCGCCGGATGCGCCGACGGTGCCGGTGTAGTAGTCGATGTCGGTGGAGACGGTGTAGAGGACCATGACGTTGCCGGCCACCGCGCTGAGCAGGTACAACCCCAGGAAACGCCACCAGCCGATCATGCGCTCGAGCACCGAACCGATCAGCCATAGCGCATACATATTGAAAAGCAGATGCGTGAAGCCGGCGTGCATGAAGGTGGAGGAGATGAAGCGGTAGGGCTCCTCGTGGGCGATGCCGGGGGCGAAAATGAGGACTTGCCCCACGCGCGCGTCGAGCCATTGGGCCAGCAAAACCGCCACATTCACCACGATCAGCGTGATGGTGACATAGGGGACGGGTTTGCGGATCTGAAGACGGCGCTTCTTGGGAACGTTGTGCACTTTCGGCCTCTCTGCGCGGTCATCCCGCTCGACAACTCTGAATCAAGCGTACCGGACGGCGCGCGGGTGTGACCGGGTGGGCGGAGCCGGATAGAGGCGGAACCGGGGTAGGGGGCGAAACGGGCGCGCCCCGCGAGCTCTCAACTTAACACTCAACTCAACACTCATGTATGTGAGTGTTAAGTTGAGTGTTGGGATGAGTGTTGAGTGAGTGTTCCGGCAAAATCAGGCCGCGAGCGCACCTAAGCGCCAGGTTGAGCGAGCCGGTAACGCTGCTTCGGACTTGTCTTAGGTTCCGTGCGCTGCACCTGCCCCTCGGTGACCAGGGTATTGAGCACCGCCCGGGTGCCGCCCAGGCTGATCCCGGCAGCGCCCGCGAGTTCGCGACTGGTCGCGCTGGCGTGGGTGCGCAGATATTCAAGAACGCGCTCACGCGAGGACGTTCCCGCCGCGGCACCCTGCTCCGCGGGGGTCATGCGGCGGCGCTCGAAGGTGAGGCTAAAACTATCCAGCCGGTCGACGGGCCGCGCCGGCGGAAGCATTTCCCGCTCCAGCTGAGTCATGATTTCCTGGTAGCCGCTCCCCCGGTTTTCCGCCACAAAACCGCCCTCTTCGAAAGGCGTGGACTCCAGCAGCCGCGCCAGGAATTGGTTGCGCGTGGAGGACAGCCCGGTTGTGCCCAGGGAATCGATAGTGACCGTGCCGAACAGGCCGCCCGGATTGATCACTTCCAAACGATCCGCGTAAAGGTTCAACTGTACCTGGGTGCCGCGCGCCACCGGCGAATAATCGCGATGCATAAGCGCATTCGTGAGCGCTTCGCGCACCGCAACGAGCGGATAATCCACCAGATCATGCCGGAAAGCACCGCGCACCACGCCACCCACCCGCATATTTTTTGCGACGACGCCGACACCGTCGGCCACCAGGGCGGGAATGGGACCCGCCAGCGTCCCCGAGTCCAGATGCCGCTGCCCGGAAAGCGACGAAGCTTTGGTTGATCCCGGGTACACCGCGTAGGTAACCGTGAGGCGAGGGAAGAACTCCTGGGGATACGTGCCTAAGCAGAGCAAGCCAGCCAGGGTGGGATGACGCTGCCCATCCGGGCCGGTGCCGATAATGCGCAGCTGCTCCATCGCGGTTTCATCCGGGAGTTTCCCGAAAATACGCGGATGGTTGAGGCGTTCGCGTTCCAGAACCGCGTGGAGGAGGTCTGAGTCAAGGGAATCGAGGCCGGCCTCTTCAACCAGGTCGGTATCCCAGTGGGGTTGTGTTTTGTTTTCCAGGAGGCGATCAATTTCGTAGGCGGAAAGTTTGCGGTCCCCATCGCCGGTGCGGATATAGGAGCCCCCGTAGACGTTGCGGGTGGTGACATAGCAGGGTTTATCGCGCGGCTGGAGCGGCGGGATCGCGGCCATGACCAGCGTGGTGTCGCCGTCAGCGGTATCTCCATAGGGAACCATGGCGATATCCGCGCGAACCGGTGGCGTGAGGCTATCGCTACACACCCCCGCGAGCGCATCGTAGATTCGCGCTGCCGGGAATTTGGGAACCGGTGTGAAACCGCGGGCCTCATCGAGTCCAAGCACAATCAAGCCACCCGAACCGTTGCTGAATGCCGAGAGAGTCTCCACGATACTTTTCGGCAAGCCGTGGGCGGCCGCTTTCACTTCGATGTGCTGAGAATCGCGCCCTTGCTGGCGAAAACCCTCAATGAGGCGGCCCGTTTCCTCGCTTGTTGTGGGGATGCGCATAGCGCCATCCTACGAGCTCTCAACTCAACACTCAACTCAACACTCATGTATGTGAGTGTTAAGTTGAGTGTTGGGATGAGTGTTGAGTGAGTGTTCCGGCGCGTGGCGGGCTAATAGACAAATGGTGGGTCTTATACCGGGAGTTTGCCCTGTCATACCAACGAAAAGTCGGCCTTATTGAGGTCGGGCACCTCAATAAGCTTGCTTCCTTGACATCCGTTGCGTGACATGCCTTGACGGAAAACTCGTTCCGTCCGGGCTGCCATGCGCCACAGCCACGGGGTGGGCAGAGGCGTCAGAGCCGCTTTCTGGGCCGTGTAGGCGCCATAGTGCGCGTTAGAGACACGAAATCGGGGACAAACGGTGCTCTCCCTCGCACTTCGTTTGTGTACCCGATTCGTACGGATCTGATCCGGATCCAAGCCAACGACACGCCGTCATTAGACCCACTTTTTGTCTATTAACCCCGCGTGGCCGTAAGCGCGGCCCGCAGCGCGGCCCGCAGAGCACACAAAAGCGGGGCGGTACCTGGGTACCACCCCGCTTGCAGAGTTATGCGGTTATGCAGTTATGCCGAAAAGCTTGCTTCGCGCCTGATTGGCCGCGCAGCCCGTTGCTTAGTCAATAACCTCGACGGAGGAAATCACCACGTCATTGAGCGGGCGATCATTCCCGCCGGTGGGAACCGCGGCGATCTTATCCACAACCTTGACGGATTCCTCATCGGCAACCTTCCCGAAGATGGTGTGCTTGCCGAGCAGCCACGGGGTGGGAGCCACGGTGATGAAGAACTGCGAACCGTTGGTGCCCTTGCCGAAGCGGGTTCCGGCATTGGCCATGGCCAGCACGTAGGGGGCGTCAAAGTTGAGGCCGGGAGCGATTTCGTCGTCGAACGTATAACCGGGACCACCGGTGCCGTTGCCGAGCGGATCCCCGCCCTGAATCATGAAACCGGAGATCACGCGGTGGAAGATCGTTCCGTTGTACAGCGGATCGGTCGAAGCCTGACCGGTGGCGGGATTGGTCCATTCGCGTTCACCGCGAGCTAGTCCGGTGAAATTAGCGACCGTTTCGGGCGCTTCGTTCGGGAAGAGTTCGACGCGAATATCGCCTTCGCTTGTGTGAAAAATTGCTTCCATGCGCTCAAGTCTCGCACACCTCATGGTTTTATGCCACGCGAAAAGCAAACGTGATTCACGTGACAAATGGGGGGCGAAAAGTGAAACAATAGAGGGGTACTCAATCGCAGGAGAATTCTGTGGTTCAACGGTAGGAGGTCAACGATGGCTTGTGGACGAAGCCGCGCGGACAAGCGGGCCAAGAAAGCGCAGCGGGAGGTTGATGCCATTATGGCGAAGATCGATGAGCTGCGCGGCCAGGCCGAACGCACCGCAAAGAAAGCCCAGCTCAAGGGGAAGCGGAATCAGAAGAAGTGGGAGCACAAGGCAAAGAGCGCCGCGTCCGATTTCCAGGATTACGCGAAGCAGGCCGGCGAACGCCTGAGCGATTACGCCAATCAGGGTTACGAATGGGCGGCACCACGCGCCCAGGAGCTGGCCGAAAAGGCGAAGCCGTACGTGGAGCAGGCGAAGGCCGTGGGCAACGATCTTGCGGAGAAGGCCAAGCCCTACGTGGAGCAGGCCCGCGATAATGCTTCGGAGTTCGTGGAGAACGTCCGCAATGATTACCTCCCGCGCGCTCAGCGTGCCCTGCACGCCGCGGCGGAGGCCGCCAAGGGTGAGGGCACCGTGGCCGAACGCGGTCAGAAGATCGCTCGGGTGGCTTCGCGTGAGATTCAGACTCCCGAACCGGTGAAGAAGTCCCGCGGGAAGGGCCGGGTTTTCGGCACCATCGCGCTGGTTGGCGGCCTCGGGGTTGCGGTCTACTACCTGTGGAAGCGCTCGCAGCCCACGGAGGACCCCTGGGCGGAGGCCTACTGGGAGGATGTGGACGGCGTGAAGGCTCCCGCGGAAGATGCGAAAGATTCCGTGCAGGCCGGTGCCGATGAGGTTGCGGAAACTGCGGAAGATGTTGTGAACGACGCCGCAAGCGCAGCTGGCGATGTGGCCGATAAGGCCAAGCGTGCTGGCTCCCGGGCTGAGGATGCCATCAAGGAAGGCGCGCACGAAGCCAAGGACGCGGCGGAGGATGTTGCGGATAAGGCCAAGGAAGCCGCGCAGCACGCCGCTGACCAGGCCAAGGACATCGTCGAAGATATCGCGGAGAAGTAGAGCTGGCGTGGAGGGCTCACACCTTCGCGAAAACTAGAGCGGCGGTAGCGGCGGCAGCCGCAGTAGCGAGCGCGGCTCGGGCATCGAACGGCCCGGGCCGCGCTCTTTTATATCTGCTTTGTGTTCGCAGGTGCTGTGAGTCAGCTAATCCGAGCCCCGCTATTCTCCGGCCAGCAGCTCCTTGACCCGCGGGATCACCTCGGTGCCGAAGAGCTCAATGGAGGAAAGGTTCTGCTCGTGGGGCTGCGAGCCGTAGGAGACCTTGAGGTCGTAGCGGGTGGCGCCAAGTTCGCGCATGCCGGTGGCGATTTTGCGGGCCACTGTTTCCGGTGAACCCACTGCCAGCGCCCCGTTCTTCACCTCGTAAAGGTACGCCTCCCGCGAGGGTGGGCGCCAGCCGCGCTCCCGCCCGAGCCGGGAATTCGTTTCCACGTAGAAGTCGAAGAAGTCAGCCACGGCTTCCTCATCGGTGCGAGCAACATAACCGTAGGAGTGGTAGCCGACTTCAGCTGCGCCGTCGTTCCCGAACTGCTCCCAGGCGCGCCGGTACAGATCCGTGAACGGAACAAAACGCGAGGTGGGGCCGCCAATAATGGCGAGCATGAGCGGGAGTTTGTAATGCGCGGCGCGCACCACCGATTCCGGGCTGCCGCCCACGGCGACCCAGGTGGGCAGCGGGCCGTGTTCGAGCGGCGGGTAGAGGGTGACGGCGCGCAGCGCCTGCGTGTGCGGGCCGCCTTTCCAGGTGACCGGTTGGCCGTTGTGGGCGAGCAATTCGGTGAGCAGGGAAAGTTTTTCGTTGAAGAGATCTTCGTAATCGGCCAGGTCGTAGCCGTATAGCGGGAACGATTCAGTGAAGGAGCCGCGGCCCACCATGAGTTCGGCGCGGCCGTTGGAGAGGGCGTCCACGGTGGCGAAGCGTTCGACCACGCGGACCGGATCGTCCGAGCTGAGGACGGTGACGGCGGAGGAGAGGCGGATGTGCTGGGTGCGCGCGGCAATCGCGGCGAGGACCACATCGGGGGCGGGGATCGCATAATCGTCGCGATGATGTTCACCGATATTGAAGATGTCGACGCCGACCTCTTCGGCGCGCACCGCTTCGGCCACCACATTGCGCACCACCTGGGCGTGGCTGAGCTTGGTGCCAGAGGCATCGGCGGTGACGTCGCCAAAAGTATCGATTCCGAAGGTGTAGGTCATATCAGGTCCTTTCGAGGGCCGGGTGAGAGCCGGCGGCACGGGGGGTATCGGGCCGTACCCCCACAGGTATCCGGAGCGTATAGGGCCGCGCTGCTGGTCTGAGCTTAGCCACAGAACGAGCGGGAGTCACCCACTAATTGAACTCTACACTACTTGACCGAAGAGTGCTCCGATGCCGAAAGTGAGGGCGAGGCCGAGGGTGCCGCCCACGGCGGTGCGGATGGTGGGGCGCAGCGGCGGGACTTGGCCGATCCAGGCGGCGATCCAGCCGGTGAGTGCCAGCGCGGCTACGGTGACCACGAAGCAGATCGGGGCGATGGCGCCGAGCGGGGCGAGCAAGCTGGCCGCGAAGGGAACCGCGCCGCCGGCGAGGAAGGAAAAGAAGGAGGAGAAGGCCGCGCCGAAAGGAGAGACGATGTTGTTTCCTGTGGCGGGTTCACCCGCCCCGGCACTCCGGCATGCCACATCCGCACGGCGTGCCACATCTACCCGGCGGCGCAGTGCGTCGAGTTCGGCATCGCGTTGGGAGGAGACGGAAATGTATTCACCCAGGGCCATGGATACCGCCCCGCCGATGAGGGCGGCGAGCCCGGCCAGCAAAATCGCAGTGCTCGAGGCCCGCGCTCCACCCATGGCGATGACCACCGCGGCCACGGAAACAATGCCGTCATTCGCGCCGAGCACACCGGCCCGCAGCCGATTCATGGCCTCAGCTCCCAGCACTCCCGGGATACCAGGAGCGGTATCGCGGGCATCTGCGCGACACGTGTCTCTATGCTTCAATTCCCATGCTTCAATGGCACACTTTCCCATAACAATTCCCTCCGTTGGCTACGTTGCTATTCCTATTGTTATGCGGGTCTTGCGGAAAAGATAGGAAGGTCAGGCTACGCTCACGTGGATATAATGTGTTTTATTTTCGAGCGGTCTGGGGTGCGCCCCACTGCCGACATACCGCGCGCGGCGCTGCCCGCGGGAATACTTCGCCGCACGCTTTCCGTTCTTTCTTCATGAACACCACTGCGCAGAACGACCGCGACCTGATTGGCTTGCTGGGCGCGGGCAAGCTTGGCACTGCTATCGGGCGCTTGGCCGCGGAGGCGGGTTTCCCGTTGGCGGTGAGCGTGCGCCCGGGTAATCCGCTCTACGATCTCACCTTGCCGACCTTGCTACCGACCGCTCGCCTGGTACCGTTCGAGGAGCTGGCCCGCACCGCGGATATTCTTATTCTGGCGTTGCCGCAGCCCGCGCTTGCTTCGATTGATTTGAGCGGGGTGCGCGGCATTGTTGTTGATGCCACGAATGCCTGGGCGGCGACTGATGGAACCTCAGATACCAACACCACACCTGCCCAAAACACCACCGCCACGCTGCAAGCGCGTTATCCGGAGCTGGCTATTGTCAAGAGTCTCAATCATGCGGGGTATACGGAGTTGAGCGCGGAGGCCCGCCCGCATGGAGCGCCGGGGCGGCGCACGGTAGCCGTTGCGGGGGACGACGCCGCCGCGCGTTCCCGGGTGGCCGCTTTTATTGATGCGATTGGTTTTGATCCGGTGGAGCTTAGCTCCGAGCACGCTTCGTTGCTAGAGCCAGGTGGCGTGGCTTTCGGCCAACGCCTGGAGCTGGCCGATTGGCCGGCGAATATCGTGGCAACCCGCCGCTAGATCTACCGCGAAGCCCGCCACTAGACCTACCGCGAAACCCGCCGCCACGGATACGACCGAACTCCTCCGGCGAATCCTGGAGCTCAGCGCGCCTAGGGGCGCACACCCACGTTGATGAGGGGCGGGGTGCCGGTAGCTGCGCCGTCGTACACAAGGTAGTAGGTGTAGTTCGCTACGCCATTCTCAACGGCCGGGTTGTCCGCGGAAAAGACGCACAGGAGGTCGGTGGGACGCGGTTCGATATCGCCTTCGCCGGGCACTTTTCCACTAAAGCGGTCAGTTTCTCTCAGGTACCCGCCGGTGTCTTTCACGTGCCCGCCGCTCACGGTGGTGCTCAACGGTTCGCGCACATTGCACCCGCGGAAAACGGGGTGTGCGGCGGCGGAGGCGGTGCGCTGTTCTTCGTCCGCGAGGCGCGGATCGCTGGTGAGGCCGGGGAGCAGGTCCTCCCATTCTGAGCCGGCCAAGGCGAGGGTTTGCCGGTCGGCCTGCGCGCGTTCTTCAGTGGGCGCGGTCACGGAATGCCCACCCTCGAACTGGAAGGACACCTCCCCGGTTTGCACAAATTCGGAACCGTTCCACACGAAATTCACGGTGGTGGAATGCGGCGGATACGCGCGTTCCATTGCCCGCGTTACGCCGCCGACGGGCGTATAGGACGTGTACGTGATGCGCGCCTGGCCGGCCTCAAATTCCATGGAACTCACGTTGAAAGACCACAGGCCGTCGTCATCTTGGGTGATGCGGGTGCCGCGAATTTTTTCACCATCATCGTGGGTGCGGTTCCCGATGGCGGAAACGAGTCTGAGGTTCGCGTCGTAAATCCCGATGGCACCGATGGCCGGGTCCCCCACCCCGCAGGACATCGCAACCGCGCGATATTCCACACCTTCGAGCACGAGCGGCTCGGTGAGGTGAATGGTTCCCGGCTGCATCCCCGTTTCGCGATCCGGAAGAATCTTCCCGTGCGCCACGGTTACGGGCGCGGGCGGGTTACGTTTGCTGTAACACACATCCGGAAGTATGTACGTGCCGTTGCGCATTTCTTTATCCGTGGGGCCGGGCACCGGCGCGGGGCTAGTTTCCGCCGCGGTACTGGGCGACGACGCCGCACCTGCCGCTCCGCCCGCCTCAGCCGATACCGATGCGGTAGCCGAAGGGCCAGCCGCTGGGGTTGAGGAAGTTCGCCCATTGAACCACCACCAGAGCCCGCCAGCCACGCCAAGTACAAGCACCAGAAGTGCCGCCGTCAGGGACGCGCGGGTGGCACGGCTGCGGGGTTCTTGCCGAGTTAGGGCTCCGTTGTCGCTCATGCCATCAGTTTACCGGGCGGCTACGACACGATTTTTGGCGGGAACGGGTGGGCACCACCGAACTCACTCAGTGGAAAATCCAAAGGGGTCTTTTTTAACCACACCTCATAAGCGCAAAGTAGCTTAGGATGATGGAAGTAACCGTCTGAAAATCCCAGGAGAATTCGTGAAACGTCCCCCCAGTATCCGCGAAGTTGCGCAGCTGGCAGGTGTTTCCTTGGGAACGGCATCTAATGTCCTCAACCATCCAGAAAGAGTATCTGCCGCTACCCGGAAGAAGGTGGAGGCAGCGATTGACGAATTGGGATTTATTCCTTCGGAAGCCGGACGGCGTTTGCGCCGAGTGGATTCCAAACTCGTGGGAGTTATTGTTTTCGACGTTGCCAATCCGTTCTTCTCGGAAGCAGCAAGCGCGATCGAAGCTTATCTAGCCCAGTTTTCTTGTTTCCCCATCATTGGTTCAACTGGCGGGGATCCTACACGGGAAGCGGATCTTCTTCGATTACTCCTCGGGCAAGAGGTGCGGGGCATTATTCTCACACCCTCGTCTGGAGCAGCAGAGAGTCTCAAACTCCTGTCCTCACGGCGTATTCCTGTTGTGCTTTTTGATCATCCAGCCTTGGAAAACGGGATGAGCGCGGTGTCAGTTGATGACACTCGCGGCGCAGAAATCGCTATCGAGCACCTGCACAGCTTAGGTCATCGACACATCGGATTTATTAATGGATCTGCTCGGGTACGCCAGGCACAGGCTCGACGCGTAGGAGTAGAGCGTTCGGCGCGTGCTTCGCATAATGAACTCACCCTCACGGAAGTACACGCCGCTCGCTTCGATGCTGCCAGCGGTGAAAAGGCTATGCATGAGCTGCTGACATCTCATCCCGAAATAACAGGGGTCTTTTGTGCGAATGATTCCTTAGCTATCGGCGCTATGCGGGCTGCGCGCCAACGGAATTTAGGTATTCCGCAGGATATATCGATTGTTGGTTTTGACGATATTGATGTGGCGCGGGAACTTATTACACCCCTCACCACAGTTCGCCAGCCGATGACAGAACTAGGAACTACGGCGGCGCGATTACTTCTGGAACAGCCGGCGCATGCTCAAGATATTGCATTTGTCCCGGAACTTATTGTTCGCGAATCAACCGCGCCACCGCGGTCCTGACGTATGTAGCTTTAGTACAGCGAAGTTTGTACCCCAAAATCGGCTATAACGGCACGAAGTTCGTCTTCTGTGAGTCCCTCGCCGCAATTACCCATCGTGCGGTTGCGATATTCATACATGGCACCAGCTTCGGCATATTCCATCTTGTCCACCGCATCAAGGGCACCGGTATCGGAACGCACCATAATGCCGTGCTTAGACCACACGACGATGCGATGATCCTTCAACGCTGCAACGTTATTTTCCTGCAACTCATTCGAGCCAGGAACCATAAATTCCAGTACAGCAACGCCATCGGGAAGCTGAACAATAGTTTCGGGTTCCCAGCGCAGAATTGCGCGATTGAAATCCTTCGTGTTCCGCAATTCCTTAATATGAGAGAGCGCAACCAAATAAGGGGGCTGTGCGTGGATAAGTACCTGGAAAGGAACCTGTCGATCCCGTACCTGGCTTTCATGTACCGCTAAATGCGAGTTGAATTCACTTGTTGGTTTCGTGAACTGCCGCTCGGGATGCGTCCACCATGTCCCGGTTGCCCCTCCTTCATCGATAACAAAAGCGGATACCGCGGCGAGAGGATTGATTTCGATCTCCCGCAGTCGCACCCCAGATCCCGTGACAAATACCGTGTAACCTGCCAAACCCGGCACCGACCACGGGAGTGAAACTCCGGCGGTTTTCTCGGGAAAAACGCTATCGAGGGGAAGTGGTTCCCGGGTAGCAACAGAAATATTTCCCGCGCCTGCTTCACACGCTGCGAGATGATCAAGGCGGGCACCAGCTTCGCCCATCTGAGTGAAAATATCAGAGATTGTTAGAGCGCTCATGCGCTGCTCCTTTCATCAAGAGTTCGCCATGACTGGCGAGAGAAGGGATAGGTGCTTCTGCACCCCCACAACGACTTAGAGGAAGTGATGGGTGAATACCCTCCTTTCCGCTGAGCGCCATTCCTCCACAGAGCTTTCTGGTTCAAAATGAATGAGGTCGAAGGAAGAGCGCACGATATTACGCAGTTCGGAAAGATCCTCACCTATATCCCCGTGAGCGCGAGCCTGAATAAGAAGGTTTCCGGTTGCCGTTGCTTCCACGGGCCCAGCGGTTACCGGACATCCACAAGCATCCGCCGTAAGCTGGCACAATAGAGTATTTTTGATGCCTCCCCCCACCATAGTCACCGAAGATATATCGACGTTCGCGAGGGTTGCGGCTTCTTTTACCGCACGGGCGTGGGCGAGGGCCAGGGAATCCACCACGCAGCGAGCAATTTCCGCGGGAGTTTCCGGAACGGGCTGATCACTACGCTGAGCCACCTTTTGAATTCGCTGGCACATATCACCCGGATGGGTAAAAACGGGGTGGTTAATATCGATGACGGTACGCAGAGCCGGAGCCGAACGTGCTGCCTCACTTAACTTCACCACCGTGAGATCCGGGTGGTACTGGCGTAGCTGCGCGAGACATCCATTGAACACCCACATCCCCATAATGTTCTTGAGGTAGCGAACCGTTCCATCGATACCCAGTTCGTTCGTGAAATTCGCTTTGCGCGAGGCTTCTGTTACGACAGGAGAGTCCAGTTCTACTCCCACCAGCGACCAGGTGCCGCAGGAAATATACGCGCTCCTCTCAGTGAGAGGAGCGGCAATAACCGCCGATGCTGTATCGTGGCTCGCCACATTAATGATGCGAGCTGGATTAGCCGTTGTTCCGAGCTGCGCCACGCCCTGATTGAGGTATCCCAAGCAGTTCCCAGCCTGCACCAGGTCAGGAAGTTTAGCGCCTAGATCCTGACCTACTATCTGTCCCACCCGTTCGATCACGCTGGAGTTCCACGTGCGATGCACCGGATCAATAAGGCCCGTTGTCGACGCATTTGTTAGTTCCGCCGCCATCGCACCGCACAAAAGAAAATTCAGCAGATCGGGAAGAAGGAGGACCTTTTCAGCAACAGCTAACTCCGCCCGTCGAGCTTCGCTCTTTCCGTCAGCGAGGAGTTGAAAAATCGTGTTGAAAGTTTGCATTTGCAAACCTGTAGCCTGGTAGAGCTCCTGCGCACCCACAGTGCGCACAAACTCCCCGGCAACGCCTTCGGTGCGTTGGTCGCGATATGAGCGGATCGCACCGAGGACTTCGCCCTCAGCAACGAAACCATAATCAACACCCCAGGTGTCTACACCGATAGATGCCACATCGGTATTTTCTAAAGTGCGGAGCGCTGACACTGTCTTCTGCCATAATCGTGGAAGATCCCAGTGAATAGCTGACACTCTCCCTATATCGCTAAGCGGCCCCGCTCCTGCTGCGTCGTCGTGCTTCCCGTAGCGCGGAAACTGAACCGGCGCGTGCGAGAAACGGGCAATTTCCCGGCTCTGCACAACCGAATCGACCACCCGTCCCGCAACAACGCGACCGGATGAGGCACCTAAATCAACAGCAACTAGCGCACCCATCATGCGTCCCTTATTCTTTCCTCCTCGCCTCAGTATCTTTAAGCACCCCAGCTCATGGCGGTGCCACCGGTGCGTTCGGAACGAATCTTCTCCAGATATCCGGACTCCTGGAATGCTTCGTAAGGCCGCGCGGGCAATCCACGCTCTTCTCGCCATTCTTCGAGCAAGGGGCGAACATCGGTCGAGAAAGCGTCCATAAGGACTCTGTTCCCGGCAAGCACATCACCGCTACACTGCGCGGCAGCGAGTTCCTCCGGATCAATGAGAAGAGCCTTTGCTACTGCTTCCTGCACATTGGTCGCCGACAGAATCTCACCCGGAATTTTTTCCTCGAGATTGTGGCACTGATCCAGCATAAAGTTGACCTCCGCTGCCGGATCAAAACCGCCCCCGGAAACGATCTCCCACACGATACGGAAAAGCTGGAAAGGATCCGCTGCTCCAACAATGAGATCATCATCAGCGTAGAAACGGGAATTAAAATCAAAAGCACCAAGACGCCCGCGCCGCAAAAGTTGCGCCACGATAAATTCGATATTTGTTCCAGGAGCGTGGTGCCCCGTATCAAGTACTACCTTCGCGCGTTCACCCATGTCAACACAGTGAACCAGAGCTGTGCCCCAGTCAGGAACATCCGTGTGATAGAAAGCCGGCTCGAAGAATTTATATTCGAGTACCAGGCGCTGATCCTCATCCAATTCGCTATAAATACGTTGCAACGACTCAGCGAGACGGTCCTGACGTGCCCGGATGGAATCCTGGCCCGGATAGTTCGTTCCGTCTGCCAGCCAAATCTTTAGATCCCGCGAACCTGTTTGCCGCATGATATCAATGCAGGCAATGTGATGCGCGATCGCTTTCTCGCGTACCTTCGGATCCGGATTGCATAGCGAACCCAGCTTGTAGTCCTCGTCTTGGAAGACATTCGAATTGATCGTCCCGAGCTCCACACCTTCACTTTCCGCAAAGGCCCGCAACTCAGAGAAATCATCGACCATATCCCAGGGAATATGGAGAGAGACCCGCGGAGTCACTCCGGTCATCTTGTGAACCTGCGCCGCATCCGCAATTTTTTCAAAAGGCGTGCGGGGCGTTCCCGCGGTTCCAAATACCCTGAATCTTGTTCCGGAATTTCCAAAAGCCCACGAGGGCAACTCAATAGAGAGCTGGTCCAGAATAGCGCGACTACCCGCGGTCATATTATCGAGATGTAGCATGTCTACCTTTCCAATGCCTTAAGCGCTTAGTTACTCAAGTTCGTGGAGATATCAAAAGTTCCGCTAACGGTGTGGGTATCTCCATTGGGGAGAAGAAGTTCTGCTTCGCACGGCACCTCTCCGGTAACGCGCAGCACACTTTCTTCTAGGGACCATGCCAGAAATACCGGCCCGTGAGGTGTTGTTACGTGCCCAGAAGCCCGCGTGAGGGAGCCACCCGGCTGAGGTTTCAGAAGGATTGCTTCGTACCCAGGCCGCGCAGCATTGATACCAAGAACGGTCCGGTACACCCAATCGATAACCGCACCCAGGGCGTAATGATTGAAAGAAGTCATACCGCCGGGATTCACCGTTCCGTCGGGAAGCATGGAATCCCAGCGCTCCCATACCGTTGTCGCACCCATGGTGATGGGATATCCCCACGAAGGGCACTTCGTTTGCTCAATCAAGCGATACGCAGCATCAAGGTGCCCGGTTTCCGTCAATGCATCACAAATTTCAGGGGTACCCGCGAACCCCGTTCCGATGAGGTAATCATTTTCCGCTACCAAATCGGCCAGGTACTGACCGGCCCGCTTCTTCTCTTCCTCTTCGAGAAGCCCGGTATTGATCGCGAGTGCGTATGCGGTTTGCGAATGGGAGGTCAGCCGGCCTTCCGTATCCGACTCCTGATCAAGGTAGCGATTGCGGAATGCCTTGCGGCACGTGGCAGCCCACTCCCGGATCTCTTTTTCGACATCCTTGCCGAGTATCTCCGCGATATCCGCGGCCCTCGTGAGGCACCGAACGACGTATGCATTCGCCACCAGCTGCGGATCAGTCTGACCATCTTGGGGAGCATCAGCCGGAGCCGTAGGATCCAGCCAATCCCCTAGCTGGAAAGCTTCCAGCCACAAACCGTCCGCACCTGCTAGCTCATGGAGGTCTCGAGCCCAGCTCCACACGAGTTCCCAATGCCGCTCAAGATAAGAAATGTCTCCTGTTGCTTGATACAGAGTCCACGGGAGCAGAATTGCGACGTCGTCCCATACCGAAGCCGGATCTTCCACTTTCCAGAAGAAGGGGGCGGGCACCCACGGCACATACCAAGGAATAACTCCGAATTCGCGATACTCTGCTTCCACATCACGGAGCCAATCGGACAAAAAGTCCGCGCAGTCCCCAAGGGTCAGGGCCGTGGGCCCGAATACCTGAATATCTCCGGTCCATCCCATCCGCTCGTCACGTTGCGGGCAGTCGGTCGGGAGTCCCACGAAGTTCGAGCGCGTGGACCACTGCACATTGGAGTGCAATTGGTTGAGAATTGGGTTGGAGCACTCGAAACTTGAGGTCATATTGATAGGGGTGCGAATAACTTGGAGCCGGAGAGTCGTAAGATCCACCGAGCCTTCCGGGTCCGTTATTTCGATATACCGGAACCCGTGCACTGTAAATCGTGGTTCGTAACGACGGCGCCCCCATCCAGCACCGGTGAATTCATCGATGGAATGTGCTTCACGCAGGGTTCGTGTGTAAATTCGCCCTTCTTGCAGCACTTCTGCGTGGCGAATAGTTACTGTCACACCCTCGGGAATATCTGCCTCGAACGATACCCGCCCCGCAGCGTTCTGCCCGAAGTCCACCAAAATAACATCATCTAGTCGCGTGATTTTTTGTGGTTCCAGAGTCTCCATTGCGGTGATTTCTCGCCACGGAACGAAAACTGGTTCCTCACTCACTGAAAGGGCTGTGACGTTCTGCCACACCGTTCCTGGATCTGCCTGGGCGCTCGGCAAAACATCGCAACGTTCGTCGTAGTGTTCCCCTCCGTAGAGTTCTGCGCGTACCCGTGGAGAACGGATGCATTTCCACGATTCGTCACTGGAAATAACCTCGTGCGAACCATCGGTATACGCGATATCCAGATGGAGGAAAGCTGCCACATCTTCTCCATAGAGGTTAACGTTGCCGCCATCGAAGCCGAAACGACCGCGCCACCACCCATCTGCCACATCAAGGTCAAGAACAACGGCACTACCCGCCTCCACGGACGCGAAAGAATGAGTAACGTCCAGGCAGGCAATGGGCATCCGGTGCCGGTAGCTCATCCATCCGGGAAGAAGTGTTTGCTCGTGAGCCAGCACACCGTTGACGTACATGTCCACAATCCCGTGAGCGGAGAGGTAAGCGGTTGCTTGACGCACCGGTCCCGCGGTAATAACGGTTCGGCGGAGACGCCATGATCCTTGTTCTGGCCCCGGATCTTCCGTCGGGCTAATCCACTGCCCTTTCAGTTGAGTGAGGTCCTGCATTAGGAATCCTTCCGTACCGCTCCCTCGGTCGGAGCAATGAAATCGGGAGCCTTACGAGTACGTCCGAGCCAGAACACACCGATGAGAACGGCAATAATCTGGAGCACAACGATGAAGATGTAGAGAACACGCGGTCCGGCATCCAGAATCACCGGAGTCCACAGCGCTACCACCGCGGCGAC
This sequence comes from Actinotignum inguinis, assembly GCF_051265835.1. NCBI lineage: Bacteria > Bacillati > Actinomycetota > Actinomycetes > Actinomycetales > Actinomycetaceae > Actinotignum > Actinotignum inguinis. The sequence continues at coordinate 13,735 of NZ_JBOZDP010000018.1, read as the reverse complement.
AATTCGAGTGAAGGCGGTGGTAATACCTTGCGCCGTCGAACGAAGGAGGGTGGGGAAGAGTTCCTGGGACCATACCTTCCACATCGGCTCACCTGCAATGGCGCCGCCAATGGCATAAACAATGGCGAGTGTAATGAGGACCCAGGGCTGGAAACCGAAGATAATGGGCAGTGACCATGCTGCGATAGCGAGCACACCGGCACCGGCAAAGAGCGGCATGCGGTACTTGGTGTCCACGAAACGCATAAGGAAGAACGTGGCTACCACGGACACACCCACACCGATGAGCCCCACCAGCGAAGCGGTACGAACCGTGGATCCGGCAACATTCACCCAGATGTAAGTCGAGAACTGGCCGTTAGTATTCGCAGCAACGTTCGCCAAGGCATAGAAGAGTCCGGTGCCGATCAGGGGAAGCAGGTAACGCCCGGTGAAAAGTTCACGCAGCTGCATCTTCTGGGGTTCAACACTTCCCTTGCCGGAATGCGCCTGAACCCAAGCCTGCGATTCGGGAAGAGTCGCGCGCAAAATCAGCACGATAACAGCGACGATAGCTAGGTGCGCATAGAGAATCTGGCCGCCCGTGCGCCCCATATTTCCGACCACAGCGCCAATGCCCATCGCGGCAAGCATGCCGCCCATCCAGAGCAGGTGGGAGAAAGTAATCATCTTCCCCTTGTGGCTAGGCGGTGCTTCCTCTGAGATCATCGCCAAGGAAACCGGAAGGTCAGCACCTACCGCAAAGCCGAGAGCTGGGATGAGGGCATAGAGAATTCCAGGGCCGCCCGCGAAAACCATCCCGGCTGCCGCGAGCGCGTAAAGAATCATGGTGACGGTGAAAACATGGCGTCGCCCGAAACGGTCACCCATGCGCCCGCCGACGATTGCACCCGCGGCGATCCCGAGGGTCAGAAGTGCCGAGTAATGCCCAATGGCGTGAGAGCTCAAACCGAGGGCATCCTGGTAAAGCACCAGCGCCGTTCCCGTGGACACAATCGCCGCAGCGTCAAGATATGACGCCATGCCTGCAATAGTCGCCACCCACCACGGGTTGACTTTTTTGCGTTGCAGATTCATTTTTCCTCCTTCGCAGCCACTCTGCTGCGTCAGGCGTATTCCTTGCCATGACAACTTGGTTTTTACGTCTCTTACGCCGGTCATGCGCATCTGCACGCTCTACCTTGTGCGTATTGAAACGTTTCAAGTAGTATTGACTATAGGAGCTCGCGGCTCTGGTGTCAACATTGCGAAAGCATCTCGATAATGTAGAAAATACGGCAGGCACCACAGAGTACTGGCACAACGCTCCCGCACAACACTCTTACAACGACGTAGAAAGGCCAACACCATGACAGAGAAAACAGAGAACCTGCAAAACCCGCAGCAAACGCCAGAAACCCACAAAGTCCAGCACACCTCCACCCTCCTCACCGGCGGCAAAGACTTCTGGCACACCCACGAAAACGAGCTCGGGCATGCGATTATGGTCTCCGATGGCCCGCACGGCTTGCGGGTCCAACCTGGCGAGGGCGATCACCTCGGCTCGGGTGCCTCGCTCCCGGCCACCTGCTTCCCGCCCGCCGTGGCCCTCGGTTCCACGTGGAACCCGGAGGCGGCGCGCGCCGTGGGAACCGCGATTGCGGAGGAGGCGCGGGCGCAGGGTGTCGGCGTCGTTCTAGGACCCGGAATTAATATCAAACGTGACCCTCGTTGCGGCCGTAACTTCGAGTATTTCAGCGAGGATCCTTTCCTCACCGCGTCCATGGCAACGGCCTACGTGAGCGGCGTGCAGAGCCGCGGCGTGGGCACCTCGCTCAAGCATTTCGCCGCGAATAACCAGGAAACGGACCGGATGCGCCGTGATTCCCAGGTGGACGAACGCACCCTGCGGGAAATCTACCTGCGCGCTTTCGAAAAGGTGGTCAAGGACGCCGCCCCGTGGACGATTATGTGTTCCTACAATTCCCTCAACGGCACGCTCGTTTCCGAAAACCGCTGGCTGCTCACCACGGTGCTGCGCGAGGAATGGGGTTATGAGGGCGTGGTTGTGTCCGATTGGGGTGCGGTGCGCGACCGCCGCGCCGCGCTGCGGGCCGGGCTCGACCTGGAAATGCCCGCGCATCGCATCCACGAAAAGGAAACTCTTGCCGCGCTGCGGGCCGGCGAGCTGGAGCCGAACGCGGTGGAAACCGCGGCCGCGCGCGTGAGTGCGTTGATAGAAAAGGCACCGCGCGAGCGCGGGGAAGATTTCGATGCCGCGGCCCACCACGATCTGGCCCGCAAAGTTGCGGAACAATCTGTGGTTCTGCTTAAGAACGACGGCGCACTTCCCCTCCGCGCCGATGCCAGCATCGCGGTATTCGGGGAATTCGCCCAGCATCCGCGCTACCAGGGCGCTGGATCGAGCCTGGTGAACCCCACCCGGGTCGCCACGGCCTGGGATGCCATCCAGGCGCTCGCCCCGCAGGCCACCTACGCCCCGCTCGACGAATCGAGCCTCGAGCAGGCGCGCGGTGCTGACGTATGCCTCGCCTTCATCGGCCTGGGCGAAGCCGAAGAATCAGAAGGCTACGACCGCAGCACGATCAGTATCCCGGCCGCGCAGCTGGAGTTCCTTGATCGGTTAGTGGAGGTGAATCCGAATGTCGTCGTCGTGCTAACGAACGGGGCGGCCGTGACGATTCCCTTCGCGGATAAAGTTCCCGCCATTCTGGAAACCTGGGTGCTGGGCCAGGTCGGCGGCGAAGCTATCGCCAATATTATTTTCGGGAAGGCGAACCCCTCCGGGAAGCTCACCGAAACAATTCCGCTGCGCCTGGAGGACTGCCCTTCCTACCCGCATTTCCCCGGCGACCGCTCCGGGGTGCGCTACGGCGAAGGGCTTTTTGTGGGGTATCGCGGTTTCGATGCGCGGGCGCTGGACGTGGCTTTCCCCTTCGGGCACGGCCTGAGCTACACCACTTTCGAGTACAGCGATCTGGAAGTCGAAGCTGCCGGCAATGATATTCGGGTGAGCTTCACGGTGCGCAATACCGGGCCGGTGGCGGGGCGGGAAGTCGCCCAGGTGTATGCGTCGGTGCCCGATTCTCGCGTGGTGCGGGTGCCGCGCGAACTCAAGGGTTTTGCTGGCGTGGAGCTCGCGCCCGGGGAGGCCCGCGCGGTTTCCATCACGGTGAGTGCCGCCGATCTGGCCTATTGGTCCGTGGAGCACGGCGCGTTCCTGGTGGAAAAGGGCACGTACCGGATTTCGGTAGGGGCCTCCAGCCGCGATCTGCCGCTGGTTGCCGAGGTAGAACTGGCCGGCAACGAACCGCCGGTCCACCTCACGCTGCTCTCCACCGTCAACGAAACCCTGGCGGTTCCCGGCGGGCGTGCCATTATCGAGGACTTCGTGCGCGGTTCCTTTGATAGTGGCGACCTTGGTGTGGATATGCTCGCCCTCATGGGCGACGCCCCGCTCAGCGCCATCGCGGGATTCCGCGGCGCTGACCCGGCTGAACTCGAGGCCCGCCTCGCGGAGTTGAACGACGACGGTGACAACTGCGGTAACGGCGGCAGTAACGACGGCGCCGCCGCGCCCGCGGGGAGCTAAACGCCGGCGCTCACTATTCCTCCCGGACGCTGGACCGGGGTGGCGTGGAGATCTCCCGTTGATCCCGCTCGCTCTGAACACCCCGCGCGCCCTGGCTCAGCGTCCCGCTGAGGAGAAGCACCGTAATACCGGCGAAGGGCACCACGCACAGGCCGGTCCGCAGCCCAAAGGTATCGGCCACCATCCCCACAATCGGCGGAGACACCAGGAACCCGATGCGCATAAGCCAGGAAATCGCGGTCAGGCCCGTGCCCGGCTTGAGGCCGGGAAGCTCGTCGGCTTGCTGGATCGCGGCCGGCACCAGCGTGGCCGACCCAAACCCGGCCACCGCGAAACCGGCAATCGTGCCCAGCACGCTCGGGAACAGCAGCGCCAGCCCCATCCCCGCGGTAATGAGCGCCGCACCGCCCTGAGCAACGGTGCGCCGCCCAAAGCGATCCACCAGCCCATCGCCCAGCAGCCGCCCCACAAACTGCGAGCCGACCAGCCCCACATAACCCGCGGCAGCCAGCCCGCCCACGGCGCCGAGCTGCCCCACGTACAACGTCGCCCAACTCGACCCGGCGTCCTCGATGAGCCCGCCCATCGTGGCAATAAGCACCAGCGCACCCAGCATCGCCACGGTCCGAAGCGTGAGAGGCCCCGAAGTCCCGGACGGCTCGCTTGACTCGATGGGCTCGGTTTCTTGCGTATCCGCATTAAGGGCCGACGACGCCGCAACCTCCCCCACATCGCCTACCCCGCCACCAACGTGACCTGCGGGAGTACCGCTTGGCCCGGGGTCTGCGGCGTCGTTCCCAGGTAAACAGAAGCGCCGGGCCACCAGCGCAACCGCGGCCCACAGTATCCCGGACAGCACCATATGCGTGGGCACCGATAATCCGATCCCGATCGCGGCGGCGGACATGAGGCCGCCGCTCATCGCGCCCACGGACCAGGTGGCGTGGAAGGTGTTAATAATTGAGCGCCCGTAGTGGCGCTGGACCCGCAGGCCGTGCGCGTTTTGGCCAACGTCCGTGGCGGCATCGCAGGCGCCGCCGAGGAACATGCCGGCCGCGAAGAAGATTCCCGTGGGGCCCACACCCGCCATAATGAGGCCGAGGGCGGTGAGCAGCGTGCCGGCCACCGCCACCGGCGCGGAGCCGAATTTGCGGATGAGCGGCGCGGCAAATACACCTGCGATGATGCCGCCGGCCGGGAAGGCCGCGAGCGCGAGGCCGTACACGGCGTTGTCGAGCTCGTGGATCCGCTTGATTTCGGGGAAGCGCGGCACGATATTGGCGAAAATGGCGCCGTTGGTGAAGAAGAGCGCGCTCACCGCCAGGCGGGCATGGTGCAATTGGGTGGCGCTGTAGTGGCGTGAACTCGGCGGGCGCCGGCGGCGGGAAACGTGCTGCGTTGTCACAACTATCCTTTGCGTGCGGATCTTTTGCATGCGGTGTTAACGCTTCCACCCTACCGAGAAAAGCGGGGCCGCGGGCTCGCTGCCGCGTGCATACTGCAACGTGCATGCTGCCAGCAGCATCGCCCGGGTGTGCAGCAGAAAAACCCGCGGGCAGCGCTCACGGAGAACGCCACCCGCGGATTTACTACCCGGCCGCTACCCGGCTGCTGCCCGGCCGCCACCCGGGAAAGCCAGCCTAGATCTTCTCACCTCCGGTCGTTTCCTGGGCCGGCAGCGCCAGCGAAATCGCGAAGGCGATCACCGCGCACACCAAACCAACAATCGCAGCCTGCGAGTACCCGGCGGTAATATCGCCGGCCACCGCATTGCGGGCCACGAAGGAGGCCATTACCCCGGTACCCACGCCCGCGCCCAGGTTGAAGGCCGCGGAGGTTAGGCCCGGGAGCACCCCCGGCCGGGTGGGCGAAGCGTAGAGCACGCCCATGGCGTTGAGGGTGGTATTGGACATCGCGGTGTAGGTGGCGCCCATGAGGAAGGCCAGGGTGAAGAGCACCCAGCGATTCTCGAAACCGAAAACCACCACCCCGGTGATGAGCACGATGCTGCCCAGCAGGCCGGCGCGCAGGATCGCGCGGTAGCCCAGCCGCGGAGCGTACTTGCCCACGAAGGGTGCCAGCAGCCAGCCCAGCAGTGAGAACGGCGTGAGGTAGAGCAGCGCGGATTCCGTGCCGCCCATACCCAGGCCGTTCTGCGCATCCTGGGATACCGCCGGGATAAGGTACATGAGCACCGAGAAAGCGGAAGCCAGGGTGAAGAAGGCCGTGCCGGTCACGCCCCAGGTTTGGCGTTTGACCAGCTCGTTGAGCGGAACCAGCGGATCCGATACCCCGCGCTCCACCAGCACGAAGGCCACCGCCAGCACCACCGCCGCGATAATCGCAGCAATGGTCCAGGTGTTCCCCCAGCCCAGCGAACCGAAACCGAAGGTGAGCGCCATATTCGCCGACCACAACGAACCGGTCAGGGTCATCGCCCCGCCCCAGTCCATGCGGCTGGCCGCCGGAACTCGCGTTTCTGGCACCCAGGCCACCACGCAAATGAGAGCCAGGACTTCCAGAGCCAGGATCGTCCAGAAAATTCCCTTGTAGCCGGCGTGATCCACGATCACCCCGCCCAGCAGGGTGTCGATCCCGGCCACCCCGGAATTGATCGCGGCAACCAACCCGATATAGAAACCGTATTTCTTCGGGTGGAGGATGGCGCGCAGCGTGAGGTTACCCAGCGCGAAGGTGGCCCCGCAAAAACCTTGGAGGAAGCGCCCCACCATGAGCATGGCCACGCTGCTGGTCACCAGCACCAGCACCGTTCCCACCACCATAAAGCTCACGGAAATCAGCAGGGTCACGCGCCGCCCGATTTTATCGGCGAGCGGCGGGAAGAAAATCGCGAGCGCCGCGGCTACCGCGAGGAACACCGTGGAGCTCCACCCAATCACCCCGGCATTGGTATTGAGGGCGCTGGCCATATCTCCGATGGCCGGCGCCAGCATCGTGGCGTTGAGCTGGAAACTCGCGATCACCAGCATGAGTGCGGTGAGCACCAGCTTCGGGTTAATCGCGCGGTTGCCGGCTGCACGCACCGTGGTCCCCTCAATATATTCGGAGGGGAGTTCCCTTGGGGGTTGTTCCCTCGAGAGTTCAGCCATGGAATTCTCCTTCACAGATGATGAACCGATATCCGGCAGAACTACGCGAGGCCCGCGAAAGGCTGATTCGGGGTGGTTTCCAGCGCGAGCAAAGCATCCAACCGCGCGAAGAACGCCTTTTTATCGGCTTCTTCCACCACGTACGCATTCGCGGGGAGCGGGAATTTCTCCCAGGCCATGGCCGAGTACCCGCGGGTGAGCTCCGAACCGGTTTCAATATCCACCCGGTAGTGGTTTTCGCTGAGGATAAGTTCCGGATGCAGGAGGGTGGCCACCGTCATGGAATCGGGATGCGTGGAGCCATCCACCCCCACCGATTCGTTGAAGTCCAGGGTGGTATCGCAGACCTTCTTGAAGAACTTCGCGAGGGTCGTATTCTTATCGGCCAGCGCATTGTATTCCGCGCGGGTGATCGTGGCATCACGCAGGGTGATGGGATCCCAGGTCACCACGTGAATATCTTCGAAGCCGGCCGTGAATACAATCTGGGCGGCTTCCGGATCCACGTAGAAATTAAATTCGGCCGCGGAAATCGTATTTCCACGGCCGTTATTGGATCCACCCATAATGTAGAGGCTCTTGACGTTCTTCACGAAGTTGCGGTCTTTGACCACCGCGGTCGCGATATTCGTGAGTGGCCCGATTGCCACCACGCTCACCTCACCCGGTTGGGCAGCTGTGATACGCAGAAGAGCGTCAACGGCGTGCTCGTCCTCCACGTGCGTCGTCGTAAAATCAATACTCAAACCGCCGGTGCCGTCACCGTGGACGTCCTCCGCGGACACCCATTCGCGCAACATCGGCTGCGAGCAACCCACGTGAATGGGGACCGCGCCGAGCTTACCGGCAGCGTTGAGCGTCATCTGCGCATTTTTGATCTGCCGCTCAAAACCAACATTTCCGGCCACCATGGTGATGGCCCGCAAATCAGCCCGCTCATCGAGAAGGCCGAATAGAATCGCCACGCAATCGTCCTGCGCGGTATCAGTATCGAGGATAAAAGGTACCTTCGTCATGAGTGCTCCTAGTAACTTTCGTGGCCGTTTTCCCCGGTCACAATGGCAACCGAGTTCGAGGATCCCACCAGGGCCGCTCCGGCCCGGATCAACGATAGTGCGTGGTCAAAGGTGGAGATGCCGCCCGACCCCTTGATGAGAACGCCCGCGGGCGCCAGGCTTTTCAGGAACTTAATCGATTCAACGCTCGCCTTTTCCACCGAACCGGAGGACGCATTTTTGAGGTATTTCGCGCCGGCTTCCACGGAGAGTTCCACCGCGGCGCGACGTTCGGCCTCGGTGAGGAGCGGCAGTTCGAGCATCACTTTAACGGGCACGCCCGCGGCGACGACGCCCGCAATATCCTCGCGGAACTTGTCATATTCGCCGTCCTTGAGCCACCCGATCTGCACCCCGATATCAATTTGGGTGGCGCCGGCCTTCACCAGCGCTTCGGCTTCCGCGGCCTTCCCGGCCGAGGTCATCACCCCGGTGGTTGGGAAATCAAGCGCGGAGGCCACCTCGATCCCGGTACCCTCCAGCACCTTCGCGGTAATGGGCACCTGGGATCCGGCGACCATCGCCGCGTTGAATCCATATTCGATGGCCTGCTCCGCGTGCCGGATCGATTCGGCCCGCGTGGTTCCGATCTTAATGAGTGTGTGTTGAATATACGGGGCTAAATCGCGCGGATTCGTAATAGCTTCCGGCGCGATACGCGTGGGTTTTTCCATTATTTATCCTTCCGTTCGGATTGTTATGAGTTACGTGGAAGTACGACGGCGCAGCGCTCGGCACCGAAGCGGGTGTGAAGATCGTCAATGCTGGGTATACCCGGCAGCACTCCTTCCGCTTCTACGGTAAGAGCGCCAGCGCAATTCGCGAAGCGGGCCGCCTCCGCGGGCGTTGCCCCGCAGGTGAGGGCCGCCGCGAGCGCCGCGTTCGTGGCATCGCCCGCCCCGGTGGTATCTACAACAGCGCGGGGCGTCTCAGCTGGGATTTTCTGCGGCTGGCCCCCGCTTTCGCACACATAACAGCCCTCCGCTCCGTGGGTGAGCACCACGGTGCATTCCAGGGCTTGGGCGATGCGGGCGGCTTTTTCTTGGGGCGGGAGGGCCGCGAGCGCGGCGGCGTCGTCGTTCCCTAACATCTGCAAGAGCGCGAGCGCTTCCGTTTCGTTCGGCGTGATGACGTCGACCTGGCGCAACACATGTTCGGGCAGGCGCGGCACCGGGGCCGGGTTGAGGATGACGCGCGCCCCGGCCGCGCGCCCGAAGGTTATCGCGCGCGCTACGCTGGGCGCGGGGATCTCGCAGGAAATAAGGACGGTATCCGCGCTTTCAAAAATGGCGGCGTGCGCGCCGATATCTGCCGGGCTGAGCTGGTCTAAAACCCCGTTGGCGAGGATAATGCGATTTTCTCCGGTGGCATCCGTGATAATCGCACCGACCATGGTGACGCCTTCTTTGGTGACGACGGCGGAGGCGTCCACGCCCTCGGCCGCCCACATCTCGCGCGCGGCGTGGGCGTACCAATCCGAGCCGACGGCGGTGAGTAAGCTGACCGGGATTCCCAGCCGAGCCACCCCGACTGCCTGGTTGGATGCTTTGCCGCCGTGTTCCTGGCTGAAGCGCGCCCCGGAGACGGTTTCTCCGTCCGCGGGCGGGCGCTCGGTGAAAAATGACAGGCCGACGCCGTAGCCGCCGACAACAAGTATTCGCATTGCTCCCCCTTGAACTCGTGCGTTAAGGCGAGGGTAGCAGTGTGAACAAGTGTATACAAGTAGGTACAGCTAGTGGACAGGTTTAGGGGCGGTGCGCGGGCGGCCGGCCGTGGGTTCGGGGGTGACCACGCGACAACGGGACGCCGCCGCAACGGGACACCCTCCGCAACGGGCACCCTGGAAAGCGCGCCAGTCTTTACGAGGGCAGCGGGGTGCGGTGCACGATGGAGTGAATCCGCAGGCGGTCCGGGCGGATCCAGATGCGCGAGGTTTCTACCGGACGGTCGGAGGCGTCGTAGGTGACCTGCTTCATGTCGATGAGCGGGAAGCCGTGCGGAACTGCGAGGATGCGCGCGAGGTTGCGGTCAGCCCCGACGGCGGAGATGGTGCGGCTGCCGTGGGAGAGGGCGATGCCGAGGCCGTTTTCCAGGGTGCCGAAAAGGGAATTCGCCTCGTAATCCTGCTTGACGAGGACGGCGCGTTCCGCGCAGAGCGGGGGGAGGATCACCCAATTATCGAGGAGGGTGATGGAGCCTTCGGCGTCGCCGCGCATGCGGCGCAGGTGGAAAATATTGCCGTCTACTCCTAACGCGGCGGCGATCGGAGGCGGGGCGGGGATGACTTCTTGGGCGAGCACCCGGGTGGTGTAGTCGATGCCGCGCTGCTCGAGTTCTTCGGCGAGGGTGGTGAGGGAGGAGGTGAGCGGGGAGCGCACAATATCGTGGGCGATGAAGGTGCCACGCCCGCGCACCCGCACCAGCAGACCTTCGTCGATGAGCTGGTCCACGGCTTTGCGCAGGGTTCCTCGGGCCACATTGAGCTGTTCGGCGAGGGTGATTTCCATGGGGAGCTGGTCGCCGCGCCGCCACGCGCCGGTGCTTACTTGTTCACGCATCCAGGTGGCGAGCTGCCGAAAAATCGGAGTGGGGGCATTGCGGTCAAGGCCCGGGGACTCGGTGTGCATGGTTCCTCACCATCGCTTCCTGGACGTCTATGTTCGGATACATGTTCGGATCCGGGCTGCTTTGCCCGGCATCTCTAGGGTACCGCGCGGCCTGGGAGGGCGCTGGAAAGCGCCTGATGGTGGGCTGGCGGGGGCGGGAGGCGCGGGTGGCACGCGCGCGAGGTGCGGGGCGTACGTTCCCCGCCACCGCCTTTCAAGCACCGAGGTTTCCGAAGGCCACCACGTGCACGCCATCGGGGCGGGTGTAACTGAGGCCCGATCCGGTCACCACCACGAGCAGCGGATCCGGGCTTTTCACATAGCGCTGCGCGAACCGCTGTAAATTCGCGGCTGCTCCATCAATAATGCTAGGGACCGAGCCGAGTTTTACTTCTACCAGCGCCATTCGCCCACCACTATCCAGGATGGCATCCACTTCCAGCCCGTCAGCGCTGCGACCGTGATAAATATCGGTACGAGCCAGGTAGCGCAGATCGTGCACAACCTGGGATTCGAAAAGCTGCCCGAAAAACTCCAGGTCGTCCAGGAGCTCGCGCTCGCTCGCGTGCAATGCGGCAGCGGCAAGCGCCGGATCGGCCAGGTGATGCTTAGGCGCTTCTCGGAGCGGCGCTGCGGAGCGAAGATGCGCACGCCAGGCTGGCTGCGGCGTCGTAATAAAAATTCGCTGCAAAGAATCGAGGTAATCACGCACCGAATCGCGCGCCAGGCCGGTATCGCGCGCCAGGGCGCTGACGGACATTTCCGTTGCGGTTCCGCGCGCGAGGGAGGTGAGGAGGGCCGCGACGCGCTGCGGGTCGCGATATGTATTGTCCGGAATTCTAATGTCGACGGCGCAGACGGTCTCCAGATAATCACGATTATTAGCACGGGCTTGTTCCGTGTTGAGCTCGAGGTTGCCCGGCCAGCCCCCGTGCGCGATGCGCTGGGCGATATCCGGGACGGTGAGCGAAGAGGAGGCCGGAGTTATCGCAGCTCCGGGCGGTAATTGCGCGAGCTCACGCAGAGAGACGGCACTGTCGCTATGCCCGGTTTCCGCGAAGGTCATAGTCCCCATCACGAGGCGCGCGAACCGCCCTGCGCCGCTGTGGCGGGCGGCGCCCTCGCCGGGAGCGGTGGATACTGACGCCCCGAAAACTTGCACTGCGGAAACCGGAGCCACGGAACCGGTGAAAATAAACTGGCCCGGGCGGTGGCGCCGGTCAATCTCATGCCGGGCCAAATCCCATAGCACCGGGAAAACCTGCCATTCGTCCACGAGCCGCGGGGTATCGCCCTCGAGGACAAGCTGCGGGAGCACCGCTAATTGCTGTTCGAGCTGCGGATCGATATCCGCCTGGATCGCGCTCTTGGCATACCGGCGGGCTGTCTCCGTTTTCCCGCATCCTTTGGGCCCGGTCACGAGCACACCGCCGGCGCGCGCCAGGGCCTCCTCCAGCTCGCCATCGGCCAGCCTGGGCCGGTAGGAAATGCTTTCCTGAGCCATATCGCCTGCTTTCATTTTCCCTGATATATCGCGCTTTTGGGGCGGAGTCGTCAGTTTATAGACCGTATAGTCGCCAGTTTATCGGAAATCGAGTCGTCAGTTTATGGGCGGTGCAGTCGTCAGTTTGTAGCACGCGGGCGATCCCATTGAAGATATCCTTGGATACAGCTGCCTTAGCACTTGGCTTCACAACGTTGTAGGAGAGGTAAGTCATGGACACATCCACGGTGGACATCCACTTCGAACCTTGGGAACTTGAGTCGATTCAGGCGCACGCCAATACGCTGGGCCAAAGCCTTTCGGATTTTGTTCGTGAGTCAGCCCTGGAGCGCGTCGAAGAATTTATTGATACGGAACTCTATCGGCAGGCACGGGAGCAAGACGATGGAATTCGCTATTCCATGGGCGAGGTCATGCGTATAGTCGCAGAGGATTGATATTCTTTACGAATCTGCCAGGTCTTGAACTGCCAGATCAGTGACATCGTAGAAGTTATACCCACTACCGAAGTGAAAGAAGAAGGCGCATGAGCCAGCTCGGATCTTTTATCTGGGGCACTGCCGATATATTGCGCGGCCCGTACAAGGCCAGCCAGTACGGCAATGTTATTTTGCCGATGACGATCCTGCGCAGACTCGACTGCGTGCTAACAGGCCATCAAGCCACCCTTGAACCACTGGTGGCACGATTTAAAAGTAATCCTGAGTTGTTGGCTGCCCAGGTACAGCGCGCCACGGGACTGCCGTTCTATAACACCACCCCTTGGACGCTACACACTCTGCTCGGAGACCCGAAGGGGCTTGAGGCGAACCTGAAACAGTACGTCAATGGTTTTTCTGACAACATGGATGTTTTCGAGCGATTCAAACTTGCCGACAAGATCAGCGCCATGGCGGAAAAGAACATCCTCTACCTCGTGGTCGAACGTTTCGCCAACATCGATTTACATCCCGATACCGTCAGCAATGCCGAGATGGGCGACCTCTACGAATACCTGATCCGCACCTTCAACGAATCATCCAACGAAGCACCCGGCGAACACTTCACTCCAAGGGATGCCATCCGGCTTCTTGTCGATCTCGTCTTCGCGGGCGACGACGAGGCACTCTCCGTACCCGGAACGATCCGCTCGATCTATGATCCCACGGTAGGCACAGGCGGGATGCTATCCATCGCAGAAGAACACCTGATCGGCAGTTCCGATAAACCGGGCCTCAATCCACAAGCCCAGTTACGTCTCTACGGCCAAGAAGTCAACGACCAGTCCTATGCCGTGTGTAAGTCCGACCTGCTCATCAAGGGATACGATCCCAGCAATATCCAACTCGGTGACACCCTCGCCGATGATAAATTCGCTGGTCAAACCTTTGACTACTGCATGTCGAACCCGCCCTATGGCGATGACTGGAAAGCCAGCCAAACTGCCGTCATGAACGAGCTCAAAGAACTTGGTAGTGCCTCACGTTTCTACGCTGGCGGGGCCAAGCCGAAACAGAATGTTCCTGCCGTCAGTGATGGACAAATGCTCTTCCTGCAACACGTAGTTAGCAAACTACGCCCCAAAGTTAAAGGCGGTGGCCGAGGTGGCATCGTCATGAACGGCTCACCATTGTTTAACGGGGCAGCAGAATCTGGGCCGTCAAACATCCGCAAATGGCTTCTCGAGCACGACCTGGTTGATGCAATCGTCGCACTACCAACCGACATGTTTTACAACACTGGTATCGCCACCTATATATGGATAGTGGACAACAACAAGCCAGAAGAACGCCAGGGTAAAGTCCAACTCATCGGAGTGTGTCAAGTTGTTTGTGTGTGAGCATTGTTTATAAATACTTATTAAACCGGTCAGGGTAGGCCACGGACAT
>NZ_JBOZDP010000017.1:0-35995 GCF_051265835.1 Actinotignum inguinis | reverse complement strand
TCAATAAGGCCGACTTTTCGTTGGTATGACAGGGCAAACTCCCGGTATAAGACCCACCATTTGTCTATTAGCCCGGCCTATCGGCGCAATGCCGTTTTTGGCGGTTGTTCTATAAGGCTCAGCGCACCGCCGAAAACGTGGCGCGCGCTATCCTCACCGTCACGCCACCAAATTCTCGGTACCATAGGGGAATGACCAGCGCGGAGCCGTGCCCCGCGCAGCCAGGGCAAGTACAGGTAGGCCGCTCGCGGCCGTGACAAGGAGCCGCACAGTTGAGCCAATCGCAATCCTTCGCGTTCGATACCCAAACCCGTATCCCCAAGGTACGCATCGGGGTCGGCCGCGCGCACGGCAAGGCGATCCTATTCGGCGAACATGCCGTGGTCTACGGCGCCCCGGCCATTTCCCTACCCGTCCACGTACTTCCCGTCATCGCCAACGCCACCATCACCACCGGCGAATCAACCATCAGTTCCGAACTTTATCGCGGCCCGGCCGCCACTGCCCCGGAGCGCCTGAGCCCCGTGGTTGCCGCTATTGACGCCGGCCTCGATTTCGTGGCCCCGGGCAGCTCCGCCCACGTCACCATTTATTCCGATATTCCTTACGAGCGCGGGCTGGGTTCCTCGGCCGCGGTCGCTGCCGCGATCGTTTCGGCCATCGCCGACGCCGCGGGAGTGCACCTCTCGTCCGCCGAGCGTTTCCTCCTCATCCAGGTAGCGGAACGGGTGGCCCACGGGCGCCCTTCCGGCATGGATGCCCACGGCGTCGTCGCCGATACTGTTATTAAATTCCAGCGCCCGGACGTCACGCCCCTCATCGTGGCGCGCCCCCTCCACGTGGTTATCGGTGATTCCGGGGTGCCCGGCGCTACCCGGCAGGCCGTCGGTTCGGTGCGTGAGCTGCGCGAAAAGTTCCCGGCCAAAGTGGAGGCCCTGGTTGCACGCCTGGCCGGATACGCGGCGGACGCGGAAATGCAGCTCGCAACAGGAGACTGGGCGAGCATGGGGGAGAATATGTGGCGCGCCCACGCCACGCTCGCGCAGCTCGGCGTCTCCTCCCCGGAACTGGACACCATGGTAAACGCTGCTCACGGCGCCGGGGCGCTCGGCGCGAAGATGACCGGCGGCGGGATTGGCGGTTGCGTTATCGCCCTGGCAGAGAACAGTGTTCACGCGAAAGACATCGCAGCGGCGCTGAGCGCGGCGGGCGCGGCAAACGCCTGGTCCACCTGGGTGGAGGCCAGCAAATGAGCACCGCGCGCGCCCACCCGAATATTGCCCTCATCAAATACTGGGGGAAAGCGGATGACGATCTCATGCTTCCCGCCGCACCTTCCGTTTCCCTTACCCTCGATATTTTTCCGACGACGACGACAGCCCGCCTCGCCCCCACCGCCCAGCGTGACCGACTCATTCTCAACGGCCACGAAGCGAGCGAAAAGGCGCTTAGCCGGGTAGAGCGGGTGCTCGATGTTATCCGCGCACAGGCCGGGCGCAGCGAAAAACTACTGGTCATCAGCGACAACGAAGCTCCAACCGGCGCCGGGATGGCCTCCTCAGCTTCCGGATTCGCGGCCCTGGCGCTCGCGGCCACCACCGAATACGGGATGGGTGTAAACACCGCTCACCTCTCTCGCCTGGCTCGGCGCGGTTCGGGATCGGCTTCGCGTTCCGTTATTAGCGGGGTGGCGCTCTGGCATGCCGGAACAGATGAAGAATCTTTCGCTGAAGAAATCCCGGCCCCGCCGCTGGCCATGGTCTCCGTGGTATTAAACACTGCTCACAAGAAAATCACTTCCCGGGAAGCTATGGTCACCACCCGCGCTACCTCGCCGTACTACCGCGGCTGGGTGGAATCCACTCGTGAGATGGCCGCGCAGATGGTGGAGGCCTGCAAGGCGGGGGATATGCGGCGCATCGGCGAACTCACCGAGCTATCCGCGCTGCGCATGCACGCCCTCATTATGAGCTCCGACCCGCCCATTCATTACCTAACGTCCGCATCCTGGCGCGTTTTTGAGCTGGCCCGTACCCTGCGCGGCGTGGGACTGGATGT
This sequence comes from Actinotignum inguinis, assembly GCF_051265835.1. Lineage (NCBI taxonomy): Bacteria > Bacillati > Actinomycetota > Actinomycetes > Actinomycetales > Actinomycetaceae > Actinotignum > Actinotignum inguinis. The sequence continues at coordinate 33,937 of NZ_JBOZDP010000017.1, read as the reverse complement.
GTATGCCACCGCGGATGCCGGCCCGAATGTGGTGCTCCTGACCCGCCCCGAGCTCGCCGCTGAAGTGGCACGCCACGCCGAAGCCCTCGGCAAAGTAAACATTGCTCACGCGGGGAACGGTGCTTACCTGGTAGCGGAACCGGAGTCACACCGCGCGGTGTCCTAAGCCGCCGGCGTGAGAGCAGCCACGCGGTGCGTTACAGTTGCCGAAGGAACGTGGGAAGAACACGGGAGGTGTTGTGAGCGAAGCAGGTAGCTTGAGCAGGGCAGATAGCGTGAACGGAGCAGATACAGAGCAGTCATCCGCGCGCATCCACGCCAATGCGCCGGGCAAGCTCTACATCGCGGGGGAGTACGCCGTGGTGGAAGCCGGCCGGCCGGCAATCCTCATCGCTGTGAACCGTTTTATTGACGTTGTTCTTAGCCCGGCGGAAGGCTCCGGCCTGGTGCGTTCGCACGGCAACGGTTTCGCACCCCTCTACTGGCGCCACGAAAATGCCCTCCCTGTTTTTGACGATATCGGCTCCGATTACGCCGCCAACGCCATCCGCACCGTGGAAGCGCTGCGCAGCGAACGCGGCTTGGAGGCCCGCCACTACAACCTCGATATCACCTCCGGCCTGGTCGAAGAGGACGGCCGCAAATACGGCTTGGGTTCCTCGGCCGCGGTGACGGTGGCTATCGTGGATGTGCTCAATCGTTTTTACGATCTCAAACTCACCCTGGAGGAACGCTACAAGGTTGCGCTGCTTTCCGTTCTGGAGCGGGCCCCGCGCGCTTCGGGCGGGGATATTGCTGCTTCCACCTACCGAGGCTGGGTCTACTACCGCTCCCCGGACCGCGCGGGCTTGAGCGAATACGCGCGCAACCACAGCGTGACCGAGACTCTGAGTGCCCCGGCCTGGGATCCGTGGGCGGTGGAATCACTGCCCGCTCCCGCCCGTGAAGAACTCCTGGTGGGCTGGACGGGCCTGCCCGCTTCCACCGAGCACCTGGTTTCCGGGGTGCAGGCCCGCTCGCGCGGCGCCTACTTCCCCGGATTCCTGGACGAATACGAGGACGTGGTGGAACGCCTGGCCACCCAATTGCGCACCGGTGGACGCATCGGCGCGGAGATCACCGCCGCGCGCCGGCTCCTGCGCCAGCTGGGCGCCAGCTCGGGTATCACCATCGAAACCGAGCGCCTGACTCATTTATGCGACGTCGCCGCCGAGCTGGGGGGAGCTGCCAAATCATCCGGAGCTGGCGGGGGTGACTGCGGGATCGCCCTGGTGGGAAGCGATGTGGATAAAGACGCGGTGTATCGGGGTTGGCGCGCGGGCGGCGTCGAACCGCTGAACCTCGCGGTGGTGGAAGGATGAGCGCGGTGAACGCTGCCGGCGCGGCTGGGGCTAGCGGTTCGCGCGGTATGGGCGATGGAGCCGGTGCTCAGCAGGATACTTCCCGGGCGGCGCGCAAGGACGAGCATGTGGCCCTCGCGCGGGCTCAGGAGATCCGCCGTAATGATTTTGATTGCGTGGCGCCGGTTCATCACGCGCTTGGCGCGTGCGACGTCGCCGCGGTGGACTTGTCCACGCAGGTCGGGCCCTTCACGTGGCCGCTGCCTTTCTATATCAACGGGATGACCGGCGGGACGGAAGCGACCGGGCGCATTAACCGGGTGCTGGCGATCGCGGCGCGGGAAGTGGGCGTGCCGATGGCGAGCGGATCGGCCTCGGTGGCCCTTGATGATCCGGCTACGGCTTCGTCTTTTACTGTGATTCGGGAAGAAAATCCGCGCGGTTTCGTTATGGGCAATATTGGGGTGGGACGTAGCGGCGCGGATGCTCGGCGCGTGGTGGAGCTTCTGGACGCGGATGCCCTCCAGCTGCATCTCAATGCCGGGCAAGAAATTGTTATGCCGGAAGGCGAGCGGGAGTTTTCCGGTTGGCGCGCCTCGGTGGAGGAGATTGTGGCGCAGGCCGGCGTACCGGTGATCGTCAAAGAAGTGGGATTCGGGATTTCGCAGGAAACGCAACGTGTGCTCGCGGATCTTGGGGTGCAGGTGGTCGACGTCGGGGGAGTGGGCGGCACGGATTTCGCCCGCATTGAAAATTCCCGGCGGGAAGCGCGTGAATACTCGTATTTAGCGGGCTTCGGGCAGTCTGCCGCGCTGTGCCTGCTTGAGGCGGAGGCAGGAAGCCGGCTTGACCTGCTAGCTTCGGGCGGGGTGCGCACTCCTTTGGATGTTGTCCGTTCGCTTATTTTGGGGGCGCGTGCGGCCGGTGTGGCTCGCCAATTCCTTGAGCTGGCGGTTCAGGGGGAGGAAGCTGCTGTGGCCGGTTTGCGTTCCTGGCGGGATCAGGTGCGCGCGCTGCTGGCGCTGCTCGGGGCGCAGACGGTCAGTGCGGCACGGCAATGCCAGGTGCTTATTACCGGGGAGCTGGCCGAACGGGCCCGGCTGCGCGGCGTCGATCTTGAGGCGTATGCGCGGCGTGAACGAACGCATAATACTTCGCGCAATGCAACAGGCATATAGTATTGCTAATACTCTCGGGTGGCGTTAGTATTGAGGGGTGAGAGTACGTGACCCTGATCTGTACGCTTTCTTCCTGGGAGGCCCCTACCCAAGGCGTTATCCGGCCGGTTTGCAAAAGCAACTTACCCGGCGCTTGCAGATGCTGAACGCTGCGAGGACTGTGCACGATCTTCGCCAGCCGCCGGGAAACCGGCTTGAGGCGCTTTCGGGTAATCTCCGCGGGTATTGGAGTATCCGCGTGAATAATCAATGGCGGGTTGTGTTCCGCTGGGATAATGAAGCACAGGAGGCTTACGATGTCCATTTCCGTGACTACCACTAACCAGTATCTTTCGACCCCGGGCGAGATTCTGAAAGAAGAATTTCTTGAGCCTTTGGGGATCACGCCTTACCGCCTCGCCAAGACTATCGGGGCGTCGCAAACGTCCATTGGGGAGATTATTTCCGGTAAGCGTTCTATCAGTGTTTCGATGGCGTTTAGGTTATCGAAGGCTCTCGGGACAACTCCGCAGTTTTGGGTGAATTTACAGCGCGATTTTGACATTCTCTCTTTTGACGCATCTGAAGTTGAGAGTATTAATCCGCTTGTTGCCTAATTCATTGTCAGGTGCGAGTTGAATCTGCGTGCTTATCTTTATCAAAAAAGGGCACTCAACGCTCAACTCTGACCGTCATGCATCTCCCCATATTTCGCGCCCAAGTTTTCACAACTACTCGACACTGGCCATGTGCTCAAAAACTGTGAGGAACAGGTGTCTTGCATTTGAGTACGTCCCAGGCTGCCGACTATTGACGGGCTACGCTCCGCATTATTTTAGATATCAGTGATGCAGTACTAACGAGGAGGTTAACGATGGAGTTGGTGAATGATTACACCCTGTCGGTAGGCCAGCAGGTTAAAAAATATCGCACTCACCAGGGACTTACGCGCGAAGCACTTGCGGCAATGGCGCAGCTTCCGCTCGATGCCGTAGTGAAGCTTGAATCTGGGATGGGTGATGTTGAGGGAGCTGTTCTTTATCAGCTCTCGGTCGCTCTCGACGTGAGCATTGAAAGCCTTCTTTCGCTCGCTGATGTCGGTGACAAGGTCAGCTATACCACTTGTTCCGGGACGGACAAGTCGGATGTGGAAAAGATGCGCGACGCCGCGCTCGGCTATTGTGCCGACCTTGAATTCGTGTCAAGCGCGAGTTAAATCTGCACGACTCAGGCCAATGACTCGCCTTCCTAAGATATATAAAAGTAGAAGATGTATAAGATGTAAAAAGTAGTAAAGGTCGAGATCTGCGGATAAGGATTGCGACTGATCCGTTCAGATCAACAGGTAATTTGAGGGCCGTCGTATCATCTTCTCTTTGACTCGTCCGTAGTGGATAGCGCTGCGCCACTCGTTTCCTGCGGTATTTTCCCGGAACTGTACTGCGCTCGTACGACACGTGAAATACATCTGTGAAAAACATGCCGTCTCCCGCAGGGGCTCCTGTGATTGTTGGGGTACGTGAGGTTGCCGCGTCTGAGCGTTGTGTCTGTGTAGAACAACGCCGCACCGCAGTCGCACCTGACCAGCCCTCATAACCCCACTCCCACACCACCTTATGAGATGTCCCACAGAGATGGTTCTTTCCTCAACTGGATTTCTGCGCGATGAGCGCCTAACGTAATCCCCATGGCGAACAGGACCACTCAGATGCACACCGCGATGCGCGGTGCCTGCGTGCGTACCTGCATGTGCCCCATGTGTTGCATGTGTTGCTGTCGCTAGTTCGCCAGCGGAACCCGAATAATTAGATGCCCTCCTACTGAAGACCGGGCATTTTCGGATAAGCCAGCGCGGACAAGCGGTACCCCGGCGCTCAATTCCCGGGAATAGCACAAGTGTGGATAATGCGATGTCCGCGGTGGCACGGCCTTGCGTCTCGTTCCCAAAATCCCGCATTATCCACGGTCACCCCAACACCAAGTAAGGAAGAACCGTGGCAATTGCACAAACCTCACGTATTCGTCGTCGCGTCCTGGGCGGGCTGTCCGCCCTGGCAGCGTTCACCATGGCCCTTACCGGGTGCTCCAGCCCGGATCTATCCGGCTCGGGTGACTCCGCCACCGGCACCGCCGCCGATTCCGGGACCGGCGCGGCGAGCGCCACCGTGGGGGCCCGCACCCCTGAACAGATCAAAGAAGCCGGCTCGATTCGCATCGGCACCTTCGCGGACAAGGCACCTTTTGGCTCGCTGGTCGGGAAAAACACCTACGAAGGCTACGACATCGTTTACGGTGACCGCCTCGGTAAAGACCTGGGCGTCAAAGTCGAGTGGGTCCCGGTGGATGCCTCCTCGCGCGTGGAATTCCTCAAGTCCGGGAAAGTCGATGTTATCCTCGCGAACTTCACAGTGACTCCGGAACGCGCCGCGCAGGTAGACTTCGCCAACCCCTACATGAAGGTCTCCTTCGGTGCCGTTTCCAGCGCGAAGGAGCCGGTGCGTTCGGAAGCGGAGCTCGCGAATAAAAATATTATTATCGTCAAGGGCACCAGCCAGGATGCGTGGATTACCGCCAACCACCCGGAATGGAAGGTAACCAAGTACGAGCAGTACACCGAGGCCACCAATGCCCTCACCGACGGGCGCGGGGATGTGTGGATTACGGATAACACCGAAGCCCTCGCCTTCACCGAACAGAACAAGGATTTCGTGACCGGAATTGCCTCCTTCGGGGAAGAATCCACCATCGCTGCCGCCGTACAGCAGGGAAATACTGAGCTGCGCGACTGGATCAATAACAACCTCGTGGATCTCGGCAAGGAAAACTTCTTCCACAAGGACTTCGAGCAGACCCTCGCCCCGGTTTACGGCACCGCGATCTCTCCCGATGAACTCGTCATTGAGGGAGGGGCTCGCTAAAAGTTCCTCCTCCCTCACGCGCGGGCCGCCCGGCACCAAAAATCGTCCGGCCCCAAAATCGCCCGGCTCCAAGAAAAGCCGCCTGAATCGGCTCAACAACCGCCCGGCCTCAGCTAACCGCCCGGGTGGCCCGCGCCGGGGGAGAGTGAACCTCACGCGAGGAGACTCCATGGATCTATCAGTACTGAGCGAAGCGTGGCCCCTGTACCTGCAGGCCATGCTCGTCACGCTCCGCATCGGCGCCATTGGCGTGGCCGCCTCCCTCCTCCTCGGCTGGGTGTGCGCGGCGCTCGCGCATTTCCGGGTGCCTATCGCGCGCCAGCTCGTGGCCATCTACATCGAGCTTTCGCGCAATACCCCGCTCCTTGTTCAGCTTTTCTTCCTCTATTTCGGCCTCCCGAAAATCGGCCTCACCCTCACCGGGGAAACCTGCGCGATTATCGGGCTGACGTTCCTGGGCGGCTCCTATATGGCCGAAGCTTTCCGCTCCGGCTTGGAATCGGTGCCGCGCATCCAGCACGAATCCGCCCTCGCCCTCGGGCTCACCCGCCGCCAGGCCCTCACCCGGGTCCTGCTCCCGCAGGCCGTCGCCGTGGCGATGCCGGCACTCACCGCGAATATTATTTTCCTCATCAAGGAAACCTCGGTGGTGTACGTCGTTGCCGTTCCGGACCTCATGTACCTGGCCCGCGAACATATGGGTCTGCAATCCACAACGCAGGAAGCACTGCTCCTCCTCACGGTGTGCTACACGATTATTCTGCTCCCCATCGCCCTCGGGGCGCGCTGGCTGGAAGGGAGGATGCGCCGCTATGCTGCCGTTCGCTAACGTCACCCTCGCTTCCGTATCCGCGTATTTTACGACGACGCACGGCGCCCTCGCCTCCCTGCCCGCTCGCTTCACCTCCGCACCCGCGCCCGCCGTTCCGACGAGCGGCGGGGAAGGCTGGCGCCCGCTCCTCGACCCGGAGAACCTCTCCCTCCTCTTCCAAGGACTGTGGGTCTCGGTGCGCATCGCCCTCATCGCGATGGCGCTCTCCCTTGTATGTGGCACACTCTTGGGCCTGGTCATGGACGTGCGCTCGCGCCTGGTCCGTTTCCTCACCCGCGCCTACGTGGAGGTGCTGCGCATCATCCCGCAGGTGGTGCTCCTCTTCATCGTCTACTTCGATTCCACTCGCACCTTCCACCTCGATATGTCCGGCGAGCTCGCCGCGATTATCGTTTTCACCCTGTGGGGGACGGCGGAGATGGGGGACCTGGTGCGCGGCGCCATTGCCGCCGTACCCGCCCACCAATACGAATCGGCACGCGCGCTGGGGCTCTCCACCCGCCAGCTCCAGCGCCACGTGATTCTTCCGCAGGCCATCCGCCAGCTCATCCCCCTCACCGTCAATCTCACAACCCGCATGATTAAAACGACGGCGCTTGTCTCCCTCATCGGCGTCATCGAAATCCTCAAGGTTGCCCAGTCGAATATCGACCGGGAACGTTTCGACTACCCGGATGCCGCCCTGTGGATCTACGGCGCGGTCTTCCTCATCTACTTCGTGGTCTGCTACGCGATTTCCGCATATTCACGCTACTTGGAAAGGAAACTAGCACTATGACAAGCCCGGCATATTCCCAGCCCCTCGACCCTGAACTCGCCTCCGGCTCGCACGCCCTAGGCGCCGCCACCACCAGCCCGAGCGCCTTAGGCGCCGCATCCGCCCCCAGCCCGCTCGCTGTGCGTGGCGCGGCCGGGCATGCACAAACGCTGCGTTTAGTCGACGTTGATAAAACCTACCCGAATGGCGTGCATGCCCTCCAAGGTGTCTCGCTTGAGGTGGCGCCTTCCGAAGTTGTCGTCGTCGTCGGCCCATCTGGATGCGGTAAATCTACGCTACTGCGCACCATCAACGGACTGGAGGATATCCAATCCGGAAGCATTTCGTACGGCGAGCAGAACCTCGCGGAACCGGGCACGGACTGGACCGCGGCGCGTGCCCGCATCGGGATGGTTTTCCAGAATTACGAACTGTTCCCGCACCTATCCGTCCTCGAGAATCTGCTCCTCGCCCCGCGGGTGGTGCGCAAGGCGCCCGCCGGCCCCACGCGCGAACGTGCCCTGGCGCTGCTGGAACGCGTCGGGCTGGCGAGCCGCGCCGATGCGCGCCCCAGTCAGCTTTCCGGCGGGCAAAAGCAGCGGGTGGCGATTGTGCGCGCGCTCATGATGGAGCCGGAGGTGCTGCTCCTGGACGAAATCACCGCCTCGCTGGATCCGGAGATGGTGCGCGAGGTGCTCGATGTGGTCCTCGAGCTGGCCGGCGGCGGGATGACGATGCTGCTCGTCACCCACGAAATGAATTTCGCGCGGGCGATCGCGGACCGCGTGGTCTTCATGGACGCCGGGAAAATCGTGGAAATTGATAGCCCCGAGCGTTTCTTCACCAGCCCCGCCTCTGAGCGCGCCCGCGCTTTCCTCAAGACATTCGTTTTTGAGCCGGTAGACTGAGCGGCGTGACTGACTCGAGAATCACCCCGGACTCGCACACGCCCATCCCCACCAAATGGGTGGGCCCCATTCACATCTCCGGCCCCGTCCTCAGCGGCGCCGTGGAGGTCCCGCTCGCCACGTACGAAACACCGCTGTGGCCTTCGTGCAACCGCGGCGCGGACGTCTCGCGCATGGTGGAGGGCGGCATCTGCGTGTGCGTGGCCGATGAGCGCATGTCCCGTTCCGTGCTTTTTATTGCCGACGACGCCGCGGCGGCTCTCCGCGCCGTCACGGCAATCGCGGCGCGGCGCTCCGAGTGGGAGCGTGTGGTGGCCGGGCAGTCGCGCTTCGCGCGCCTGCTGGATATCCACCCCGAAGTGGTGGGGAATTTGCTTTTTGTGCGTTTCGAATTCTCCACCGGGGATGCCTCGGGCCACAATATGGCCACCCAGGCCGCCGAAGCGCTCATGGGCGCGATATTGGCGGTGTGCCCAGAGCTGGACTACGGCTCCATTTCCGGCAATTACTGCATTGATAAGAAACCCTCCGCCGTCAATGGGATTCTGGGGCGCGGGCGGCGCACCATCGCCGATATTTTTATTCCGGATGAGGTGATCGCCAAGCGGCTGCGCAGTGATGCGCACCGGATTGCTGAGCTGAATTACCGCAAGAATTGGGTGGGTTCCACGCTCGCCGGGGCGGTGCGTTCCGCAAATGCCCACTATGCCAATATGCTGCTGGCGGTCTACCTGGCCACCGGGCAGGATGCCGCGAATATTGTGGAAGGCTCCCAGGGTTTTACCCACGTGGAAGAACGCGAAGGCGGGCTTTATGTATCCTGCACTCTCCCGCATCTCATTGTGGGGACGGTGGGCAATGGCAAGGACCTGCCCGGGATCGAAGCGGTGATGGAGCGCATGGACCTGGCGGATCGCAGCCGACCGGCCGGGGAAAATTCCCGGCGCCTGGCGGCCATGATTGCCGCCACCGTGCTGTGTGGGGAACTATCCTTGCTGGCCGCGCAAACCAACCCGGGTGAGCTCATGCATGCGCATCGTAAATTTGAACGCGGCGGGGCACCCGCGCCGGCCAACAGTGCTTCTGTGAACAGTGTTTCCGTGAACGGTGTTCCGGTGGATGATGTTTCCGTGAACGGTGTTCCGGCAGAGCAGCTCGGCGGCTCGGCCGGTCAACAGCGCTCACGTGGTGAGGAGGACTAAGTGAATATCGGCATTGACGCACTGGCCTGCGCCACCTCGCATTACTGCCTGCCGCTCGCGGATATGGCGGAAGCCCTGGAGGTGCCCGTGGGTAAATATCACGTGGGGCTCGGTCAGGAACATATGAGCATCCCGTCCCTCGATGAGGACGCCGTCACCCTGGGGGCCCAGGCCGGGGCGCGGCTGCTGGCCGCCACCGGCGCGGAGGGAATCCGCACCGTCATCTTCGCCACCGAATCCGGGGTGGATCAGTCGAAATCCGCCGGGGTTTTCCTGCACGCCCTTCTCGGGCTGCCGCGCCATGTGCGCACCGTGGAAATGAAAGAAGCCTGCTACGGGGGGACCGCGGCGCTCCAAAGCGCGCTCGGTATTGTGGCGCGCCACCCGAAAGAAAAAGTGCTGGTTATCGCCGCGGATATTGCCCGGTATGCGGCGGGCGGGGCCGGGGAACCCACTCAAGGGGCCGGCGCCGTGGCTTTCCTGGTGAGCGCGGAGCCGCGCCTCCTCACCATCCCCGCGGTGAGCGGCGTTTACACCGCGGATATTAATGACTTCTGGCGCCCGAATGATTCCAGCACCCCGCTGGTGGACGGCCACCTCTCCATGGACGCCTATATGGATGCCCTCACCGGGGCCTATGATGACTACCTCGCCCAGGGCGGCATCCCCGCAGCTCAGCTGGCTCGTTTCGTGCACCACCAGCCCTTCGGGAAAATGGCACGCAAAGCCCATGCCCGCCTCATGGCCCATACGGGTGACCCGCGCGGCGATGAGGTGATCGAAAGCGGTCTCGCCTACGGGCGCCAGATCGGCAATTCCTATACGGCTGCCCTCTATATCGGCATTCTTTCCCTGCTCGGCACCGACCCGGCCGATCTGACCGATACTCCCATCGGGCTCTTCTCCTACGGCTCGGGAGCGGTGGCGGAATTCTTCACCGGCATCCCGGTGGCCGGCTACCGCGAGCGACTGCGGGAAACCGGGGCGGATGCGGAAGGCGTAGCCGCGATGCTGGCCGCGCGCGAACCCATCGATTTCCCCACCTACCGAGTTTTACACGGAGCCCTGCGCACCGATTCCGCTGATTTTTCGACGCCGCCCCAGACCACCGCACCCTTCCGCTTCGCCGGGGTGAGTTCCGGGGTGCGCCAATACGAGGCGCGAGCGGAGGGCTAATACGCCAGTCTCGAGAGCGATACCGGCGCTCACACTCAGGGCGCAGCCGCGCGCCACGTGAACACTGCTTGCGGGTGGGGGAGCGGGAACGGGGCGGCGTCGTCGTACCAAGATGGCGACACCCACGTGTGCGGCGCCCCGCAAAATAATCGTCTTTCGCATCGAAACTCGGCGATACTGGAGGGGAGCCACCCGCGCTGGGCCGGGCGAAAATCGGCAGTCTCTGAAATCTGATACAGTTTTTCTGCGCGTGTCAAGTGACGAAAGACTTAGGAGACAGTACGATGGGGAACATGACTCAACGACCCGCAGATGTGGAACCGAACTGGAGCGTCTCCGGCGGCGACCACCATCCTGATACCGAATACACGATTTACACAGTTGTTCATCGCCCGGCCGGCAGCCCGGCCCCCGCGGATCTTTCGAATGCCACGGCGCGCATTGATGAAGTTATTGCCGCGCATCCGGAGGTTACTCTGCGTGGCTTCTACGATCTGTCCAATTTGCATGAGCATGCCGATCTTATGGTGTGGGTGCACGGGAAGGACCTCGCCCCGCTCCAGGATTTCATGCGTGATCTGCGCACCACGCCGCTTTTCGAAAATCTCGATGTGACTTGGCAGGTTCCCGGCGTGCACGTGGCCGCGGAATTCAACCGCATGCACGCGCCGGCCTTCCTGGTGGGCGATAAGCCGCTGACCTGGCTGTGCACCTACCCCTTCGTGCGGCACGCCGATTGGTACCTCATGGACGGCAAGGAACGCGCCGTGCACCTGCGCGAACACGGTATGGCGGCCTCGAAATTTGAGGGGATCCTCGCCAATACGGTGGCGTGCTTCGGGATGTCGAATTACGAGTGGATGCTCGCCTTTGAAGCCGAAGATCCCACCCAGATTGTGGACCTGATGCGCGCCATGCGTTACACCCAGGCGCGGCGCTGGATGAAGCACGAAACGCCCTTCTTCTTCGGGCGGCGGTGCGAAACTAGCGAGCTCGCCAAGATTCTGCGCTACGAAGCCTAAACGGTGTTTACGCCGTAAACGGCGTTTACGGAGAAGCAGTGTTTAAGGATAAGGATCGGTGCCGGACCGTCACCGAATAAACAGCGCTCGCGCAATAAGCAATGTTCACGGATAAGCAGTGCTTACACAGGAGATTCATGGACTACCAAAGCCAACAGACCAGCGCCGCCCTGGTGGCCGAACGGAAAGCTCCGCGTGCCACGCGCATCACCCGCGCCCCGGGCGAGCATATTCTTGCGGGAAGCCCCGCGGTGCAGCACGCTGCCGCGCGCGGGGAGCACTGGGTGAGCGAACCGACCGCCTACGATGCCATCGTGCTCGCCTCTTTCGGCGGGCCCAACGGCCAGGAGGACGTGCTACCTTTCCTGCGCAACGTTACGGCCGGGCGCGGCATCCCCGATGACCGCCTCGAAGAAGTGGCGGTGCACTACCGCCTCAACGGGGGCAGCTCGCCGATCAACGGGCAAAACGCGGCGCTGCGTGCCCGCCTGGAAAGTGAGCTCGCCCGGCGCGGCCACAATATTCCCGTCTACTGGGGCAACCGAAATTGGGAACCCTATATTTGGGAAGTGGTGCGCGAAGCATACGAGGATGGCCACCGCACCCTGTTGGCGGTGCCGACCTCGGCGTATTCGGGATATTCCTCCTGCCGCCAATACCGGGAGGATTTCGCGGACGCGCTCGAATACGCGCAGATCCCCGAGGATATGCGGGTGGATAAACTGCGGGAATTCTTCGATCATCCCGGTTTTGTGGTGCCCTTTATTGAGGGCCTCGCGGCTGCCTACACCCAGATGCGGGAACGCGGTTTCGCCGCTGAGGAGATCGAAGTCCTCTTCACCACGCATTCCATTCCCAACCGCGCCAATGAGCTCTCCGGCCCGCCCGAGCTGGGCGGCGGTCTCTACCTGCGCCAGCACGAAGCGGTGCGCGATGCTATCCGCAGCGCGGTGGAGGAGCAGGTGGGGGCGCACCTGAGCTGGCAGATGGTCTTCCAGTCGCGTTCCGGCCCGCCGCATATTCCGTGGCTGGAACCGGATATTAATGATGTTATCGAAACGCTGCCGGGGCGGGGGCGGCGGGCCGTCGTCGTCGTTCCTATTGGGTTTGTTTCCGACCATATGGAAGTGCTGTGGGACCTCGATAATGAGGCGCGGGCCACGGCGCAGCAATGCGGTCTGGCGTTCGCGCGGGTGTCTACCCCGGAAGAGCATCCGGCTTTCGTGGCCGGGCTGGCTGACCTGGTGGAGGAGCGCCTGGAGGGGCGTCCGCGCGCGCAGCGGGCCCACCTCACTGAGATGGGCCCGTGGTTCGATCTGTGCCCGGCGCATTCGTGCCGGAATCCGCACCTGCCCGAGCTGCGCGCCATTGGCGGCTTCATCGGGGAAGGCGTGGACGCGTAATTATTCGGTGGCTTCGGCGGTGCTGGCAGTTTCGCCGGCCGCGGTTTCGGCTGGTGTGGTGCCGGTTTCGCCGGCATCGCCCGCACCGCTTGAAGCCAACCGCTTCGTTTCGCCTTCCACGCTGCGGGCAGCCTGCTGGGCGGCCTCGGTCTCCACGCTTTCCGGGAAGAGCACCGCGCGGTAATAGCGCAGCTCGTCGATGGAATCGTAAATGTCACCGAGCGCCCGGTGGTGCCCGAACTTCTCCGGCGACACAAAATACGCCTTCGGGTACCAGCGCTTCGTCAGCTCCTTAATGGAGGAGACGTCAATAATGCGATAGTGGAGGTAATCGACCAGCTCAGGCATGTATTCGATGAGGAACGTCTTATCGGTACCCACCGAATTACCGCCCAGCGGCGCCTTACCTTCCGGCACCCGCTCCTTGAGATAAGCAAGCACCTGGCGCTGCGCCTCGGCCACGCTCACCCCGGTCTCCCATTCATTAATGAGACCGGACGAGGTATGCATATCGCGCACAAAATCATTCATCTGCGCGACCGCCGCATCGGAGGGCTTAATAATAATATCGATGCCCGCGTCCACCGGCTGGAGGTCACCGTCCGTCACAACAACGGAAATCTCCACCAGCTCATCAACACGCGGATCCAAGCCTGTCATTTCGCAATCGATCCAGACAATCGGATCGTTTAGATCGTGGTAACTCACCCCTCCATTCTAAGCACACGCGCGCGGGCGGGCGCGTGCGGTCCGCGTGGGGAAGGGATAGTACGACGACGCCGCCAGCTGGCAGGCCGTAACTCCGCTACAGAACGGCTCAATCCACGAGCGCCCCCGAAAGGATTCGAACCTTCGACCAACGGATTAGAAGTCCGGTGCTCTATCCACTGAGCTACGGGGGCCTAGCGCGCGCCCGGCACAATATGTAACGAACTTTCACAATACGCAATGAACTATCACGATGCGGAAAGAACTAACACCTTGCGCAGAAGCGGCGCTCTTAATGTACCCGAATCGGCGGCGCGGTTAAAACTACGCGCCCGCGTCAAAATAGTGAACAATAGAGGGGTGGCTCAATATCGTGATGTTCCTCGTCTCATCGCTCGCACTATCGACGCGCTCGATAAAGCGCGCTTTCCCCTCGCCCTACCCGGCTCGCGCGATATCGAAGCCGAGCGCACCCAGCTCATCACCCAGCTAAAAAACCGGGTGCTCCCGCGGATGGAACGGGAAGCCACCCCGGCGGTGGTGGTGCTCGGCGGCTCCTCGGGGGCCGGGAAATCCACCCTCTTCAATTCGCTTTTCGGCGAAGAACTCTCCGCCGCCTCGGTGCTGCGCCCCACCACCCGCACCCCGGTGATCGCCGTGCACCCGGATGACGCCCCGCTCCTGGAAGGCCACGTGCTCACCACCCTGGCCGAGGTCCGCGAAAGCGCCGGGGCAATCCCCGGCTTGGTGCTGGTAGACGCCCCCGATCTTGATTCCGTGGATGCCGATAACCGCGCCCTGGCTCGCACCCTTCTCAATAGCGCCGACCTGTGGATTTTTGTGACCACCGCGTCCCGCTACGGGGATGCCACCGCCTGGTCGGTGCTCACCGATGCGCACGGGCGCGGGGTGACCACCGCGGTGGTACTCAACCGGGTCCCGGCCAGCGCCACGCCTACGGTGCGCGCGGACCTGGCGCGCCGTATGGAAAGCTCCGGGCTGGGGGACTCCCCGCTTCTCATCGTGGCCGATAACGGCCCCACCGCCGGGCTCCTTCCCCCCGCCAGCGTGGCCGAGCTGCGCCAGTGGCTCGAATCCATGTCTGAAACCGGCTTCGGCCAGGCGCTCATCACCCGCGCGGATGCCGCCATGTTCCCGCATATGGGCGAACGCCTGGAACATATCGCCGCCGCGGTGGAAATGCAGGCGGAAGCCGTGGAGCACCTGCGCTCCGTGGTGGAGCAATCCGCCACCGCCCCGCGCGAGGCCCTGCGCAAGGCCGCCCTCAGCGGCCGCTTCGGAGCCGGGGCTCCCACCACCGCCTGGCTCTCCGCCGCCTCCAGCGGCGGGCCGCTGGCCGGCATCAACCCGGCCGCCGCCCCCGGCCTGGGCGCGCGCGGGCGCAGCGGGGCCCGCGATGCCGCCATGACCACCGTATTCGAAGCGGTCCGCACCGCCGCGGATGTCACCCTCACTCAGCAGCTCAGCGAAGTGAGCGAGGCGATTCTCACCGCCTGGGCCGGCGGGGTCATTGACACCCGCGAACTCGCAGCGAACGCCACCGCCGCACTCGACTTGGACGCCATCCGTTTCCGCGCCTTCTCCGCCTGGATGAGCTACCTCAAGGGCGCCGCCACCGCCGCCCCGCCCAACCGCTGGTTTGGAACCGCAGGGATGGCCGCGGTGCTCGGGGCCGCAGCGGGGGGAGTGAACGGGGCGCGCCCGCTGGCCGAAGGACTCTACCGGGGCGGGGCGGTGCGCGAGGCCCGCGAAGAACTCGCCCGGCTCCTCGACGGTGCGCTCACCGAAGTCACGGAGGTATTCCTCAGCCAGCTCGGCGATGTGGAGCTCGGCTCGGGGCGCACGCTCCGGCTGCGCGCCGTCGAATTCAAAGACAGGTTCTAGTGGAGGAAGGGAAGAAGCTCATGGACACAGCCACCGTGACCGCGCGCTTGGAGCAGCTGCGCGGCGTCGTCGCTCAAGGAAAAGATCTATTCGATCCGTATGTGCTGCAGCGGGCCGAAAGGGAACTGGAGGAGATTTCCGGGCGCCTGGAGGCGGGGCTCGGCCTGACGGTGGCGGCGCTCGCGGGCGGCACCGGTTCGGGGAAGTCCACGCTGTTCAATGCGCTCACCGAGCTCAATTTTGCCGACGCGGGAGACGTGCGGCCCACCACCATGGATATTACGGCCTGCGTGTGGTCCCCGGCGGCTCGCCCCGTGCTCGAGGCCCTCGGCGTGAAAACGGAGCGCACCATTTCCCATAATTCGCTGCTCAATACCTCCAAGCGTGATCTTGATTCGCTGGTGCTCCTGGATCTGCCCGATCACGATTCGGTGAGCCTGGGCAATTCGGCGCTCGTCAATCGGATTTTGCCGCTCGTGGATGTGCTGGTGTGGGTGCTCGACCCGCAAAAATACGCCGATCACCTCATCCACGATTCCTATATCGCGGCGATGCGTGAACGGGCCGACCGCATGATCGTGGTCCTCAACCAGATTGATACCCTCCCGGAGGGCGGAACGCAGGCCATCACCGCCGATATCCGCAAGCTGCTACGCGCGGACGGCATTGCCGATAGCGTCCCGATTTTCCCGGTCTCGGCACTGCGGCGGCGCGGGCTGGAGCCGCTGCGTGACGCCCTGGAGAAGGCAGCCGGACTCACGAACGCCGCCCTGGAGACCACCGCCGCGTATCTTGACGAGATCGCGGCGCGCCTGGGCGAGGGCCTCGAGGCCGCGCCTGTAGCTCTGGAAGCGGAGAAGGCGGAGGAGATCGCGCGCGGGCTCTCGGTGGCCTCCGGGGTGCCGGCGGTGGCCGAGGCGATTGCAGGAGTGGGCTGGCATGCCCGCGCCGTGGCGCCGCCCGAGCAACCCGCCGCCACGGTGGTGGATGCGCACCGCGAAGCCTGGCTCGCGCACGCGACGAGTGGCCTGCCCCGTTTGTGGGCGCGCCGGGTGGACGAGCGAGTGAGCGACGCGGCATCCCTGCGCCGCGCCATTGGTGGTGCTTTGCGCGCCGT
Source organism: Actinotignum inguinis (assembly GCF_051265835.1). NCBI lineage: Bacteria > Bacillati > Actinomycetota > Actinomycetes > Actinomycetales > Actinomycetaceae > Actinotignum > Actinotignum inguinis. Next base: position 17,492 of record NZ_JBOZDP010000017.1, on the reverse strand, counting down.
TCCGGTGCGTAGTGGCGGGCGTGGGGCGCTGCTGGGTGGCGTGCTCGCCGGGGTACTGCTTGCCGCGGCGTGCGTTGCTGCCGGCATCGCGGCGGTGGCGCCGTGGTGGGCGGCGGCTCTTGGCGCGGTGCTCGCGTTGCTGTGCGGTTTCGCCCTGGGATGGTGGGCACGACGCCGCAGCGCAGCAGCCCGGGCGCGGGCCTACCAGCGCGCGGTGAATAAGGAGCTAGGCGCGGTGGTGGAGAAGCATTGCGTTGCTCCGGCGCGAGAGGTGCTCGACCAGTACGCGCGCGTGCGCCAGGTGGTGCGCGGGCCGGGGTCTTTAATATGAGCACTATGGCAAAATAGATGGCGCAGAAGGTGGGAACAAGGTCTCCCATCATGTCTCAGAGAGGGTCTAGCGGACGCAAGCGCCGTTAGGCTCTCTTCTCATATCAATATCGGCCTACGGGTCAGTATCGCGGGAATTCGTAGGGTAATAGCCAAAAAGTGGGGCTAATGATGGCTTGTCACTGAGGGTTCAACAGTGGCCTCGCAACAGGATGCAAATCTACGCACTATTTTGGCCCGATTTCCGTCCTGGGCTTGCACTACGCGTCCTCGACCATCCGGAATTTGCACTATGTTTCCCGTCCGACTCAGCGACGAGCCTTCATCGCGAACAAAGTGGGAGTGAGAGCACCGTTTTGGGAAGATTTCGGGTTCCTTACGCCCACTTTGCTGACCGCAGCCCCCAGCGATGAAGTTGTACGTTCGCTGAATTTGGAAGGCGAGGAGCTCCGCTATCCACAGCTTGCCGAAACGTAGCGGTTATCCACAGGTAGGATCATGCGGATAGCCGGGCGAGCGTGAGCGGGTCATGATGGTGTCCACCGCCCGCCCGTGGCGGTGGGAAAGGACAGCATCATGGTTAATGACACCATCGTCGCGGTACGTGGATATGCCGGCGGCAACCCGAAAGTTTATGAGAACGCCACCAGTGGGGATGTCACCACGGTCAATCTCGGAGTGACTCCGCGCTATTTCTCGCGGGAAACTAACCGCTTTGAGGACGGCAATACTATTTGGTACACGGTGCGGGCTCGCGGCACCCTCGGCCGTAATATCCAAACATCGGTGACTACCGGCACTCCGCTGCTGGTGCGCGGGCGGCTCGATATGCGCGAATGGACCGGTAAGGACGGTTCCACGATGCGTGGGCTCACCCTCTTTGCCGATGCCGTGGGAGTGGAACTCACCACCGGGCGGGCCAGCTTCGTCAAAGTGCGCCCCGATCCGAGTGCGGAAACAAATGGCGGAGCCGCTGGCACGGTGAGTTCCGCGGATACGGCGGCCGGGGAAAGCACGCCGGGGGATAGCCGGTGGCTCACCGAGGAGTCGGATTCTTCTGAAGCATCGGGCGAACCGCTCGGGCCAGCGGGAATAGGTGTACCGCCTCCGGGGATGTCACCCGATGCTATGTCCCCTGGAGGAATGTCTCCTGACGCGATGTCAGCGGATGAAGCCCTGCGCTCGGATCCGTCAGGTGGCGCATGGTGATGCCGAAAATGCCTCTACTCACCCGTTGTTCTGATAGGTACACTACAAGCATGTCCGGGTTTCATTCCTCGGAACAAACCCCGGAACCCTTCACTATTTCCGCGCCTAGTTATTGAGGGGAGGGATGTAATGATGAGTATCAATATTGGTGAAGAAATGCTTGACCGCCTTGAAGAGCTTGCGGGTGACAAAGCCGAAGTAGTGGCATACGAGGCTATTGAAGATGCCCTCGACCTCATTGAGGCGGAGAAGATCTGGGCGGATGTTGAGTCCGGCAAAGAGCGGCTCGTGCCTTTTGATGAGGTGGTGCGTCGCCTCGGGGTGGAGTATTAGTTTCAGCTCCTAGGCAAGGCGTATACCGAAGAGACATCTACCAGACTCGTTAGCGATTCTTTTACCACCACGTAGATATCCGCAGTGTGCCGCGATGGCATGCTTATCTACTTGAGAAAATCCCATTCCATCCCGGTTCCAGTCACATCGGGGGGACTTTTCGCGGGCGGCTCGGTACACTGGTCTGGGCCGCTCGCGCAACACCTAGCGCGATGCGCGGCACTGAATCGCGAATCAGGACGGGATAAGTGGCTGAATACATTTACCAGATGATCCACGCTTCCAAGCGTGTGGGGGATAAGACCATCCTTGACGACGTCACCATGGCGTTTTTCCCCGGAGCCAAGATCGGCATGGTCGGTCCGAACGGTGCCGGTAAATCAACAATCTTGAAGATCATGGCCGGGCTGGATGAGCCCTCCAACGGGGAAGCGCGCCTTTCCCCGGGCTACACGGTGGGTATCCTCCTCCAGGAACCTCCCCTCGAAGAGGACAAGACCGTCCTGGAAAACGTGCAGCTGGGGCGTAAGGACATCCTGGAGAAGATCACCCGTTTCAACGCCATCGGTGAAGAAATGGCGAATCCGGATGCGGACTTCGATGCTCTCATGGAAGAAATGGGCAAGCTGCAAACGGAAATCGATGCCGCGAACGCCTGGGATCTGGACTCCCAGCTGGAGCAGGCCATGGCCGCGCTGCGCTGCCCTCCGGGGGATACCCCGGTGTCCGTGCTTTCCGGTGGGGAACGCCGCCGTGTGGCGCTGTGCCGCCTGCTGCTGGAAGCCCCGGACCTGCTTCTCCTTGACGAACCGACGAACCACCTGGATGCCGAATCCGTGCTGTGGCTCGAAAAGCACCTGAAGTCCTACGCGGGCGCGGTTATCGCCATCACCCACGACCGCTACTTCCTGGACAATATGGCGCAGTGGATCGCGGAAGTGGACCGCGGCCGCCTCTACCCCTATGAGGGCAACTACTCGACCTACCTGGAAACCAAGAAGGATCGTCTGGAAATCCAGGGCAAGAAGGATGCCAAGCTCGCCAAGCGCCTCAAGGATGAACTTGAGTGGGTGCGTTCCTCGGCGAAGGGCCGTCAGGCCAAGTCGAAGGCACGTCTGGAACGCTACGAAGAAATGGCAGCGGAAGCCGAACGCACCCGCAAGCTCGACTTCGAAGAAATCCAGATTCCGCCGGGGCCGCGGCTGGGCAATGTGGTTATCGAAGCGAAGAACCTCAAGAAGGGCTTCGGGGACCGCGTGCTCATCGATGGGCTGTCCTTCTCGCTGCCGCGTAACGGCATCGTGGGCATTATCGGCCCGAACGGCGTGGGTAAAACGACCCTCTTCAAGACCATCGTCGGCCTCGAACCCCTCGATGGCGGGGAGCTGAAGATCGGGGAAACGGTGAAGATCTCCTACGTGGATCAGAACCGCGCCGGTATCGACCCGGAGAAGAGCCTGTGGGAAGTTGTTTCTGACGGGCTGGATTACATCCAGGTTGGCCAGGTGGAAATGCCCTCGCGTGCTTACGTTTCCGCATTCGGCTTCAAGGGCCCGGATCAGCAGAAGAAGGCCGGGGTGCTTTCCGGTGGTGAACGCAACCGCCTCAACCTCGCCCTCACCCTCAAGCAGGGCGGCAACCTGCTGCTCCTCGACGAACCGACCAACGATCTGGACGTGGAAACTCTGTCCTCCCTGGAAAATGCGCTTTTGCAGTTCCCGGGTTGCGCCGTGGTTATCACCCACGACCGCTGGTTCCTTGACCGCGTGGCCACCCACATCCTCGCCTACGAAGGCACCGATGAGGATCCCTCGAAGTGGTACTGGTTCGAAGGCAACTTCGAAGGGTACGAGAAGAACAAGGTGGAACGCCTGGGTGAAGCCGCACTCAACCCGGGTGCCGGCGCCCACCGCAAGCTCACGCGCTAAACAAGCTAACGCGCTAGTCAAACTGGCGCGCTAGGCGAGCCGCCGCGCTAAGTGCGCGTGCGAAAAGTTCAGGCACGCTAGCTGCGTACGGGCACGAGTCAACCGCTTATGCCCACGCGCGCAGCGCCCACACTGAGTAGCTGCACCCAGCTACTCGACATGCTGCTCGGGATGGTCCGGGTGTCGTTCTGGCACCCGGACCATCCCTTCTTGGCTCATGGAGGCAATATGGCGGCCGTCCTGGAAGAACTTCGCGTTCACCAGGGCGCGCCCATTCTGCGCAGAAACGCATTCCATCTCCGCCAAAATCCACTCCGACATATCAAAATTGCGATGCCACCAGATCGCGTGATCAAGCGTCGCCACCGAAATCCCGCGGGAAAGCCAGGCCAGCCCGAGGGCCCGCAAGGCCGGCTCCAGCATGAACTGATCCGCCGAATACCCGAGCATCGCCCGCTGGAGAGTACGCGAGGTTCCCTCCGGCATCGGCGAACGCGCCCGCAGCCACAGATGCTGGCGCGGGGACCGCCCCGGATCCGGCCGCAGGTAGATATCACCTTCCACCCGCCGCATATCAATCCCGTTCGTGGACGACATCACCTTCGCGAACACATTATCGAGTGCCCCGAAGAAATCCACCGAAGACGGCAGCCCCTCCGGCCCGGGAACATCCGGCATGGAGGAAGCCAGGGTAGGCCCGGGCTGGCGCAACTGGAACGACACCCGCGCCGTGAAAATCAAACGGTCGCCCTGATACGCGGTCACATTCCGGGTAGAGAAGGAGCGCAGGTCGTTGATCTCCTCCACCTGGAACTCGATAGGCTCATCCAGGTGCCCGGCCCGCTGGAACGCCGCGGTAATGGAATGCGCCAGCCGCTCATCCTCACCGATGCCGAGCGAGCGCTGCACATCATCAGCCGCCGCCATGGTGGCCTGCCCGAGCACCTGCCCGCCGTACACTTTCCCGGTGATCTGCACCAGGTTCTGGCCGCGGTACCGCCCCGTACCGCAGCGCTCCAGCCGCAAATTATTGAGAATCGACGCCAAGGGCTCAGTGTGCGTTTCCGGTATATCGATGTGGTGCATATCTTCCTCACTCCCGGCGACGCGCGCCACGCTACTTCCCCTCCGCCGCAACGAGCTGCTGATATTTCTCAAACAGTACGGCCAGCCGCTCCTCATCAGAAGTAAAGGGCTTGTTGCGATAAAGTCTATCGACTGCCTCGTCAATTTTTTCGTGCGCTTCGCGGAGGTTGCGTGGCATAAGGTCCGGGTCGTAGAGCTCGGCTAAGGTTTTTTCGCAGTGGTATTCGCGTACATCGAGTACGCGTAGCGCACGTTTCGTAAGTTCTTCTTTCGACGACGCCGACAACTCTGGCACGGGGAAAGTGTTATAGACCAAGGTATTCGAGTACCGGAGCGATGTTCCTAAGTATCCACCTACTGCGCGCAGCCAAGCCATGTGCATCTTCGAGGTCAGCAACGCAAATAACCACGGTTCGGCATCGTAGATGGCAAAGGATGCATTAGAAATGACGGTATCGGGACCCAGATATCCGATGGGAACGTAGTCTCTCTGATCAGACGTATGGATCGGCACGATAATGGAATCCGTGGGTTTATAGCGAATTGCTTGGAATCGCCAAGGTTGAGCCGCGTAGCTATTGGTGGATTTGTCGGTGCTTGCGGTACGCATCTGGACAACCCGGTCGAGGCGTCGCTTCACCTCCGGAATCTCGGCTGCTCCGTTCCGGTTTTCCTCCGTGAGCCACAGGCAGTAGCGATCTTTCCCGTTGATGTAGTCGTCAGCTCCCACGAACTGCTTGATGATATCGGAAAGCTCGGGATGGCCGGTGAGGAGATCTTCTGCTTCCTGATCCGAAAGAATAAGGTTACCGCCGTCGGTGGGCTTAGAACCGTAGCTCATCTTTGGTAGTTCACGAGAGAGTGCCTTGGTGCGGGCGGTCACGTAGGTATCGCTGCCTGCAATGAGGTAGGCGTTAATATTCTCGACGGGCGTTTGGACGAGTCCGGTGAAGAGGTATTTGGGATCAGAACTCTCATTACGCAGCGAGATCACCGCGACGGTGACTCCGGCATTATGGGAGGCGTTATTACTCCACTTGAACGAGGTGTAGGCGTAGCCGATCTCGATACCGCCCGTGAATACATGCGGGTGGAGGAGGGCGACCTGCTCACCCTGGGTAATAGAATTCGTGGTCACAAAAGCGAGCTTGGCCCGGGTGCCGCGAATGTAATTGGCGCCCTTAATGAACCACAGAGCAACGTAATCGAGCTTCTTCGGATACTTCGCGCTATCGAAAACATAGGCGAAGTCCTCCTTCTGATCCTTGGTCTGGTACGTACTTCCCACATACGGTGGATTCCCGATAACGTAAATTTCATCTGTTCCGTTATTGGGGCAGACCTCATTCCAGTCGAGGCGGGTGGCATTCCCGTGCACAATATGCCCGGTTTCCTTGAGCGGGATGAGGGGAATATCTACGCCGAATTTCTCCGCGAATTCCTCATTCATCTGGTGCTTGGCGATCCAGAGCGAGAGGATCGCCATTTCGACCGAGACGTCATCGATTTCGATGCCGTAGAAGTTCTCAATATTGATGACCGAAGAAGCCAGGCCCAGGGTAGCCGCGCCCAGCTTTTCTTCTTCACCCATCCCCAGCAAAGACCAGGAGCCCGAGGTTGAGAGGCTATCAATACGCTCCAGGATTCTATGCTCCAAGTGGCGCAGCGCTTTATAAGCAATAACGAGGAAATTGCCGCTGCCGCACCCGGGATCGAATACCTTAATGCTTTGGATACGAGCCAGCAAATCCCGCAGTTTCTTTACCGAGTTGGCGGCGGCATCGTATTGCTGTTCCAGCTCGTCGAGGAAGAGCGGGCGGATGGTTTTGAAGATATTGGGAACCGAGGTGTAGTGCTGGCCCAGGTTGGCGCGCTGCTGCTTATCGACCACGCCCTGGAACATGGAACCGAAAATATCCGGGTTGATTTCTGACCAATCCAGGGTGCCGAGCCGCAAGAGGGAGTCCCGGGCCGCCATGGTGAAGTGGGGGACCGCCAAAGAGGCGTCGTCGTCGTTATTAATACGGAAAAGGCGACCGTTGACGTACGGGAAGTCTTGCAGGTAGACGGGTTTGTCCGCGGCGTTCGGGGTGTCGAGGGCGCGGAAGAGGGTGCGTAGGAATTCCGCGGTGTCGGAGCCGTCGCGGGCGGTGAAAGAGCCGATGGCGCTGGTGAACTGGCCGCGCGCGAAAATGCCGGTGTCCTCCGCGAAGAAACAGAAAAGGAGGCGGGTGAAGAAAATATTGAGGCCGTGGCGGGAGGCGGCGTCGGTGAGCATATCCGGGCTGGCTTCGAGGAGGTCGTCGTAGAGCTTGCTCATGTGTTCGGCGGCGCGGCGGTCCGCTTTGGTATCCGAGGCGAAATCGCGGCGCTCCATATTCGCCCACGGCAGGAAGAATGTGATGTTTTTGTCGATCTGCGCGAGCGGGGTGATGAGGGAATCGCCCGTTTTCGTATCGAAAGCGGCGAGGCTGATGTAATCGGTGGCGATGACGAAACGGGTGTTGTAGCGGATCGCGGTGTCGCTGGTTTTGAGATCGAGGGCCGCGGCCACGAGGTCGCCGGAGGTTTTGCGGATGTACAGCTTGTTTTTCCACGCGATATCGTGTTCGCGGTCGGCCGCGACGTTGATCGAGCTGGCGGTGGTGGAACGCAGGCGGGCGATGGAAGATTTTGAGATGCCGTACGCGCGCAGCAGGTCAAAGAAGAAATCGCGGGTGTAGCTGGGTTGGCCGGCCAGCGCGCGCACGCTTTCCTCGATGGTGGATAGGGTCAGTGCCACGCGCGGCTCCTTTCACGGCGGGCCCGGGCGCGCGGGTGCGGCCGGGGTGGTATGGGACTATCTTAGGCGGTGCCTCGGTGGGAGGGGCTGCTGCGGGTGCTGCTGTAGGTGTGCGCTCATCGGTGCGCGTTAGTCGCTGCGTTAGTTAGTGGTTTCGCGGGGGAGGAGTGTTTGTTCCAGGCCCACCAGGAGGGCTTGCACCATGATGGTGAAGTATTCCTGGCTCATCTGGTTTTCGTTCTGCGGATCCGTGAGGGGCAGCAGGTAGTTGGTGAGCATATCGGTGAGCGCGGTGGAGGTGGCAGCCAGGGGCTGAGCCTCGGCCACCATGCGGCCTAGATCGTGGCGCTGCTCGCGGCGGGTGGGGCTGCGCAAATTGCGTGCCGTGATCGCCCACAGAATTGTATTGATAATCATGGTGTAAGCCTGCGGGGCGTGGTGGCGGAAACCGGCCTCGTGCAGTTTTTCGAAGGATGCTTCGAGGAGGGGGAGCATCTCGGCACTGAAATTGCCGTGCATCATCCGCTCCGTCACCCCCGGATGCTCAAGCAGAACCGGGCGGGCGTTCTGCGCCAGCGCCATGAACCACTCCTTCCACTCCAAGCTTGTTTCGGGCAGGGCGATGGAGCCGATGAGATGCGCGATCACGGCATCGACGATGGCGTCCCGGTTGGCGAAATAGTGGTAAATCACCGAAGGGGAGACCTTGAGTTCAAGCGCTAAATCGCGAATCGACCAGTTTTCGATACCGCGGTCACGGGAGAGGCCCTGGGCGGCCTGGCGAATTTTATCCTGGGTCAGACCGACGCGCCGGCCGGTGTTCACGGATTTAGCGTGCATATGCCCAGCATATCGCCACCCCGCATTGACATTACTAGAACAGTGTTCTAGTGTGTGTGCCGTTCACCCATTACTTCTGAAAAGGAAGCGCTATGACCGACGCGAATACTCACCAGCAACCGGCAGCGGAACCGGAATTGGATCCGGTATCAGAACGCGGATCGGAATCCGCATCGAAACTCGAAACGGGAGCCGCATTGCAACTCGGAACGGAAGCCGCATCTGAACCCTGCTCGAAGAAGGGCAAGATACCGGGCCTGTTCCCGCTATTTCTCACGGTACTGCTGGCCTATATGGGCCAGATGATTCTCAATCCGATTATTGCCCCGCTCTCGCGCGAAATTGGCCTGCAAGAATGGCATATCGGGGCGACGATCTCCCTGGCAGCCATCGTGCTCTCGCTCAGTTCAACCACGTGGGGGAGAGTCTCCTTGCGGCGGGGAACCCGCCCCATCCTGGTGACCGGCATGCTCGGCGCGGCCACCGCGCTCGCGGCCTTCGCGGTAGTGGCCTGGTTCGGCTTGCAAGGCGCGCTGGTGGGAAGCGCCCTGGTGATCGGAGTGGTGTTCACCCGGGGCCTGCTGTACGGCGGATCCATTGCCGCCATCACGCCCGCCGCCCAGACCTACATCATCACCCACACCTACAGCGAAGCGCAGCGAGTCAAAGGCGTGGGCATGCTGGGCGCCGCGCAAGGATTCGCCACCATCCTCGGCGCGCTGGTGGGTGGGAGCCTGGCGGCCCTCGGCGGATTTATGCTGCCGCTAGTGGTCATGCCGCTCATGATCCTGGCCGGGGTTGTAGTGCTGCTGGTGACCTTCAAACCCACCCGGGGTGAAAAGCGCGTGGAGAAGCCCGCCAAAGTCATTTACTTCGACCCGCGAGCATTCGCCTTCCTGGCCTGCGGCTTCCTCATGTTCACCGTATTTTCCACCCTGACCACCGTGTTCGGCTTCCTGCTCCAAGACGCATTGGGGCTGGAAGCGGCGGCCACCGCCGGATTTACGGCCTTGTGCATGTCCATTATGGGAGTGGTCATGATTATCGCCCAGGCCGCGCTGGCACCGCGGCTCGGCTGGAATGCGGTGCAGCTCTTCCGCCGCGGGTTGGTGATTTTCTTCGTGGCGGTGGCCCTGCTGCTCTACCCGAGCCACCTGTGGATTTTCGTGCTGGCCTGCGTTTTGGCGGGGCTCGGCTCCGGCTTAGCGATGCCGGGATATAACACCGCGCCCACCCTGAAGATGGAGCCGCACGAACAGGGTGGCATGGCCGGGCTCATCAATGCCAATAACGGCATGGCCTATGTGCTGGCCCCCGTTGCGTCCACGGCGCTCTATGGGATTGCGCCGTGGCTACCTATTGCGGTCTGCGTGGTACTGCTGGCATTGGGCATTCTCATGAGTGCAGTGCATCCCTCATTTAGGCGGTAGTGGGGGAGGCGGCGTCGTACCTATTTCGCACGCACGCGGAAAGGCGACAAGGTATGGTTCGCGGGGTGGTGAGAAAAAACGTCTCCCCTGGGACACTTCTACGAGAGGTGCGGGGAGTCCTGTCACCGGAAACGGTACCAGAAATTGGGCGTGACCGGTAGGTGATGGGGACTTACGTTTCTTCGACCGCGCGGAAACGGCCGGTGGCGGTGGAGCTGCCATTCGCGGCCACGATGCGACGGGCCTGCGCCATCGCGCTGTCCATATCCGCGAAAAGATAATCGCCGATGCTGAGTTGGCCCAGTTCCATGCGCTGGGCCATCTCCTGCACCTGCTTGGGGAGACCCTTGACCAACACGGTATTGCCGGCATCGACCAGGCGGTCGACTACCTGCGCCAGGGCTCGCACCCCGGTGGCATCCACGATTCCGACGCGGGAGAGGCGCAAAATTACCACGTCCACGCCCGCCAGGCGCGGGATTTCACGCTCGATGCGGTCGCCCACGCCGAAGAACATGGTGCCGTCCACCCGCAAAATAGCAATTTTCGGATCCGAGGGGAGATCTTCGCGGAAAATACCTGAACGGTTCGCCATGCGCCGCAACACCAGAATCCCGGAAATAATAATTCCCACGGTGATCGCCCAAATAATATCCAGACCCACCGTGATAATCGCCGTGATCACGAAAACGGAAGCGTCCGAGCGGTTGGAGCGCATCACCTGGCGCACCGTATCCGGATTAATCATGCGGTAGCAGGTCACCACCAGCACGCCGGCAAGAACTGACAGCGGGATAGCCGAGACCGCGGCGGAGGCCAGATACACCACCGCGATGAGCACCAGGGAATGGATGAGGGCGGCCAGGCGCGAACGCCCACCCGAACGCACATTCACGGCGGTGCGGACGATGGCGCCGGTGGCGGGCATGCCGCCGAAAAGCCCGCATCCCACCGATGCCAGGCCCTGGCCCACCAGCTCCCGATCCGGAGAATAGCTACCGCCGCGCACCATCCCCGCCGCGATTCGCGCGGAGATGAGCGACTCGATACCCGCCAGGGCCGCCACCGCGAGCGCGCCCGGCGCCAGGGCGCTGAGGAGGCTTATGGAGATTTCGGGGACGACCGGTGCGGGGAGAGTGGAGGGGATGGTGCCGATGGTGGGCACCGTGAGGCCGGCGGCCCAGGCGATGATGCTCACCACCAGTACCGCGATGAGGGACCCGGGGAGCTTCTTCGAGATTTTCGTGCACGCCGCGATAATGATGATGGCGGCCAGGCAGAGCAGTCCCGTGGTGAGCGCCGTTGCGGGAGTTATGCGGGTGAGGGCGTCGAATGCTGCCGGGAGGGTGCTCAGGCCGGCGCGGGCCTCCACGCCGATAATATTGGGGACCTGCTGGAAGAAAAGAATGGCGGCGATGCCCACCGTGAATCCTTCGATAACCGGCCAGGGGATGAGGGAGACGGCGCGCCCCAGGCCCAGCACCCCGGCCAGCAGAATCATGAGCCCCGCCATGAGGCACAGGAGCGGCACCACTCGCGCACCGTGCGCGGCGACGATGGGTGCCAAGATGACCGCCATGGCGCCGGTGGGCCCGGAGATCTGGTAATTTGAGCCGCCAAAGATTGCAGCGATAATTCCCGCAACGATGGCGGTAATGAGGCCGGCCTCCGCGCTCAGGCCGCTGGAAATAGCGAAAGCTAGGGCGAGGGGGAGCGCTACGATTCCCACCGTGATGCCCGCGGCAATATCCTGGCGCCAATATTTTTTGGTGGCGCGTAGGTCATCGGTGCAGGGCAGTAGTGAACGCAGATGCGTGATAAAAGCGGGCACAGAAACCTTTCACAATCTCAGCATCTGAACAGGCCATATCGCGCATACGTGGAGAGTGTGGCGCTCGAATCGTGCTATTTTGCCGGGGATAATGCTATTCCGTGGCGAAAATTGCCGTTTTTCAGCGGGTTGCTGTTACGTAGCCGGTAGCGCTGTTGGGTAGCGGTGGCGTCAAGATGCGTGCTTGGTCGAACAAAGCCACCATAGCATATGTGTCCATATTTTGAGACGGTGGCGTGGGTGATGTTGCGGGGCGGCTTCGGTATTTCTTAGGACTTCCGGCCCGGCTACAGTTAGACCATGAAAAAACGAAGCGCCGGGCTGGTGATCGCTATTGCCGTCATTATCCTCGAACTTATCGGGGGAATGCAGACCTACCTCAACCAGCTGATTTTGCCGATCCTGGCCAAAGACCTGCACGCGCAAAACCTCTACGGCGTGATTATGGGTGTATCCGCGATTGCTTCCATGGCGGGGTTGCCTATCGGTGCGGCGCTCATGAATCGGATGCGCTTGCCGCGCCTCCTCATGGGTGCGACCGTGTTCCTGGTGCTGGGTGCGTGCACCAGCGCCGCGGCGCCCCATATCTCGATATATCTTCTCGGTGCGGTGATCCGGGGGCTGGCCGGTTCCACCCTGGCCATGACCTCCATCGGCGCGGTAGCGCTGGGTCTTTCCGGGCGTGCCCGGCGCCTCACCCTAGCTTTTTCCTCCGCCAGCTGGGTGGTGTCCTCCGTGGTAGGCCCGGCATATGCAGCGTGGGCAACGCACCTGCTCTCCTGGCGCTGGGCCATGCTCCTCTACCTGCCGCTGCTTCTGGTAGCCCGCTTCGTTATCGCCCTCAATCTGCAAACCGAAGGGGAACGCAAAGAATCGCCCTTCTCCTATACCGCGCTCCTCCTCATCGTGGCGGGCGTGGGAATAACGATTATTCCGGCATCCGGCCCGCTCAAGATCGTGCTCATGGTCATCGGGGTGGCGGTGCTGGGCCGCGTGGCCGTGCTCCTCATGCCGCAGGGCACCTTCACTCAAAAAACACCCCGCCGCGCTGCCCTGGCCGGCATGCTCTTCCTAACCGGTGGCTATTTTGCGGGAAATGAACTCGTCTCCCTCACCGCGCACGACCTCTATCAGGCCGGCCCGGATGCCCTGGGCATCATTATTATGGGCGGCGGGCTCGGCTGGGCCGTTGTGGGCGTGGTCTGCGGCATCAAGCCGGCCGCGTCTCGGCGCGGATATCGGCTCCGTGTTATTTTTGGCCTCGGTTTCATCGCGCTCGCGGCGATCTTCTTCGCGGCGTGGATTTTCTCCGGGTGGCGCCCCGCGTCGGCTACGCCTGTGTTCTGCATCGCGTGGACCCTTGCCGGGATCGGCATAGGCATCGCCTACCTGGACACCCTCAATATTTTCTTCGACGACCCGGACGAAGCCGACGGCATCACCATCGAGGAGATGGCCAGCTCTGCGGTAATCGTGGAATCCCTGGCATCCACAATGTTCATTCCGCTCACCACCTCCATCGTGGCCTTGGCCTTCGTATCGGATGGCATTTCTGCGCTGCCCTACGGGATAACGTGGCTGCTTATCGCGGGTGCAACGATTATTTCTTTTATCTACCTTCGGCACGCCTATCCTGCGCGTACGGCGTAGCTACCACGGAGCGAATTTTCGCAGCTGTGGTGTGCCAACGGTGCCCGGCCCGGGGCCAACGGCGCGCGGCTGGGTGCCCGCGCCAGCTGCGCCGTCGTCGTCGCACCATCCCCACCACGGCGCGGAATTCCACGGAAAGGCAACGGAGCAGATATTCTAGTAACCGGGCTCGCCACCGGAGGCGAGCAACCGGGGACACACGGGGAGACACAAGGAGGGAACCATGGCGGGTTCACCACCGCAAGATATGCTCAACCGCATCGCTGATGCATACGGAGTGGCAACGCATTATTGGAGTTTCGCGGGCGAATACGTGACGGTGGATGCCGATACGCTCGTCGCGGTGCTCGCGGCCATGGGGATTGACACCTCCACTCCGGAAGCGGCGCAGGCGGCGCTGGACACGGTCGATAGCCGCGAATGGCGCCACGTGCTGCCCGCCACCACGGTGGTGCGCGAAGGAAACGAGCAGATCATCCGCGTGCACGTGCCCCACGGTGCCGCCGTGGCCCTCACCTACGAACTGGAAGACGGCACGGAACTACCCGCCGTGCAGGCCGAAGATTTTGAACTGCCGCGCCTCATCGACGGCGCCATGATCGGCCGCGCCGCCTTCATCATCCCGGGCAATCTGCCGCTCGGCTACCACACGGTGCGCGCCAAGGTCACCCCGCCGGCCGCGGGGGAGGAAGCCGCCACCTGGCATAGCGGCGCGCTCATCGTGGTGCCCGCGCGCCTACCCGCCCCGGCAGAAAAAGGCGTGGCCGGTTGGGGCGTGATGAGCCAGCTCTACTCGGTGCGCTCGCGCGACTCCTGGGGGACGGGGGACACCGCGGACCTAGCGGAACTCGGCTCGCTCTTCGGCGGGCTGGGGGCGCAATTCGTGCTCATTAACCCGCTGCACGCCGCCGAACCGTGCGGGCAGCTCACGAACTCGCCGTATTTGCCGACGTCGCGCCGCTTCTTCAACCCCCTCTACATCCGCCCGGAGGACATCCGCGAAGTGGCCTATATGGACTCCGGCAAGCGCTCCATGGTCACGTGGGCGGGGCAAGCCCCCAAGGAATCCTCGCTGCACAATACCCTGCTGGATCGCAGTGCCTGCTGGGAAGCCAAACGCAGCGCCCTCGAGGTGATTTACCGTGAACCTCGCAGCCACGCCCGTCAGGCCGATTTCGATGCGTTCCGCGCCGCTGAAGGTCAGGGTCTGGAAGATTTCGCGTTCTGGTGCGCGATGTATGAGCGCTACGGCAAGCATTTCCCGGTCGAATGCGAGCGCCCCGATACCTTGGCCTCGCGCCGTGAACGCGCTGAGCTGAGCGAACGCATCGACTTCTACTGCTGGTGCCAGTGGGTTATGGATCAGCAGCTGGAAGCCGCCCAGAAGGTGGCGCGCGATGCCGGCATGGGTATCGGCGTGGTGCACGACCTCGCGGTGGGGGTGCAGGCCTGCGGCGCGGACGCCTGGGCCAACCCGGATGCCTTCGCCAGCGGCGTGAGCGTGGGTTCCCCGCCCGATATGTACAACCAGCTCGGCCAAGACTGGTCCCCGCCGCCCTTCAACCCGGTGGAGCTCGACCGCCAGCACTACGCACCGGTGCGCGATATGGCCCGCACCGTCATGCGCCATGCCGGCGCGCTGCGCATCGACCACGTGATGGGATTCTTCCGGCTGTGGTGGATCCCGGCAGGCAATAAGCCGGTGGACGGCACCTACGTGTACTACAACCACGAAGCCCTCATCGGCGTGCTCATGCTGGAAGCGGCGCGTTCAGGCACCTTCCTCATCGGGGAAGACCTGGGCAACGTGGAACCCTGGGTGCGTGACTTCCTGACCGAACGGGGCATTTTCGGCACCTCCGTTATGCTCTTCGAAAAGGAAGGGGAAGCCTTCCGCGCCCCCGAACACTACCGCAGCGCCTCCCTGGTCACGGTGGACACCCACGACCTACCCCCGCTGGCCGGCTACCTGGCCGGCGAACACGTGGACCTGCGTGCCTCCCTGGATATCCTGGTGGAGCCCGTGGAGCAGGTACGCGAAGAAGCCCGCCGCGAGCGCAGCGTGCTTATCGACACCCTGTGCGGCTGCGGCCTGCTGGAGAGCCACGATCCCACGGAGCGCGAGCTCATCGAGGCGATGCACTGCTATATTGCCCGCACCCCCGCCCAGCTCCAGGCCATCGCCCTGGTGGACGCGGTGGGCGAACGGCGCACCCAAAACCAGCCCGGGACCGATACCGAATACCCGAATTGGAAAATCCCGCTGGCCGACGGCACCGAAAAGGTGGTCCTCACCGAGGATCTGGGCGAGCACCCCCGGCTGCGTTCCCTCATCGCCGCGTACACGGCCGAATACGAACGCTGCCACCCGCGCGGCTAAGGCAGCTCAGGCACAGTAGCGGTTCGCGACTGCCGTTAAAGGTACGACGACGCAGCTAGGCCCGTCTCCTAAAATTTGCGCAAATTTTAGGAGACGGGCCTATCTCATGCCAGCACTTCTTCTTAGAGTGAATGCACCGGCCGGTCTGCCCCTTTCCTGAGCTGGAAACGGGGCACGGGGCAAGGAGTACGGGGCGCAACGGAAGCGCACCGTTCCCGCTCTCGCAGCACCAGCCACGAACAGCATTCTCAACGGTGAGGAGAGAACATGAAAAAACACCTCGTACCATTTTCGGCCACCGCCGCATCACTCGGTGGCTTCCTCTTCGGTTTCGATACCGCGGTGATTTCCGGAACCACGGCAGCCCTCCAAGATAAATGGGACCTGAGCGCCGGGCAGCTGGGCTTCACGGTCTCCTGCGCCCTCATCGGCACCATTATCGGGGCGCTCTTCGGCGGCATCCCGGCCGATAAATGGGGCCGGCGCCCCGTCCTCAAAGGCGTGGCTGCCCTCTACCTCATCACCTCTGTATGCGTGGCGGTAGCCAATAGCTGGGTCTTCTTCCTCATCTTCCGCATGCTCGGCGGGATCGCGGTGGGGGCCTCCTCGGTGATCGCCCCGCTGTATACGGCGGAGATATCTCCTGCCGCACGGCGCGGAAAACTGGTGGCCACGGTGCAGCTCAATATCGTGATCGGCATTGTGGTGTCCTACTTCTCCAATTACATCATCGTCAAAATGATGCCGGTGGAGCTGGGCTGGCGCTGGATGCTCGGCATCCAGGCGGTGCCCTCCCTCATCTTCCTCGCGGTGTGCTACTTCATTCCGGAAAGCCCGCGCTGGCTCTACACCCGCGGGCGCGATAGCGAATCGCTGCGCGTCATGGAAGATCTGTGGGGCAAGAACGAAGCTGCGCAGGTTATGGCAAATATGCACAACGCAGCCCCGCACGCCGCGGCAACGGAGCCCTTCTTCTCCAAGCGCACCGCCCGCCCCATCACCATGGCGATCCTCATCGCCTTCTTCTCCCAATTCGCGGGCACCAACGCGGTGCTCTACTACGCACCGTCCCTGCTCCAGTCCGCCGGCATCGCCGGCGACGCCGCCTGCGCCTCCTCCATCCTGGTAGGCCTGACCAACCTGGCCTTCACCCTGCTGGGGCGCTCCCTCGTGGACAAGGTGGGGCGCCGCCCGCTGGTAACCCTGGGCGCCGGCATCGACCTGGTGGCACTGCTGGCCATCGCCGGAATCTTCTATTTCAACGGCTCGGAGCTATCCACCACCACCGGCATTATTGTGCTGGTTCTCATCATCGTGTTCATCGCGGCGCTCGCGGTGGGTATCGGTTCGGTGCTGTGGGTCTTCATCTCGGAGATCTTCCCGCCGGCCCACCGTGCCAACGGCCAGGCCGTCGGTTCGGCCGCCCACTGGGTGTCCGCCGCTATCATCTCCGGCACCTTCCCGGTGATGTTCCAAGCCTCGATGACCTTCACCTTCCTCTTCTACGCTGCGTGCATGCTCGGCGCGGTCATCTGGTCGCGGACTATGATGCCGGAGACGAAGGGAACTCTTCTCGAGGACGTGTAGCCCGGGCGGCGCCCATGGCGCGCCCACGGTGCGCCGCACCGTGCGCCCCGCGCCTGGTACGGTGCTCACGCACCGTCGAGGTGGCGCACCGCCGGGTTGCGGGGGG
>NZ_JBOZDP010000016.1:0-40667 GCF_051265835.1 Actinotignum inguinis | reverse complement strand
GAGTTTGAACCCGACTTTAGCCCGCTAGCAAGCCGAAAAGTCCGGATAAAACCAACACCAAGTGTCCTATAGGCCCAGGATGCAACCTGACGACATCAAAACAATTTCTTAACGTAGCTGCCGTTGCACTTTGATTCCGGGCGGACGCGGGTACGGAGGGCGATATGTGGTGAATAAATATGGTGGGCGATACTGGGATCGAACCAGTGACCTCTTCCGTGTCAGGGAAGCGCGCTCCCGCTGCGCCAATCGCCCGAGCGGATGACGGGGCTCGAACCCGCGACCTCAACCTTGGCAAGGTTGCGCTCTACCAACTGAGCTACATCCGCACTGTTTCACAGCGAGCCACTAGTTTACCCAACCGTGAGAGCCGGGTCAAAATGGCGCTGCAAGGAAATAGTGGTGGGCGATACTGGGATCGAACCAGTGACCTCTTCCGTGTCAGGGAAGCGCGCTCCCGCTGCGCCAATCGCCCCGCGAGGTGGGTACGGGATTCGAACCCGTGTACACGGCTTTGCAGGCCGTTGCCTCGCCTCTCGGCCAACCCACCGTCCGGATACGTGAGAGGAATATGGGCACGTGTGCCGCTTTGCCTTTCTTCACATCCGAGCGGATGACGGGGCTCGAACCCGCGACCTCAACCTTGGCAAGGTTGCGCTCTACCAACTGAGCTACATCCGCGTGGTCGATCAACAATCACTAACCAAGCCACGCTGGCCAGGTTAACCGTGGCGGGAACCGCCGCGGCGACGTCGATGACATCGAAAAACTATAGCAACATTCCGCGCACCCGGTCAAACCAAGGCAGTGAGGTGCACACCACGTTAGTTAAATTTGAGTTTCCCCGCCCACCCCCTATAAGCTTGCGTGATGCACGGGCCGTTACGGTCGCCCGGGCGATTAGCTCAGTGGTAGAGCGCTTCGTTCACACCGAAGAGGTCACTGGTTCGAACCCAGTATCGCCCACCGTTTCACTAGATTTTCAGTAGATTCCCATTTTCGTATGAGATACTCAGGTATGAGAATTTGGCCTGGACACCCGTATCCGCTGGGCGCTACTTTCGACGGCACCGGCACGAATTTCGCGATCTACTCCTCCGTGGCTGAGAAAATCGAACTCTGCCTGCTTGACGATAACAACAAAGAAACCCGCGTGGAACTGCGGGAAGTTGATGCCAATGTCTGGCATTGTTACCTCACCTCGATTCGCCCCGGGCAGCGTTACGGATACCGCGTCTACGGCCCCTACGATCCGGCTCAGGGCCTGCGTTGCGATCCTTCCAAGTTCCTCCTGGATCCCTACGCCAAAGCCATCGAAGGCAATATCACCAATGCTCAGGAAGTCTTTTCCTATGACTTCAACGATCCTTCGCAACCGTGCACGTTGGATTCGCTCGGCCACGTGCCGGTCTCCGTGGTTATCAGCCCCTACTTCGATTGGGGTTATGACCGCCCGCCCAAGCATGAATATAACGAGACCATTATTTATGAGACGCACGTGAAGGGCTTCACCCAGCGCCACCCGGATGTTCCCGAAGAATTACGCGGTACCTACCAGGGTCTCACCCACCCGCCCGTTCTTGATTACTTCACCTCCCTAGGGGTAACGGCTATTGAGCTCATGCCGGTACACCAGTTCATCAATGACACCTCGCTCCAGGATCGGGGCCTGAGCAATTACTGGGGTTATAACACCATCGGTTTCTTCGCACCCCATGATGGCTACGCCACCCGCTCGCGCGGGGAGCAGGTCGATGAGTTTAAGGCCATGGTCAAGGCCTTCCACGAAGCCGATATTGAGGTCATCCTTGACGTGGTATACAACCACACGGCCGAGGGGAACCACATGGGGCCCACCCTGTCCTTCAAGGGTATTGATAACCGCTCCTACTACCGCCTGGTCCCCGATGACCCGCGGCACTATTTCGATACCACCGGGACCGGGAACTCCTTGAATATGACCTCCCCGCATACCCTCCAACTCATTATGGATTCGCTGCGGTATTGGGTGACGGAAATGCACGTAGATGGTTTCCGTTTCGATTTGGCTTCCACCCTGGCTCGCGAACTCCACGCGGTGGATAAGCTTTCTTCCTTCTTTGACATCATCCAGCAGGATCCCATCATTTCCCAGGTCAAACTCATCGCTGAGCCCTGGGATGTGGGCGAAGGCGGCTACCAGGTGGGTGGCTTCCCACCGCTGTGGACGGAATGGAACGGCAAATACCGTGACACCGTGCGTGATTTCTGGCGCGGGGAACCGGCCGCACTTCCGGAATTCGCCTCGCGGCTAACGGGCAGCGCGGACCTGTATGAATCCTCCGGACGCCGCCCCTTCGCCTCCATTAATTTCGTGACCGCCCACGATGGTTTCACCATGCGCGATCTGGTTTCCTATAACGAGAAACACAATGAAGCCAATGGTGAAAACAACGCGGATGGCGAATCGAATAACCGCTCCTGGAATTGCGGGGAAGAAGGCCCCACGGATAATCCCGAGATCCTCGATCTGCGCGAACGGCAAATCCGCAATTTCATCTCCACCCTGCTGCTTTCTCAAGGTGTTCCCATGATTTCCCACGGTGATGAAATTGGGCGCACCCAGGGCGGTAATAACAACACCTACTGCCAGGACAATGAGATCGCGTGGATGGATTGGGATCTCGATGACCGCCAGATGGATATCCTGCAATTCACGCGAGCTGCTATTGCTTTCCGCAAGAATCACCCGGTGTTCCGGCGCCGGCGCTTCGTGGCCGGTTTCGATCCTGTATGCGAAGGCTGCCTACCGGAAATCGAATGGTTCCGCCCCGATTCCAGCCAGATGGAAGATTCCGATTGGGATTCCGGGTTCGCGCGGGCCCTCATGGTATTCCTCAACGGTGCGGGTATTCGCGAACCCGATGAGCGCGGCAACCCGATTATTGATGATGATGTTCTCCTCATGTTCAATGCCGGCGACGACGAAGTCGAGTTCGCCATCCCCGGCGGCGTCTACGACCGCGAATGGACGGAAGTGGTCAATACCGCGGCGGAGGTCAATCCCCAGGTCGTCTTCGCTTCCGGGGATACCACCAGCGTGATCGGGCGCTCCCTGCGTGTCTTCGTGCATGAGCCGTCCGAGGAAGATATCGATGATGCCCTGGCCGGCGCCCAGAAAACTCCGCAGGCCGTGCGCTAAGCTCGAAAGTATGACCGCAATCACTGACACCTCCAGTATTCCAGCTCTACGTTCCCACGTGCCCAGCGCCGGGCGGCGCCAGCCCGTGTCCACGTACCGGCTGCAACTCGGTCCCCACTTCACCTTCGCGGATGCCACCGCCCTGCTCCCCTACCTGGTGCAGCTCGGGATTACCGATGTGTATTGCTCCCCTATCCTCCAGGCTGCCCCGGGCTCCACGCACGGCTATGACGTGGTGGATCACACCCGGATTTCCGAGCCGATGGGCGGGCGGGCCGGTTTTGAGGCTTTTGCGAATGCCGCGCACGCGGCCGGCCTCGGCGTCGTCGTTGATGTGGTGCCTAACCATATGGCTATGCCCACCCCGCTCTACCTCAACCGGGCCATGTGGTCCCTGCTGCGTGACGGCCCCGAGTCCCCCTACGCTTCCTGGTTCGATATCGACGTGGAGTCCAGCGACGATGGGATCCTCATCCCGGTGCTCGGCGAACGCGTGGGTACGGCGCTCGCCCGGGAGGCGATTAGCCTCGATCACGTCGTCGTACCGGGTTATGAGGGCGACGGCGCAGTTCCCGTCTTGCGCTACTATGACCACGTTTACCCGGTCCGGAAAGGCACCGAATTTCTGCCGCTGGCAGAACTGCTGCAACGCCAGTACTATCGGCTTGCCTATTGGCGGGTCGCCGAGGAAGAACTCAATTATCGGCGGTTCTTCGATGTAGATACCCTCGCCGGGATCCGGGTGGAGGATCCGGAGGTATTTCAGGCTTCCCACGCGCTGCTGCTTGAACTGTTCCACGCCGGCTTCATTGATGCTTTCCGGATCGATCATCCCGATGGGCTGGCCGATCCGCGCCAGTATATGGAGCGCCTGCACGAAGCGACCGGCGGGGCGTGGATTGTGGCGGAAAAGATCCTGGAGGGCAACGAAAAATTGCCTTCGGATTGGAAGTGCGCGGGGTGTACCGGGTATGAGGCTTCGTGGCGCATCGGGGCGCTGCTGACCGACCCGGAGGGCGTGCGTGCCCTCACCGCGAATTTCGTGCATCTGTCCCATACCACCCAGCCGTATCCGATCCTGGAGCGCGAGGCGAAAAGCCAAATTATGCATTCCTCCCTCCAGGCGGAAGTGGAGCGGATGGCGCGGCTCATGGCGGAAGTGTGCCGCGATGATCTGCGCCTGCGGGACCATTCCCAGCGGTCCTTGTACGATGCGGTCTCCGCGCTCGTCATCTGCATGGATCGGTATCGGGCCTACGTAGTTCCCGGGGAGAAAGCGCATGCCAGCGCTGAAACTGCGCTGCTTGAAGCCGCCGAACGCGCCCGGGGCCTGCTCTCCGAAGACCGATGCGAAACCCTGGACGTTGTTGTTGATATTTTGCTCGGGCGGGAAATCGGTTCGGCAACGAAACGTCATGATGCTTCCCGAAACGAGGCGATTATTCGCTTCCAGCAGGTGTGCGGAGCGGTTATGGCCAAGGGCGTGGAGGATACCGCTTTTTATCGGTATACCGCGCTTACCTCGGCAACCGAGGTGGGATCCGATCCGCTGCGCGCATCGCTCACCCCCGATGAGCTGCATACCTGGACCCGGCAGATGATGGCCGATTGGCCCGTGATGATGACCACGCTCACCACTCATGACACGAAACGCGGGGAAGATACCCGCGCCGCTATTGCTACCTTGGCCGATTACCCCACCGAATGGTTGGAGCTCCTGGAACGGCTGCGCGAACGGCACGCTGCTTCCCGCCCGGCGGAACTCGATGGCCAGATCGAGAATCTCATGTGGCAAACAATTATGGGAACCTGGACGGATAACGGGCCCATCGAAGCTGATCGCCTCATTGACTACCTGCGCAAGGCCGCCCGCGAACAAAAATCATGGACCACGTGGACCGAACCGGATGAAGCACTGGAGACCGGGCTTTTTGCCTATGCACGCTCGGTTATTTCCACACCGGAATCGGTGGCTGAGCTCACGGAGTGGTGGGAACATACCCGCCCGGCGCGCCGCGCGCGTATCCTCGCCGCGAAGGTTCTGGCCCTCACGCTGATCGGGGTGCCCGATACCTATCAAGGGGAGGAAATCACCCGGAATCTGCTGGTGGATCCGGATAACCGCCGCCCGGTAAATTATCCGCGGCTCGCCAGCATGCTCGAGCAGCTCGATAGCGCCGGGGCGCTCCCCGCGCAGGCGAGCGTCGATGAAGAAAAAATGTGGGTGACCTCGCGCCTCTTGCGCCTGCGCCGCGACCGCCCGGATACTTTTGTTTCGCTGCGTTCGGGCTACGAGCCGCTGGCTGCCACCACCGGAAATATTTTTGCTTTTACCCGCACCCTGGATGGGGAGCCGGATGTGATCGTGGTGGTCGCGCGCCTCGCGCACCGCCAGGAGGTGGCCGGGGGCTGGGGCGATGCGCATATCGTGCTCCCGGCCGGGCGTTGGCGCAGTGTGCTGGAGGAAGGAGAGCTCGAAGGGCCGCAGCTCTTTGTTCGTGATGCCTGCGCGAATCTGCCGGTGGCGGTGTACGTCCGCGCTGATACCTACGGGTCCGACGCAGGAGGGAGCACCGATTAATGGAACCGCTGAGCGTATGGACGCCGGGCCGTACGAGCGTTGAGGCCCTGGTAGACGGGGAGCGCCTCCCCTTCCGGCCGGTCACCGCCGCGGATATTGCGGCAGCGCGCGCGGGACGCGACGGCGCGGCCCTGGCCAGCGGGCCGGGATGGTGGATCCTCGATACTCCCCTGCCGGCCGGCACCCGCTACCGCATCAGTCTGGATGGCGGGATGGGCCTGCCCGATCCGCGCACCCGGCGCCAGCCCGAAGGTGTCATGGGACCCTCCGAAATTGGTGATCTCGATGCCTTCGAGTTGTCGCCCTTCCCCGGGGTGGATCCGCTCGGCAAGGTTTTTTACGAAATGCATATTGGCACCTTCACCCCGGAGGGCACCTTCAATGCGGCGGCGCAAAAATTCGGATATTTGCGCGAACTCGGGGTGGATATCGTGGAGGTTATGCCGATTTGCCCGGTGCCCGGCACCCGTAATTGGGGCTATGACGGCGTGGATATCTATGCGGTCACCGAAAATTACGGTGGTCCGGCAGGTTTCGCGCGGTTCGTGGAGGCCGCGCATAGCGCTGGCCTAGCGGTGTGCCTCGACGTGGTCTACAACCATTTCGGGCCGGACGGGAATTTCTTAGCCGAGTTCGGCCCCTACACCACAGATCGCTATTCTTCGGTGTGGGGCCCGGGTGTGAACGTGGACGGCCCGGATTCCGGCCCGGTGCGGCGTTATTTTATTGACAATATGCTCCAGTGGGCCCGCGATTACCACGTTGATATTTTTCGGCTTGACGCCGTCCACGCGATCCGGGACCGCTCCCGTACACATATTCTCGCGGAATTATCCGACGCCGCCGCGGCTTTCGCCGCGGAAACCGGCCGGCATATCGCCCTCGTGGCAGAATCCGATCTCAATGATGTGACGATGCTGCGCCCTACCGAGGAGGGCGGCTACGGTATGGATATGCAGTGGGCTGATGATATTCACCATGCCCTGCATGCCTACGTGACCGGGGAAGATTTCGCCTATTACGGGGATTTTGCGCTTCCCGGCGCCCTGGAAAAAGCCATGCGCCGCGTCTTCGTGCATGATGGTAATTTCTCTAGTTTCCGGAAGCGGAACTGGGGTGCCCCGGTGCCCGACGCGCTTGATTCGCGCCGTTTCCTCGCCTACACCGAAAACCACGACCAGGTGGGTAACCGCGCGCTCGGTGACCGCCGCTCCGCTACGTTGAGCGCGGAGCACACCCTTGTTGCTGATGCGCTCACGCTACTCTCCCCCTTCACGTCCCTCCTTTTTATGGGTCAGGAGTGGAGTGCTTCCGTGCCCTTCCAATTCTTCACCGATCACACTCCGGAGCTGGGAGAACGCGTAGATGCGGGGCGGATTGCGGAATTTCGCGACTGGGATTGGGGTGAGCACGCCGGCCAGATTCCCCCACCCCAGGCGCTTTCTACGTTCACGCGCTCGCATCTGGACTGGGCGGAGCTCGAGGAGCCCTCCCATGCTCGCTATCTCGAGGCGACCCGGGAACTGCTGCGGCTACGGCGCGAGCACCCCGATTTTTCTTCCCCCGACCGGGAAGATTCGGAGATCGTGCGCCTGGGTGAGGCGGGATATTACCGGCGCGGGAACAGTTTCGTGGTTTTCCATATAGGCGCGGCCGACCCGCTCCTCGCCGAAACAACTGCCAATAAACAAGCGGAAACACAAGCGGAACCACAAGCGGAAGAAACGGCCACCGCGGCTGCGCATCCAACCCGGGTGCAGCTGCCGCCCGAAGCGAGCCGCCTGCATACGCTCCTCACCTGGGGTAGCGTGAGCGTGGCCGAATCCTATGTTGATTTTTCCGGGCCCGGTTTCGCGGTGCTCAGCCCCTACCGCGCCGGCCCAGGCGGCCCCGGGCAGTCCGAACCGCACCCACCGCGGAGCGTTTAGCGCGCAGCGCCAGCTTGAGACCGCGGTAGTAGCGCGGACGCAGCGGCACGTCCCAGGCACCGGCCACCTCGGTGAACTCGGCAGCGAATTTTTGTTTGTAGCCGGTCACGCCTTCTAATTGCGGGGCGCGCTCCGAATGCACCCCCATCAGGTCATAAGCTTTCCGCCCGGTTTCCCGCAGCCACGTTATGGTGTGCAGATCCATGAACATGGAGGCGTGGCGCTGGCGGGCTTCCGCGCTGGTTGCCGCGTAATAGGCTTCCCCGAGGTCATCGGTAGCGAGCACAATTTGCCAGGCCAGCGCCCGCCCCTCCGCACGCGCCACGAAAAGACGGGCGTGGTCCGGGCCCAGGGATTCCAGCATGGTCACGTATTGGCTCATGGGTGCCGCCCCGAAATCATCCCGGCTGGCCGTTTCGGTGAGAATGGCGTATAGCTCCGGGAAAACCTCCCGAGCCCGCTCCGTTTCATCGCAAAATTCCAGGCCTTCCGCCTCGGCTTTGCGTGCTTGGCGGCGCCCCGACTTGGAGAAACTCGCCCGGATCTCCGCATCCGGGCGTGCGACGTCGACCATAACGGTGCGATCATAAGTGACCGTTTGCAGTAATTCGTTCAGATCCGGGGCCGGGTGCCAGGCGTGAATCCGCATGAAGGCGAGGCTGCGATCCGAGCCCCGCACCAGCCGCGCCAACGCGGTCCGGAACTCCAGTTCTTCCGCCGCCGCGGGCCGTTCCCCGAGCCACACCGGGCCTTTTTTCGCCCACAGGTAGGTGAAACCGCGCCCTTCCATCCGGGTCAGAGAAATAAGGGCACGCGGCGCACCTGCGCTATCGCGCCACAGGAAACGCCCGAATGGTGCGTGGCCGGGCAGGGCATCCTCGTAGCGGTCCCAGGCGGGCAGTTGCTCAAGGGGCAGGCCGTGGCCGGCAGCCAGGTCCAGGTAGGTGGTGTCATCGATCCGCGACAGCGAGAGTGTAGACATGCCGCCATCCTACCTGCGCGGCGCGCCTGGCTAAAACCCGCGCGCGGGCGCATTACGGTAATGAGCGTGTCTCAGATTCATGCACCCGAGGACTTCCTCACCGCGCTCGATAGCCTGCGCGGGCACGAGTTTCGTCCCGAGCTGCACATCGTGCAGATACCGCCCCCGAAACGCATTGCTCCGTGGGCTGTTGCGCTGCAAGCTGAGATTAATGATTCGACGGCGATGGAGCCGGAAAACTATCGCGGCGGGGCACGTTTCGTGGTGCTGCACGACCCGGCCGGTCAGGAGGCCTGGCACGGAACCTTCCGGATTGTGTGCCATATGGGTGCGCCGATGGATGCGGCCATGGCCGGTGATCCGTTGCTCGGCGAAGTTGCCTGGGCGTGGCTGGCCGATACTCTGGATGCGAACGGCGCTGATTACCACCACCTGG
Source organism: Actinotignum inguinis (assembly GCF_051265835.1). NCBI lineage: Bacteria > Bacillati > Actinomycetota > Actinomycetes > Actinomycetales > Actinomycetaceae > Actinotignum > Actinotignum inguinis. The sequence continues at coordinate 31,559 of NZ_JBOZDP010000016.1, read as the reverse complement.
TCGGCACCGTCACCCGCATGTATAACGAAACTTTCGGCGGACTGGAGCTTTCCTCCTCCCTCACCGAACTGGAATTGCGGGCCTCCTGGACCCCGAGCAGCCCCGATCTTTATCACCACGTGCGGGCGTGGGCGGATTTTATCGCGCTCGCTTGCGGCTTAGCTCCGGAAGGAACGACGGCGCTGCCAGCCCGCTAGGAGCACTCCCGCTAGGAGGTAGCGCCCCTGCGCGTGGCAGCCCCGCGCCCGCGCATGCCCGCTAGTATTAACCGCGGCCCCTAGTCTGAGCAGTTGTGAGGTTATGACGTCTTCTTCTATTCGCTGGAGCGAGGATCCCACCCTAATTCATGTGGATACCCCGCGCGAAGGTATCCCGCCGCTCACCACCGGCTCTGCCTATCGCCCCGCGCTAACGAGGCTGCGGCGCGGGAGTGGCCCCGTGGCGGTGGATGTGGAACGCGCCATGGGAATCCGCTATTCGGCCCGGGCCTACCTGATACAACTGCGCCGCGAAGGTTCGGGAACGCTGCTGTGTGATCCAATCGGAAACGAGGAATATTACCCGGAACTGGCTGGGATTCTTGACGATACCGTGTGGATTTTGCACGCCGCCGATCAGGATTTGCCCTCCCTGGGTGATCTCGGTTTGCGCCCGGGGCCCGGCAAGCTTTTCGATACCGAGGTGGCCGCGCTGCTTTTAGGCGATGAGAATATTTCCTTGCAAGCTCAGCTGGCGGAAAATTTGGGGCTGCTCCTGGCGAAAGAACATTCGCAGGCGGATTGGTCCGAACGCCCGCTCGCCGATGACCTGCGTTCCTATGCTGCCCTCGATGTGGAATTGCTCGCGCCCCTGCGCGAAGTGCAGCTTGAGCGCCTGGAGCGGGCCGGGCGCCTGGAGTGGGCGGCCCAAGAATTTGAAGAGATCCGTACCCGGCCACCCAAAGCCGCCCCCGCGGAACCGTGGCGGCGCGCCACCCACCGCCAAGATTTCTCTTCCCGGCGTGATCTTGCCCTGGTGCGGGCCCTGTGGCAGGAGCGGGATCGTATCGCGCAAACCACCGATACCGCCCCCGACCTGGTGCTTTCCCGCGCCGATATCGCGGCCCTCGCGCGGCGCCGCCCGCGTTCCCTGGCCGATGTGCGTACCTCCCGGCCGCTGCGCAGCGGAGGCAAACAGTATTTGGCGCCGGCTCTGTGGCAGGCAGTGGCGAAGGCCTGGGCGCTGCCGAGTTCCGAGCTTCCCGAACTCGCACAGGCCCGGCCCGCCCGGCGTGCCGAACGCGGCATTCCGCACCTGCTTGATCACGTGCGCGGTGCCGTTCAGGAACGCGCGGCGGAGCTGGGAATCCGCCACGATGTGCTTCTCAAACCGGCCGTGCAGCGCGAACTGGCGCGCCTCTTGCGTCACCGGGTGGCGCGCACCGCTCCCGCCATTGGCGATGCGCTAGCTGAGCTGGGAGCCCGCCCTTGGCAGGTGGAGAATACCGCCAGCTGGATTGCCGCCGCGGTGCGCTCCTAGCCTCGGGTAGCGAGCTCGGCGCGGCCTGGCGCCGTCCTGCGCGGCCTGGCGCGGCCTGGCGCGGCCCAGCTTAGTGCGCCGTAGTTTAGCGCAGCGCTGTGACCACTTCGAAATGGTGGGTATTGGGGAAAAGATCGACGGCGCGCATGGATTCCACGCTCCGCCCGGACTCCACCATGGCGGCCACATCGCGGGCCAGCGCGGCCGGGTCGCAGGACACCAGGACGATCCGGCGGGCGCGGCTGGCTGCGGCGGCCCGGGCCGCCGCGATTCCCAATCCGCTCCGGGGAGGATCGGCGAGGAGAATATCGGCGTCGCTAATATCCCGTACGGAAATAGCGGCGGTGCGGGCACGTGCCCACGGGTAGCCCCGCAGGTTCGCGCGGGCGTCTTCCACCGCGGTACGTGCACCTTCCAGGCTTTCCACCCGGCCGGTTGGCCCGGTGGCGCGGGCCAGCGGTACGGTGAGCAGCCCCGCTCCCGCGTACAGCTCAAGAATATGGTCACCGGGCTCAACCTCGGCCGCGCGGGTCACCAGGTCGATGAGGGTGGCTGGTGCTTCGCGGTGGACCTGCCAAAAACCGGAGGCCCGTACCCGGTAGCGGTAGCTGTTCTCCCCCACCACTACTTCTTCGCGCGCGAAGGGGGAGCATTCCGCGCCGGTCGCGTCGAAGGTGCGCCCGCCGATGCTCACCGCTACCGGGCTGGCTGAGGGGGCGAGGATGCGTACCCGTTGGCCCTCGCGCAGCGGGCCGATAGTGCGAGCCAGCCGGGTGAGGTAGCTGCCGTCCCATAGGCCCAGTTCCTCGATGTCCTGCACCGCGAGGGGCATGGAGGTAATGGGGAGAACTTCGCGGCTGCCTTCGCGGAACATTCCGAAGCGCCCCGCGTTCACGGTTACGTCGATGCGGGTGCGGCTGGCCCAGCCCCCACTGGCGCGGTCGGATTCCAGGGCCGCGACTTCGGGAACAATGCCCTGCTCCGCCAGGTGATCGCTGAGCGCTTGCCCGCCGATGCGGCGCAGCGTGGCGGCGAGCACCTGGGTTTTCCACTCGTGCTGGTAGTCGAAGATCACGTGGCCCAGGTCCGCGCCACCCACGCCCCCGGGCCCGGCTTCCGGCCAGGGATGGGCTTGGCGGTAGGGAGAAGGCTCGCCGAGTACCTCGATGACATCCCCGCGGGCGAAACGAGCACGTTCTTCAGTGAGCGCTACCCGCACGCGTTCCCCGGGCAGCCCGAAGCGAGCCAGGATTGCTTTGCCTTCGGCGCGCCCGATGGCAATACCACCGTGGCCGATATCCTCCAGGGTGATATCGACGGTCGAATGATGAGATTGAGCAGCAGGGGTGGTCACAGGTCTTCTCCCGAATGGATTTGGTAGGGAACTTGCACCAGCATGAGGCGCGAGTCATAGGACAGGTCAGCGAAAAGCGCGGGCACGGAACGGCGCAGGTACACCCGGTGCCACAGGGTGGTGGAGACCACCTTCGGGGCGATAACCAGCACAATATCCTGCGGGTGGGTATCGAGGAGGAAACGAATGTAATCCACGAGCGGCCCGCGCGCCCCGCTGGTGGGATTGCCCAGCACCGTCAATCCCACCGGTAATTGGGATTGGCTCCAGGCGGCGCGCAGCGCGGCGGTACGGCTTTTGCTCAGGTCCACGGTGAGCGCGGTGAGGGTGGAGGGGCGCAGCGCCCGCGCGTAGGTAACCGCCCGCAGGGTCGGCAAATTGAGTTCTTGAACCAGCACAACGGCGTGGGTGCGGACCGGCAGGCGCCGCCCGGCTCCCAAATCCAGCGGTTTGAGGTGGGCGCTCATTTTTCCACGCCCGCGCTGAGCGATGAGCATCCCCGCCGTGGGCACCGCCACCGCCGCCAGCGAAGTCAGGGTCCAGGCCGGCTGCATCGCCACCGTGACGAGCAAAACCAGGAATCCCGCCAGCGCGAAGAAAGCAAAACCCCAGCGGGAGGCATGCGCGGCCCGGCGTTCTTCCCGCCGCTCCGAAGTTTTGAGAATCTGCCCGCCGCGCAGGGAGAGGGCCGCGCAATGAAGCGTGAAGATAAGGAAACATACAAAGACAAGGGCGACGACGCCGGCGTGCGTCGTCGATAAAAATACCCCGAGGGCGCCGGCAAGGACCGCCACCAGCAAAACGACGCCGCTGCGGGCCCGGGAAGCTTCCGGGGCGGCCAGGCGAGCGGGAAGGGCGCCGTCGAAGGCAAGTTCCCGCAATAGGCGCGGGAGGCGTTCGTACACCACGAAAACGCAGATCAAACCCAAGAAACCGAAAGCAATCGCGGTGATAATACGCCCGGTACTCCCCCAGAACGCGGTGCCCATGACGATGCTCGGCAGGCCCACCGGAACGGTGAGAATATCCAGGCGCATTTCCAGGTAGAAGGTGCCCGAAAGCACCACCGCGGCGATGCCGGCAATGGTGCTCAGGGCGCGCGGCCCTAGGAAACGTTCGCGCCCGGTACCGATGCGCCCGCCCACCAGCAGCACCACCGCGGCCAGGAAGCACATAATGACGAAGGTATTTCCGAGCGGGTGGATAGCTTGGGAACCTGGGAGTTCTTCGGCGCGGTTCGTGATGAGATCCGCGAGGGAAACGGTGCCGCGGGCCTCGCGCACCAGCCCGGTCACCAGGGTTGCGATAATCACCCCGCTCGCCGCGAGCACGGCAAGCAGCGCTCCCGCCAGGGGCAGGCGCCAGTGCACCAGCGCGGGCAGGGCGCACACCACCACCAGCGGGATTTGGATGAGCCGCCCATCGACCGCCAGCGGGGTGAGGGCATTGACTGCCATGCCCACCAGTCCGGCGGCCAGTACCAGGAGCAGCGCGAAAGCGGCGAAGCGCGCGGCGGCGGCAACGGTGCCGAAAGCCGGGGAGATATAGCGGGAAACAACCTGGTGGGCGGCTTTTCCGGGCACCACGCTGGAGGCGGCGATGGTGGCCGCCACCACGAGCGCGAGCACCGCGGCCCCCGCCAGCGCCATCGCCCCCACCAGGGTGGGGTTCGCGAAAGGTGCCCCGCGTTGAATACTGCGCGGGAGGAGCACCACCGCCAGGCACACGCAGGTGGCCGCGCCCACGTACTGGGACATCCCCAGGAAGGATAATTTTCTCATCACTAGGATACGGTACCCGCTTTGCGGTAGCGTAATGTAGTGCACTTCGTAATTATGGGATGCGGGCGCGTGGGTGCCGCGCTGGCGCTTTCGCTTTCCGCCATCGGCCATTCGGTGGCCATTATCGACCAGGATGCCGAAGCTTTCCGCAAGCTCCCCGAAGATTTCCCGGGGCAGCAGATCACCGGCGTGGGTTTCGACCGTGATGTGTTAGCGCGTGCGAATATCGACGACGCCGCCGGCTTCGCCGCCGTTTCCTCAGGCGATAATTCGAATATCATCGCCGCCCGGGTGGCGCGCGAAACCTTCGGGCTCACCAATGTGGTGGCGCGGGTCTATGATCCGACCCGCGCAATTATCTACGAACGGCTCGGGATCGCCACGGTGGCCCCGGTGCGCTGGACGGCGGACCGGGTGCTGCGCGAGCTCATCCCGCTGGGCCCCCACCACGAATTCCGCGATCCCCTCGCCCGAATTTCCCTTATTGAAGTGGCGGTGGATCGGCGCTGGTTCGGGCGCACCGTGGCGGATGTGGAAGAGGAAACCGGGGCGCGGGTCGCCTATATTATCCGCAGTCTGGCCGGGCTCCTCCCCCATAGCGACACCGTGATCCAGGACGGGGACACCCTCAAAGTGCTCGTCGCTTCTGAGAATGCCTCCGGCGTGCAACATGTGCTGCTCAAATCGGAAGGTGCGCAGTGAATATTCTCATTATTGGGGCCGGCGCGGTTGGGGTGTCGGTGGCCCGCGAACTCCTCAAATCCGAGCATTCCATTTCGATTGTGGATAAGAAGCCGTCCGCCATGCGCATTTCGAGCGCTTCGGATGCGGATTGGCACCTGGCCGATGCCTGCGAGGTTCCCGCGCTGCGCGAGGCAGGCGCCGCGGAGGCAGATATTATCGTCTGCGCCACCGGGGATGACAAAGTGAATCTGGTGGTGTCCTTGCTGGCGAAAACCGAATTCGGGATCGCCCGCACCATCGCGCGCGTGAATAACCCGCGTAATGAATGGCTTTTCACCGATGCCTGGGGGGTGGACGTAACCGTATCCACCCCGCGGATTATGGCTTCCCTGGTGGAGGATGCGGTCTCAGATGGCTCCCTCACCCAGGTCATGCGTTTCCACCGCAGCGGGGCGAGCCTGTGGCAGGTTTCGGTATCCGCCGAGGCCCCGGTGGTGGGCAGCGCCATTAGTGATATTGAGCTTCCCGCCGGCGTCGCCATTAACGCTATTATTCGCGACGGCGTACCCCTCACGGCCGATGCCGATCTCATCGTGGACGTGGATGACCAGGTGCTCCTCATTGACGGCGGGGACGATGTGGATATGTCCGCCCTCAAGAACTATTTCCGGCCCCGCCCGGTGGCTCCCGCTCAGGATGCGGAAGGGGAATCCGCCGCGGATTCGGAAGGCTCCAGGTAGATACTGGCGGGCGGCAGGCCGCGCACCAGCAGCCAGGTGGCCCACAGGATCAGGCAGAACAGCACGGGCCCGGCAATAATTTTGATGACTCCCAGCGCCGCGGTATTACCGCTGATAAAGAAGGGTAGTTGTACGACGACGCGGCCAGCGAACATGGCGAGCCACAGCCATGTAATGCGGGTGTAGCGCCGGTAGGTGAGCCGGGCGGCCGGGTGGGTGGCACTACGCCAGCTGGCAATATCCCCGCGCAGCATCCCGATGATATAGCCCATAATGGGCCGCCGGATGAGGAGGGAAATCGTTACTCCTACCGCGTAGGCGGCGTTGGTGAGGAAGCCGGGTAGGAAATAGGTTTCTGCCCGCCCGGATCGCCAGGCAAAGAAGGCGGAGATTCCCACCACGAAGAGCCCGCCGAGGGCCGGCATCACGTCGATGCGTTGGATGAGCCGTACCAGGATGGCCAGGATCGCCATGCCCAGGGGCACGAGCACCGCCAGGGGAATATTGCGGGTGGCTAAATAAATAATGACAAAAACGAGTGCGGGAACATTGGCTTCGATAACGCCGCGCACCCCGCCGATAGCTTTCCAGGCGTCAAATTCTTCCCCGAGCACCGCGCGTAGGCCGCCGCCGGGTGTGGTGGTATCCATGGGTCCTCCCGGCTTGTGACGTGGGCGGTACGGGTGCGGGGCGCTCGCTAAAGCACCGTATATTCCGGGTTATATGCTACCAGCACGCCCCGGCGCCGCAATGGCACCACCCGGGCGCGGATGCGGTCCCCGACCCGCACGCAATCAATGGTGCGCCGCCCTTGGAAAATAAGGGTGAGGAGCCCCGCGGTGGTTTCCACGGCGATACGCACCTCCGGGGTATGTGCCCCGTTTCCTCCCGGGGCACCCGGGTATGTGATGGCGATAATATCCCCCGTCACCCACACCGGCGTAGCCATAGGTACCTAACTATCTAGCTAACTAGCGAATCTCTTGGATTTCCGGGCCGCGCTTGGGCAGCTCAATGCCGGTATCGGGTGTTTCGGGTTCCGGTTCGCCCTGCTGGGGAAGGGCGAGGGGAAGTAATTCGCGCGGCGGGATGGCCTGGGTGCCGCGCACCACCACCAGATCGTCAAGGACGCGGTGGAGTACTTCGGTGCCGCGGGCGGGGTCTACCGCCCCGCGGCCGGTCACGGCTACCCGCAGCAGCCAGCGCGGGCCGTCAATACCGATAAAGCGCACCGGTACCCGGCCGTTTTCCGCGGGCATCTGGGCTTGAATTTCCGGGCCGTACTCCCCTTCGGCTTCCTGGAAGCGTCCGCCCTGGTTGGCGATGGAGGAGATAACTTCTACGCGGATGTCCTCCCACAGGCCGGTGGATTTCGGGGCGGCGAAAACCTGTAATTGCACCGCGGAATCGCCCATCATGTAGACCACGCCGAGCACGACCTGGCGTTCGCGATCCACCGAGAATTGCATGGTGGCATCGGGCAGGATCGGCAGGCGCAGGGCCCCACCGTCAATGAGCGCGGGATTCTCCGGAGCCTCCGATTCATCATAGGGGCCGCGTTCTTTCGGGCCGGCCGCGGCATCTGCGCTACCGGCATCAGCATTGCCGGCAGCGCCATCCGCCACGCCGGAGTTATCCGCGGCGAGGTCCTGGCCGGTTTCGTCACGTTCGTCCGGCTGCGATGCCGGGGCCTCGTTTTTCTTCCGCCGTGAGAACCATGCCATGCTTATACTCCTCGTCCCGATTCCGTCATTCCCTCTAGTCTACTGAGGGAGCTCACCCTCGTGGAATGCACCCACCGTATGGATGCACTGTAGTGAGATACCGCGGCCCGTGGGCCGCGGCGTCGTCGTACTTCTTCTTCGCGTGCCGCAAGCGTAACCGCCGCACGCAAGCTCGTTTCCCGCTAGCCCGCGCAATCCACGCAGACGGGCAGGCCATCTTCCACGTGATCCAATTGGGAGCGGTGGTGAACCAGGAAGCACTGCGAGCAGGTGAATTCATCATCCTGGGCCGGAATCACATTGACGGATAGCTCAACATTGGACAGGTCCGCGCCGGGCAGCTCAAAGCCCTCGGCCGCTTCGACCTCGTCCTCGTCAACCGCACCGGATTGCTGGTCCGAGCGCCGCCCGGCGAGCTGCTCGAAGGAATCCTCGCGGAGCTCCTCGTCTTGCTTGCGCGGAGCATCGTAATCTGTTGCCATAAAGTCACTCTCCAAAAGTGCCGGGGTCCACGCGGTGGATTCCGCACGAACCGGCGTCCACCCGCGAGAAACGGATCTTTCCGCCCTCGCGTATGGTCCTGACGGGTGGTACTGCGCGCTTAGTGTAACAGCACCCGCGCCACATGGAAACACACCCGCGCCCAATGCCTGCTTTTCGGGCCCGGAGGTGGCACCCTAAGAGTGGTACCAAGAGTAAGGGAAGAGATGAAAAAGCTGGAGCTGCTCGGCTTGCAACCCGACGGTCACAACCTCACGCTTAATGATGAGGAGGGCAATCGCTACCTGCTGCCCGTCACCGATGATCTGCGGGCGGCCCTGCGCAAGGATCCCCATCCCAGCGCTCCTGATGAGGAGATCACTCCGATGGGGCCGCGTGAAATCCAAGCTTTGGTGCGGGCAGGCCGCAGCGTTGATGACATTTCCGAGATGGCCGCGCTGCCTCCTTCGCGTATCTCCGCCCTAGCTCACCCTATTATTGCGGAGCGTAACTACACCGCCGCGCAGGCCCGGAACTACACTCTCGGGCGCGATGTGGGAGGTTTCACAGTTGAAGAACTCGTCACATCGCGGCTGGTTGCCCGCGATGTGGATACCGCGTCGATTACGTGGGATGCGGTGCGTGAGGCCGGGCAGCCCTGGGCGCTGATTGTGCGGTTTATCTCCGCCGGCCGCGAGCACGAGGCCCGCTGGTTTATTGATACGGATCGCCACACTCTCCAGGCCCGCAATGATGAGGCCTCCTGGCTGTCGGAGACGTCCCTCACGGCCGATGCCGGCCCGTGGCGCCCGGATCACACCCCCGCGGTGGTGCCCGGCGCTACGGATCCTGTTTTTTCGGGTACGACGACGCCCGCGGCGGTTCCCGCCGCGGTGGCCTCCCCGGCGGCGGCCCTCCCGAACACGGTGGATACTCCCCCGGCGCGTGCCTCTATTGATGAGGTGCTGGCCTCGCTGGATTCTCAGCGTGGTAAGTCACGGCCCATGCCGGATGCCGATCATGATGTTGATCCCGATGAATGGGATGGGGCGCATCGAGCTCCCGAAGATGAGGAGGAGCTGCGGGCTCCGGCCACTATCGTTTCCTTGCCTTCGCGCGAGGGGCAGCTGCCCGGCCAGCGGGCGCTGCTGGAGCCGGAGGAGCTGGCGCCGACCCCGGTGCTTCGCCCGGCTTCCGCTTCGGATGCGGGTGCTGGTTCTGATGCGAGTGCTGGGGCGGTCTCCGGTGCGGGTGCGGAACCGAGCGGTGCGGATGCGGCTAGTGGTACAGCAACAGAAAGCCCGACTCCCGCGCCGGCACCCACCGCGGCCTCCGCACCGGCGCCCGATAAAACGGCCCCGGCGAGCGCACCGGAGAAAGCCGCTCCGGCAGCTACCGAGGCGCGGCGCGGGCGCAAGCGCACGGATCGGCCCACTATGCCGTCCTGGGATGAGATCGTCTTCGGTAAAAAGGACTAGTTCAGGCGCGCTACCTGAGCTCCAGGAGCAGGGGAATCAGCATTTCCGTGGGGGTGAGCGAACCGTGGACCCCGCGCATAAAGGTGGCGCCCGGCTGCATCTGCCCGGTGTGGACCACGCTCAGGCGACCGCGCTGGAAAGCGAGCACATCCCCCATGGCTTCGCGTGCCTGCGCGGTAACCGGCCCGAACATGCCGGTGGCGATGGCTTCCTCTTTTGTGTAGATCCAGGAGCGCTCCCCCAGGTAGTCCCGCCAGCGTGCCGCGACCGCTTCCGGTTGCCGGGTGTAGAGATGCACCGCGCGTTCTTCCCCGGAATACAGGTCCACGCCCTCGCTTAGGGCCGGCGTGGTAGCTACATCGATGCGCTCGCTCGGATCGACCATGCCGTGATCAGCGGTGAGGACCAGCAGGGTATCCGGGGGTAGCAGCCGAGTGAGCAGGCGGATTCCGGCGTCCAAATCTTCGAGCGCCATAGTCCATTCTTCGCTGGTGGCACCCCAGCGGTGCCCGCGGTGATCAACTTCCCCCCAGTACAGGTAAGCGAAACGCCCGCCCTCGCGCAGAAAACGCGCGGCTAGATGCACCCGGTCATCGAGGGCCGGGCCCCCGATCGCGGTAAAGCCGCGCCAGGCGGCCCGGGTCAGCCCCGAACCAATATGGTCCGGATCCTGGATGGCTCCCAGCTGCTTGGCTATGCCGGGCCGGGCGGCCTCCAGGCGCTGCGCCCAGGTGGGGACCGGCTGCCATTCCTCCGGATCGAGCCCGCTATCCTCCCAGCTAATCAGGGAGAAATTGCGGCCGGTACGCGGGGAGCGCAGGGAGTAGGACAGCATCGAGGTGCGCCCGGGGAGTTCCCCGGTGCCCAGGGTGGTGAGGGCGGCCGCGGTGGTGGATGGCGCGGTGGAGGTGAGCGGTTCGCGGGTGGTGAGCGCGCGCAGGGTGGGCGCGTGACCAATGCGCGCCGCGAGGTTCTCCGCTCCCAGGCCATCCACGAGAACGAGGCAGACCCGGCTGGCACGCGGCAAATCCAGCACGCCCGCCCGCGCCGTTTCGGATAGGCCAGCCCGCGCTGTTTCGGGCGCACCCGCACTCTGCGCCGGGGCCAGCACCGCCTGCTCCGTTTCCGCCGCCGCGGATTCCATTTCGGGTAGCACCCCGCAAGCAGCTAAACATTCACCCAGGACGGCACGCAGCGAGCGCGCGGCGGGCAGCACAGGAAGCTCAGTCATGCCTCTCAGTCTACTTTCCGCCTCGACACTCCTGCGCCGCCGCCCCGCCCGCGGCCAAAAAGCGGGATAATTGAGCAATGCCCAAGAATACGAGCCCCGCGGAACATATCGTCGATATTAACGTGTCGGAGGAGATGCGCACCTCCTTCCTCGAGTACTCCTACTCGGTGATTTACGCGCGTGCCCTCCCCGATGCTCGCGACGGCCTCAAGCCGGTGCAGCGCCGCATCCTCTTCCAAATGGGGCAGATGGGCCTGCGCCCCGACCGCGCCCACGTGAAATCCTCGCGCGTGGTGGGTGACGTGATGGGGCGCCTCCACCCGCACGGTGATACCGCTATTTATGACGCAATGGTGCGCCTCGCCCAGCCTTTTACCATGCGCTTGCCGCTGGTGGACGGGCACGGTAATTTCGGTTCGCTCGATGACGGGCCAGCTGCCTCGCGCTATACCGAGGCACGCCTGGCGGCCCCGGCCATGGCGATGATTTCCTCGCTGGACGAGGACGTCGTTGATATGGTCCCCAATTATGACAACACCCTCCAGCAGCCCGAGGTGCTCCCGGCCGCCATCCCTAATCTGCTGGTCAATGGTTCCTCCGGTATTGCGGTGGGAATGGCGACGAATATTCCACCGCATAATCTTATTGAGGTTATTAACGGGGCGAAGCACCTGCTGCGCCACCCGGATGCGAGCCTCGAGGATATTATGCGTTTTATCCCCGGCCCGGACCTGCCCGAAGGCGGCAAAATTATTGGTTTGGACGGCATCCGGGAGGCGTACGAAACCGGGCGCGGCATTTTCCGTACCAGCGCGACGGCGCGCATCGAAAAAATCAGCGCCCGTAAGCGCGGCATTGTTATTACGGAATTGCCCTATCTTGTGGGTCCGGAAAAGATCATTGACAAGCTCAAGGATGCCGTTAACGCCAAGAAAATTCAGGGGGTCTCCGGGGTTCAAAACCTGACCGACCGGCACCATGGCATGCGGCTCGTCGTCGAAGTAAAAAATGGGTTCCACCCTGAAGCGGTGCTCGCCCAGCTCTACCAGCACACCCCGCTCGAGGATTCTTTCGGGATTAATAATGTGGCTTTGGTTGATGGTCAGCCGCAAACCCTGGGGCTGCTGGAACTGCTGCGGGTGTGGATTAAGCACCGCATCACGGTGACGCGCCGGCGCAGTGAGCACCGTTTACGGGCCGCGCAATCTGATTTGCACCTGGTGGAGGGCTTGCTCATTGCCGTCCTCAATATTGATGAGGTAATCGCGGTTATTCGTTCTTCGGAGGATACCGCGGCGGCCCGCGAGCGACTCATCGCTGTTTTTGATCTCTCCGAGGCGCAGGCCGATTATATTTTGGAGCTGCGGCTGCGCCGCCTCACCAAGTACTCCCAGATTGAGCTGGAAGGGCGCCGCGAAGAGCTGGAGCGCACCATCGCGGAGCTGCAAGAAATCCTCGGTTCGCCCGAGCGGCTGCGGGAGGTTGTGGCTTCCGAGATGACGGAGGTGGCCCAGCAGTTCGGGACCCCGCGGCGCACCGTGCTGTTGGAATCGGATGGGGCGGCCAGCGCGGCGGCACCGGCTGCTCTCCCCCTGGAAGCTTCTGATGATCCGACCTGGGTATTGCTCTCGGGAACGGGGCTGGTGGCGCGCACCGTGGGCGGCGATGCTCCCGAGCGCAGCGGCCCGCGCCGTGCCCACGATGCGATTATTTCGCGAGTTGCCGCCACGGCCCGCGGGCATATCGGGGTGGTGACCAGCTACGGGCGCATGATCGACCTGGATGTGCTCACCATCCCGGCGCTTCCCGATACCGCGGGGGCTCCCTCGCTGGCCGGTGGCACCCCGATAGCGGATCTGATTTCTCTGGATTCCGGGGAGCGCGTGATCGGGCTGGCCCCGCTTACCGCCACTGAGGGCGATCCGGTTCTCACCCTGGCCACCGCGCACGGGCGAATTAAGCGGGTGAACGGCGCATACCCGAATAAGGAAAGCTGGGAGGTTATAACCCTGGCTGAGGGCGATAGCGTGGTTGGTTGCGCGCTGGCCCGCGATACCGATCAGGTGGTGCTTATTACGAGCGATGCGCAATTATTGCGCTTTGAGGCATCACTGGTGCGCCCGCAGGGCCGGGCCGGCCAGGGTATTGCCGGGATTCGCTGCGCAGAGGGCGCCCAGGTGATTACCCTCGGGGTGGTGCCCGGTGATGATCTTGCCGGTTCCCTGGTGGCCACGATTGCCTCGAATGCGCAGGCGCTCCCGGGTACCGAACCGGGCAGCGCGAAGGTGACGCCGCTGGATCGTTTCCCGGCGAAAGGCCGGGGTACGGGCGGGGTGCGCGCCCAGCGTTTCCTGCGCGGGGAAAATATGTTGGCGGTGGCCGCTATCGGCCCGGAGCCGCTGCGCGCCATCACGGCCTCCGGCCAGCCCGTTGAGCTACCCGAGGTTGAAGAAAAGCGGGATGCTTCGGGCAGCGCCCTGACGGTCCCGGTGGCGGCTATCGGAAGCTAGCCGCACGGCCCGGTCGCCTCGCTGCACGTACCATCGCACGCCGCTAGGCACCGCCTGCTACGCCGCCGCGGAACCCGGCTCCTTAGGAGCGCGCCGGCAGATCCGGGAGCGGGTGGTGCACCACCCGGGTGCGTTCGGTGACCTCGAAGCCGAAGCTTTCATACAGGCTCAGGCGCGCCGCGCTTTCGGGAGTCAGGCGGCTGCCGTCCGGCTCGTAGTGGACGGTGAGATCCAGGGTGGTGGCATCCATGCCGCTATGCGCCTGGGCGGCAATACTGGCGGCCAGCAGGCGGGCATTGACCCCGTCCGGGCTTTCGGCCCGCACCGCGAGCTCATCCACATAGCCCTCCTGGAATCCCAGACCGGGCCAGTCCTGTTCATAGGCGGCGGTCATAATGCACCCGAGTACCCGGGGCCGATCCCCGCGGGTATCCACCGCCAGGAAACTCCATTCCCGGCGCATAAAAGCACATTCGATACGCCACTGCTCCCGAGTGTAAATCGGGTAATTCAATTTATCTGCGTAAAAGGAATTGTGGGCGAGAAGCGCGGCGTCGTCCCGATCCGGGGTGAGGGGAACCAGCTCCACGCCGCTATTATCCGTATGCGCGGAAGCGGGCAGGGGCAGCGGCCCGCGCGTGAGCGGGCGGCGCATTTGCAGGTAGGAGAGCCGGTCGGTGAAACCGGCGGCCGCCAGGGCCCGGCCCCGTTCGGGATCCCAGCTTTCCACATTCGCCACGGCCACCGGGTGGAGGGTGCCGGCCGCCAGGGCCGGGGCGCGGCGTAATTGTTCGGTGAGCACCTCGCGGGCGGCCTGTTCCCGCACCTCCGGGCTGAGCTCGGGGTGCACGCTGGCCGAGAGCGTGACCGTGGGATGCGCGGTGCGCGCATCGTAAAGGCGCACGATACCGAAGGCGAGGAGGCGCCGGCCCGGTGCTGCGTCGTCGTACCACCCAAAAACGCTATGCGGAACCGAGGGCTCAAACATGAGGTCGATTTCTTCACGCGAGGTGCGGAAACTGGAGTTCACGGAGCTTTGGTGGGTGTCCAGCAGCGTGAAAATCGCGCGGGCATCCGCCGCCGTGAGATCGCTCCACCGTATCGCGCCGTTACCCATGAGCCCTCCTTTACGGGTATGACTCTCAAGTGTAGCGAAGCGCGGGCCGGGAAACTTAGGCATCGATCTTGTCGTAGGAAATATGCTCGGCACCCTCGACAATAAATTCGCGGCGCGGAGCCACCTCGTTACCCATCAATACCTCAAAAACGGACTCGGCTTCCCGCAGCGCGGCTTCGTCCTCGATCCGGATACGCCGCAGGGTGCGGTGGGCCGGATCCATGGTGGTTTCCGCGAGCTGGTGCGCGTCCATCTCCCCCAGGCCCTTGTAGCGCTGGATGGGCTCCTTATAGCTTTTCCCGGCGCGTTCGAGCTTCTTGAGTTCCCGATGCAATTCCTCTTCGGAATAGGTATAAATATACGAGCCCTTTTTCCCGCCGCGGCCGGCCACCTCGATGCGGTGCAGCGGCGGCACCGCGGCGAAAACCCGCCCGGCTTCCACGAGGGGACGCATATAGCGGAAGAACAGCGTGAGCAGGAGCGTGCGGATATGGGCGCCGTCTACGTCCGCATCCGTCATCATAATAATTTTCCCGTAGCGCGCCGCGGCGAGGTCAAACGTGCGCCCGGAGCCGGCCCCCACCACCTGAATAATGGAAGAAACTTCCTGGTTGCGCAGAATATCGGCGGGCGAGGCGCGCTGCACGTTGAGGATCTTGCCGCGGATGGGCAGCAGAGCCTGGAATTCCGAGGAACGCGCCAGTTTCGCGGTGCCCAGCGCCGAATCCCCCTCGACGATAAAAAGTTCGGTGTGTTCAATATCATCGCTGCGGCAATCGGCGAGCTTGGCGGGCAGGGTGGAATTTTCGAGCGCATTTTTGCGCCGCGAGATTTCCTTATGGACACGCGCAGCCACCCGAGCCCGCATTTCCGCCACGATTTTTTCGAGGAGCCGCGAGGTTTCGGTTTTTTGGTCGCGTTTCGTGGACGCCAGGATACTGTGGAGTTGTGCGGCGACGACGCGCGCCACAATAGGGCGCACTGCCGCCGTCCCCAGGATCTCCTTCGTTTGCCCCTCGAATTGGGGTTCGGCCAGCCGAACCGTGACAACCGCGGTCATCCCGGCCAAAATATCGTCTTTCTCGATTTTGGCATCTTTGGCGGTGAGCTTGAGGCGCCGCGAATTGGTGTCGATCAGGGCGCGCAGGGTTTTCACCACGCCCTGCTCGAAGCCGCTCTGGTGCGCCCCTCCCCCGGGCGTGCGAATAATATTAACGAAGGATTCCGTGGTGGTGTCATATCCGGTTCCCCAGCGCAGGGCCACATCCACTTCGCAGGTGCGTTCAACTTCCTGGGCGCGCAAATGCCCACTTTCCGGGTCGAGCACCTGCACGTTTTCGGTGAAAGTTTCACTGCCCGTGAGGTGCATGGTGGCGGTGAGGGCCGGATCGGTGGCCAGGTAGTCCGCAAAATCGACGACGCCGCCCTCGTAGTGGAACACTTCCTCATGGGGGCCGTTCTCCCCCGGGGTACCCGCCAGGTCGCGCTCATCACGGATGGTGATGGTCAGGCCGGGCACCAGGAACGCGGATTGGCGTACCCGTTCGGTGAGCAGGTCATAGGAGAATTCTGCTTCGGCCAGGAAAATCTGGGGGTCAGCCCAGTAGCGCACGGAGGTTCCGGTGTTTTTCTTCGCTACTTTCCCGACTGTGTCAAGTTCGCTGCCGTGGGTAAAAGCTTCGAAAGGTGCTTCCGGGGAGGGCTGGGCGCCGTCCTGAAAACGCCCGGGTTCCCCGCGCTTGAATTGCATCTGGTAGATTTTGCCGCCGCGCCGGACTTTCACATCCATGCGCGCGGAGAGGGCATTGACCACCGAGGCACCTACGCCGTGGAGGCCGCCGGAGGCGGAATAGGATCCGCCGCCGAATTTTCCGCCGGCGTGCAGGCGGGTGTACACAACTTCCACGCCGGAAAGTCCCACCCCGGGAACGGTATCCACGGGGACGCCGCGGCCGTCGTCGGTTACCTCAACCGAGCCGTCGGCGTAGAGGGTGACGGTGATATGGGTGGCGAATCCTTCCAGGGCTTCGTCGATTCCGTTGTCGATGATTTCCCAGAGGCAGTGCATGAGTCCGCGTGAATCCGTGGAGCCGATGTACATGCCGGGGCGTTTGCGCACGGCTTCCAGGCCTTCGAGGACTTGGAGGTGACGAGCTGAGTATTCTTCGGAAGTTGACACACCGGTAGTTTACGCGAACGGCTGTTCGCGAGCCGCCGCGGCGCGCGTGAGAGTGTGTGAATGCGTGTGAAAGTGCGTGAAAGTGTGGGAATCCCACGGTTCACACCAGTCCCAGCGGGGCGCATTAACTCAAAAGCGGCCCGGATGGGCCGCTGGTGGTGAGATCGAAGCGAAGCTAGGCGATATTTTCGCGTTCGTCTTGAATCTCAAGGGCATCTTCACGCAGCTTATCGAGGTGCTGGGAAGCATGATGGCCGCAGAAGAAAAGTTCTCCATAAGGCAGGCGTACCCGAACGTAAGCCTGGGCTCCGCAGGCATCGCAACGATCCTGCGCGGTCAAGGGAGCTAATTCAGTCAATGTAGTACTCACATACCTATCAAAGCATAAAAGGGCGCGCTTATTCCTGAGGAGAAGATCACCCCAGGCCCGTGCTCTCGGTAAGCTGAACGCATGGGTGTTTCTCAGGCGCACGGTATTTCTTCTGGCTACGCTGCCCTCGATCTGGAAACCACCGGTTTAGATGCGCGCACTGACCGGATTGTGGAGATCGGGGTGGTGCTTCTGGATGAGCAGGGCAACCCGGAGCGCGAATGGGACAGCCTGGTGAACCCGCTGCGGCCCATGGGAGCTACGGAGATTCACGGGGTACACGCTGCGGAAGTGGCACAGGCGCCGTCGTTCTCACAACTGCTCCCTCACGTGGAACGGTTGCTGCACGGGCGTATCCTCGTGGCGCATAATGCCCGCTTTGACCTGGATTTTCTCAACGAAGCTTTTCGCCGGGCCGGAAGCCCGCTACGTATCCCGCTCAGCGCCGCCGTGTGCACGATGGATCTCTCGCGCATTTATGTTCCGGAGGGGCGCCATTCCCTCATGGCCGTGGCCCAACGGGCGGGAATAGAGATAGAAGAACACCACCGCGCCATCACGGATGCGCGTATGTGCGGGCGGCTCCTGGCGGAATATCTGCGTCGGGAGGCGCGCGGGGAACGCTACGCCACCCGCGCGCACAGCCGAGACGGGCGGGAAATAACAGCAGCGGCGTGGGACGATGCTCGCCGCCACGCCGCTGAGATTATTTGGCCCACCCCGCTATTCGAGGTGGAGTTTCCCGGTGTGCGCCGCGCGCGCCGGGAACCTGCCACGCCTGGATTTACTCCAGGTAGTCACGCAGCACCTGCGAACGGCTCGGGTGGCGCAGCTTAGACATGGTCTTGGATTCGATCTGGCGAATGCGTTCGCGGGTGACCCCGTAAACCTTGCCGATTTCATCCAGGGTTTTCGGCTGGCCGTCGGTGAGGCCAAAGCGCATGGAAACCACCCCGGCTTCGCGTTCGGACAGGGTATCGAGAACGCGATGGAGCTGCTCTTGGAGCAGGGTGAAGCCGACGGCATCCGCCGGGACCACCGCTTCGGAATCCTCAATGAGATCACCGAATTCGGAATCGCCATCTTCACCGAGCGGGGTGTGCAGGGAAATGGGTTCCCGGCCGTACTTTTGAACTTCGACGACCTTTTCTTCGGTCATATCCAGTTCTTTCGCCAGTTCCTCGGTGGTTGGTTCCCGCCCGAGTTCCTGGAGCATCTGGCGCTGGACCCGCGCGAGCTTGTTGATGACTTCAACCATATGCACCGGGATACGAATGGTGCGGGCTTGGTCTGCCATAGCACGGGTAATGGCCTGGCGAATCCACCAGGTGGCGTAGGTGGAGAACTTGTAGCCCTTGGCGTAGTCAAACTTTTCGACGGCGCGCACCAGCCCCAAATTCCCTTCCTGAATAAGATCAAGGAAGAGCATGCCGCGGCCCGTGTAGCGCTTGGCCAAAGAAACTACCAGGCGGAGATTCGCTTCGAGCAGGTGGTTCTTGGCGTGCTTGCCATCGCGGGAAATAATCCGCAGTTCACGGATATAGGCGTGGTCTTTCTCCTTATCGAGATTGCCCTGGTCCAGCAGGTGCTGAGCGTAGAGCCCGGCCTCGATTCGCTTGGCGAGTTCCACTTCTTCAGCGGCGTTGAGCAGGGGAACTTTACCGATCTGCTTGAGGTAGTCCTTGACCGGATCCGCGGTGGCACCGGCAACGTGAACACGCACCGCCGGTTCATCCGAATCGTCGGAATCCTTGACGGTGAAACCACCCCGGGAATTACGCCCGGTTGTTTCCGTTTTGGCGGCGCTATCCGTTTCCTTATCGGCTTCGTCCTCTTCTTCCTCGGGCTCCTCTTCGGAGTCCTCAGAATCGTCTTCGTCGTCCTCGAGATCGTCGTCTAGATCCTCGGCATCAACATCCTCAGCATCGACGTCGAAATCCTCATCTTCGAGATCCTCATGTTCTTCGGGATCTTCGGGTTCTTCCTGCTTAGCAGTAGCACGCTTCGAGGTGGCCTTCTTGGTGGAAGATGCCGAAGAAGCCGCCTTGGATTCGGCCGCCTTGGAGGTGGTCTTCTTCGCGGTAGTCTTGCGGGTGGCCGGCTTCTTAGCGGCCGACTTCTCCTCCTTGGATTCCGCGGTGGCTGCGGAAGCCTCCGTGGCTGCCGTAGCAGTTTCCGGAGCTTCGGCTTCAGCGGCTGCCTTCTTAGTGGAGGTCTTCTTCGCCGCGGTGGACTTCGACGCGGTGGACTTCGAGGCAGCGGACTTTGTAGCAGCTGACTTCGCGGTGGTGGCCTTCTTCGTGGAAGATGCCGAAGAAGCTGCCTTGGATTCGGCCGCTTTAGATTCAGCCGCCTTCGATTCGTTTGCCTTGGAGGTGGTCTTCTTGGTGGCAGCCTTCTTGGTAGTGGTGGCCTTGGTGGCAGTGGCCTTCTTAGCGGCCGGCTTCTTCGCAGCCGTTGTGCTTTCGGAAGCGGTAGCTGCCGAGGTGGCCGATGCCGTGCGACTGGAGGAGCGAGAGGCCGCCTTCTTCTTCGTACCCGAAGCGGATGCGGAGACCGCGGTGTCCTTTTCCACGGCAGCGGTTTCTTGTGCACTGGCAGACTTTGTGGCCACGTGAGACCTTTCCCTAGTGTTATCAACGAATGCCGAGAATCGGCACGGGGTTATCCACCCCAAAGAGCTACTTAGCGGAACGCGCCCGACCCGCTTTTTGTTCCCCGGCCTCCCCAACGTGCCGATCCTCACATAGCATTCTTATCCCCGGCGACTATAGTTCTCCCACTTCCGCGAGCGCGAACTTCAGCCGCCGGCGCAAACCTCCGCGAGCGCGAACTTCCCCGCCAGCGCACATACCACATTCACCCACGCAGCTACTTAGGCTGCTTGTCTGCCGGGTCCGTATTGGTCCATAGTTTCCGGCTCTTGGTCCGCAGCTTCCGGCTCAATATCCACCGAACCGCACGGTGTGGCCGCGTCACCAGCGCCGTCGCTATCCGCGTTGGCAGCTCCATCACCATCCGCGTTACCAGAACCGCGACTGTCCGCGTGCCCTTCACCGCCACTACCAGCTTTGGCGCGCGAGCAGCTCCCACTCCCGTTCGGACCTAGCAGCCAAGGCGGCAGCGCGTTCCATTCGGCAGCGTCTTTGAGCATGCGAGCCAGGCGCGAGCCGGGATTGATTTCCAGCGCTTCTTGAGCGCGTAGCGCCGTCATGGAGTTTTGCCCCACCCACCAGGCTAAATACGCCGAGCAGGCATAGGGAACCTCCACTCCTTCCGGGGCCAGCCGAGCTAATTCATCCAGCAGCGCCATCATCCCCAAGGCCCGCACAATATTGGGGCGCTCCCCCACCCCGGTGGCAAAGCCCACCGCGGGATCAACGGATGACATCGGTAACAGCGGATCGTGTTCGAGGGAAACCTGCAAGATTTTGTCCCGAATAGGAATATGCGTGAGCCCGGCCAGGGCCCGCCCCGCTTCGCGGGTGGTGATGCGCGGCGGGCCGGCTTGGCGGCGGCGCACCACCCGGGCGAGGAGCATATCCCAATGCTCTTCCAGCGCGGTGACCTCCTCCCCGCGTGCTTCTTCCAGCGCCACGGCGGTATTACGCACCCGGGTGGGACTGGCTTTGACAATATTCCGGCTCGGTTCTTGTTCCAGCGGAGCCGAACCCTTATATACAAGAGCAGCTGCTGCCTCGGTAGATTCCAGTTCTTCCCAAGGGCAAAATGTTTCTTCTCCCATATCCATAAATCCTTCGTTATCAGCAATGAAAAAATCACAGCTCCACGCATCGCGAGTGCCCGGGTCGCCATCCCAGAGCCGGGAAAGAGCAGCGCAGAGCAGCTCCAAGAGGGCTAGCACCGAGGCAAATTCGCGGGTGTGCGCGAAGCGAACAAAACTTGGGCAGTACACCACCGCCACGCAGCTAAACATGCGGCAGGCTGCTACCGCGTCAGTAATCTGCCGCGCAACATAGGGTGAGATAGGCCCGGCGCGCAGATCTACCCGAATGAGTGGCGTTTCACCCCCGGCCACGGCAACTTCCGGCCGCTGTGAAGATTCCAGGGAATCGAACCATTGAGGTAGTTCCTCACTCTCCGGGCCCACGGCCCGGTGTATTTCCGGGCTTCCCCCGAAGAGTACGAAGTGGTGGCGCGGGTAATAGCCCAGCAGATGGGGAATAACAGCGAGGGCATCGCGCGGATGATGAAGTGTGATTGTGTCCATAGCACTAGATAACCAGCTTCAGCAAGCGCGTGCTCGCGAGTGCCGGTACCCTGTGGATGGGGCGCGCACCTCACGAATCTGTGGATAAAAGAAGCGGAGCATGAGCAATGGAGTGGAGCACTCGCGATTTCACCAACGGGGTTGATAGCCGTATTGAGGCGCGTTTGGATTCGCTGCGCCGCTGGAATCAGCCCGAGGTGGAAGATTTCATCGATACTGTTACCGCGCTGGCGTCCGGCGGTAAGCGGACCCGGGCGCGGCTGGTGCGGGCCGGGATGCTCGCTACTCTCCCGGATCCTACCTGCCCGGATATGGTGGCGGCGGTCCGTTTAGGCGCGGCCGTGGAACTTTTCCAGCTCGCGGCCCTCATTCATGACGATATTATTGACGCTTCTGCCACGCGCCGCGGGGTCCCCACGGTGCATGCCGAGTTGGCGAATTATCACCGCGCATCGGGCTGGGATGGTTCCCCGGAACGCTACGGTTTCCGCTCCGGTTTGATTGTGGGTGATGCCGTGCTGGCACTGGCGTCCCAAGAAGCGGTGAGCGCCGGGCGCAGTGCCCCCCTCGAGCCGTTCTTCACCATGTGTGAGGACGTTGGTATCGGCCAGTTCCTCGATATCCGCTGCGAATACACCCGCGCAGCTACCCGGGAAGATATCCACGCGATTATCACCCATAAAACGGTCTCGTATTCCGCGCTCTTCCCCCTGCTTATCGGGGCGGCGCTCGCCGAACAACCCGCCCCGGAAACAATCGCAGATTTGCGGGCTTTCGCCACGCCTTTCGGTGAGGCCTTCCAATTGCGCGACGATATCCTCGGGATATTCGGCGATCCGGCCGTCACCGGCAAACCCGCCGGCGATGACCTCACGGAAGGGAAAAACACCTTCCTCTTCCTCGAAACATTGGAGCGAGTCAGCGAGGTGGATGCCCGGTGGCTGCGGTCCTTGCGTGGGAAGCGTCTGGAGGGCGACGACGTCGCTCGCGCTCAGGCCCTCATGGAGGACTCCGGAGCGCGGGCTCACGTGGAAAAGATGATTCGCCAACGTGAAGATAGTGCGCGGGCTATCTTGCCGCGCCTGAATGAGGCCGCCCGCGAGAGCTTAGGGGAACTCCTCCAGCGCCTGCGCTCACGCACCCACTAGAAAGCCAGGCCGGCGATAACGCGCCGGACCGCATGAGTATGCCCGGTAATCAGCGCATCCAATGGGGTGTTGCGTAGTTCCGGTTCGAAGCGGCGCAGCCATTCCTGGGCTTCGTCGTCGTTATATCCGGCATCGCGCAGGGAAATAATGGTGCCGCGCAGCGAGGGCAGGGGTACGCGCCGCCCCTCTTTCACCACAAATTGCCCCGCATCGGCATAGAGTGCGTTATTTTCCCCGCGCCGTACCGCCAGGAAACGGGCATCGCGCAGCTGGGAGCGTACCGTACGCAGATCGGTTTCGAGGTAATCGGCCAGCTCCGGAAGGCTCAACCACGTCACAGTTGTATTCTCTTTTTCCACGCTTCCCATCTTAATGCCGCGGCCGTCCAAGCGCGCAGGTGGGCAAGAGCGCGGCGTCGTCGCCATTACAAAATCGTCACAATCTGGTGACATTTTCACAACAGTGCACTATTGTCACAAGTGGAACAGCGGCCGGGGCGCAATCGAGATGTCCCCCGCACCGGCCAGGAAGTGAGAAACGGTGGGATCGAAGGCGAATCTGGCACGTTTGCGGGCGCAGGCACCGGCCCCGCGCTACGAGCTTTCGCACGCGGAAATCGCGGCGCGTTTAAATGCGATTATCGCCCCGAGCCGGGCGGAAACACAGAAGATGGTGCGTGATACGGCGGCGCTTATGGGCGTCAATCCTCGGCTTGCAATGGCGCATGCCTATATCGAATCCGGTTTTAATTCCCGGGCGCTCTCCCCCAGCGGTGCGGCGGGTGTGATGCAGCTGATTCCCGCGGCTTCGCGGTGGGCGGGGCGGATGGTCGGCCGTGATCTGGACTGGCTTATTCCCGCGGATAATATCACCGCAGGTATTGCGATTATTCGCTATTTGCAGCGCCATACCTCCAGTACCCACGAGGCAATTGCCGCCTACTATCAGGGCCTGGCGCGGCTGCGGGAGGCGGGGCCGTATCCCTCGACCCAAAAGTATGTGCTGCGGGTCTTGCGCGCGGCCAAGAGTTTCTAAACGCGGCGTTGCGAAGCGGCGCGCTACCCTAGGTGTGTGACTATTCCTTCCCTGCCGACCGGGTGGCTTGAGGGCCGCTACCGTCTCGACGCCCCGGTGGCGCGCGGCGGGATGGCCACGGTGTACCGCGGCTACGATACGAAGCTGGATCGCGTGGTGGCGATCAAAATTATGCACCCCGATTTAGCCGCCCTCGATGATTTCACGCGGCTTTTTCAGCGGGAAGCGCGGGCGGTTGCCGCGTTGAGCAGCCCGCATATCGTCACTATTTATGACCGCGGGGTGTGGAACGACGGCGCAGCTGAGCGCGCGTACCTCGTTATGGAATACGTGCCCGGCCCCACGTTGCGCCACGAGCTGGAGCGCCTGGGTTCCTTCCAGCTCGGCACCGCACTCGACATCTGCGACCAGGTGCTCCAGGGCCTGGCCGCTGCCCACCGGGCCGGCATTATCCACCGGGATATCAAGCCGGAAAATATTTTATTCGACGACGCCTGCCCGCCGCCCTCCCCTGTCCGCCCTCCACAGCTCGCGGTGACGGTGACCGATTTCGGATTGGCACATGCGGTGAGTGCTTCCTCGGGGGCGCTGCCGCGCTGGGGAACTCTTGCCTATACCGCTCCGGAAATTTTGGAGCAGCGGGCGGTGAGCCCGGCCTGCGATATTTATGCCACCGGCCTGGTGCTTTTTGAGTTACTTGCCGGGCGCCTGCCCTGGGCCGGGTATTCAGCCGCGCAGCTCGCGGCGGCCCAGGCCCGGGATGATCTGCCGCGCCTGGCCGGGGATAATCCGTGGCTGCCGGCGCAGGTGGATTCTTTTATCGGGGTGCTCACCGCGAAGAATCCGGCGGATCGCCCGGCGAGTGCCGTGGAGGCCCGCGAGTTGCTGCGGGGGCTGCGGGCTGGCATCGCTGATGATGCCGCGCTGCGGCGTATTCCGGTCACCCCGCGCCGCCCGCAGCCGGTGCACCGTGAGGATGAGGCGGGCGGTTGTGGTGGCGCGGAGCTGGAGACCGCGGTTGCCGCAAGCACGGGGCGCGCCGCCACGCTCAACGCTGGCGCGGATGCAACCGTTCCGGTGCGCGCCCCGGTGCACCGTGCTCCGTCCGTCCTCCGCCCCACCCAGAAACTTACGGCGCGGCCGGCAAGCTCGCAGCAAGATACGGCACTCTCGCCGCGCGGTGCGGGAACACCTCGGCAGCACAGCGCTGGGCGGCGGCGCGCCCGCGCGTGGCGGATTGCTGCCTGGATATGCACAATTGCATTGCTGGCCGGGGCAGGAGGTGCCACCTGGGCGCTCACGGCCGGCCCGTGGGCGCGGGTAACGGTGCCTGAGCTTGCTACCGGTCTCACCCAAGCACGCAGCCAGATAGAGGCGCTCGGGCTCACGGTGGAGACGGAGGTGCGCGGCGGGAACGGCGCGGCACCGGGCACCGTACTGGGTAGCGATCCGGAGGCGGGGAGTCGGGTGCGCCCGGGAAGCACCGTTGAGCTCCTCATTGCCGGTGCGGCCCTGGACTCGACCGTTCCCGACGTGGCGGATATGGCGGAGGCGGAGGCGCGCGCCGCGCTCAAAAAAGCGGGCTTCCAGGTGCAGGTACGCTACCGGGAAATACGGGCTGCCGCGCCGGGCACCGTACTGCGCCAGGATCCCGGCCCCGGCATAAGCGCCGCGCCCGGGCAGAAGGTCACCCTTATTATTGCGGCGCGGTAGCCAGGCCACGCTAGCCCAGGCCACGCGCGCCCCGCCCTCGTTTTACAGGTGCACGTCGCGCAGCATTTCGGCCAGCTGGTAAGCCAGCTCGAGGGACTGCTGGTGGTTCAGGCGCGGATCGACCAGCGATTCGTAGCGTTCGGTAAGGGTTTCCTCAAAGATCTCTTCGGAGCCGCCCAGCACCTCCGTCACGTCATCCCCGGTCAGTTCCACGTGAATACCGCCCGGGTGGCTACCGAGGGCTTCGTGGACCGCGAAGAACCCACGGATTTCCGCCATAATATCGCTCAGGCGGCGGGTCTTAATTCCATTGGAAGCCTTGATGGTATTTCCGTGCATGGGATCCGAGACCCAGGTGACCGGGCGGCCATCACGCTGCACCGCTTCCACCAGGGGCGGCAGGGCTTCTTCTACCCGCCCGGCCCCCATGCGGGTAATGAAGGTGAGTCGGCCCGGTTCACCTTCCGGATTGAGCTTATCGATAAGGGCGAGAGCGGTATCTGGCGTCGTCGTCGGACCTAATTTCACCCCGATCGGGTTACGTGCGTGGGAGAACATTTCCACGTGGGCGCCATTAACATCGCGGGTGCGTTCCCCGATCCACAGGAAGTGTGCGGAGGTGAGGTAGGGGTCGTGGGTGCGCGAGTCGATGCGCATCATAATTTCCTCGAAGGGCAGCACCAGGCCCTCGTGGGAGGAATACAGTTGTGTTTCTGCCAGCTGGGCGCCGTCGACCCCGGCCGCGGTCACAAAACGCATGGCGCGATCAATTTCGCTCGCGGTTTTTTCGTACCGCACGTAGGCCGGGTTGGCAATAAAACCGCGGTTCCAATCGTGCACGGAACGCAGGTCGGCGAAACCGCCGCGCGTGAAGGCACGCATGAGGTTAAGAGTGGCCACCGAGTACAGGTAAGCCTCCTCTAAACGGTGCGGATCATGGCGGCGCGCCGCGGCCGTGAATTCGTGCCCGTTAATGGAATCGCCCAGGTAGGAGGGCAGGGTGGTGTCCCCAATAGTTTCGGTGGCCTGGGAGCGCGGCTTGGAGTACTGGCCGGCCATCCGCCCGATTTTCACCACCGGCACCGAAGCCCCGTACGTCAAAATAACCGACATTTGCAGGAGGGTGCGAACCTTGGCACGGATGCGATCCGCGGTGATTTGCTCGAAAGATTCGGCACAATCCCCACCCATGAGGACGAAAGCTTCGCCGCGTTGCGCGGCCGCGATACTTTCGCGCAGCCGATCACATTCACCCGCAAAAACCAGGGGCGGCATTTTCGCCAAGCGCTGCATAACCGCAGCGAGCTCTGCTTCGTCCTCGTAATGAGGTTGGTGCAGAGCGGGCTTCTCGCGCCAGGTGTGGGCCAGCGCGGCAATTTTATGAGTATCGTCCTCAAACATAAACGAAATCTTAGCCCGGAACGGGTGCGCGGGCAGAATCGCGTCGATGCAATGAGACGCGCGCGTCACGAAACACGAACCGCACCACCACGCGCGGCACCGCGAAACACGAACCGCACCACCACGCGCGGCACCGCGAAACACGAACCGCACCACCACGGGCTCCGCAGAAAAAACTCGCCCCGCACCAGGTCAACCGGTACGGGGCGAGCAATCGCGTGTGAATACGGTTCAGCCGGGCCGCCCAGGCCCACGGCGCAGCCGCATTAGGCGTGCGGGCGGACCTCCTGGCCGATGGCCTTCATGGTCTCCACGAACCAATCCTGGGTGATATCGAAAGCCTTGTGGCCCTTCACCCGCGGGAAAGCAATATTGGTGAGGACGTTACCGTTTTCCTCATCGTGGCCGATGAGGCCGGGCTTGCCTTCCAGGGCGCACTGCACAGCCAGATCCACCATGCCCTTAATGAGGCGCAGGTCCTCAGCATTGGCGTGCCAGGCGCGCGAGAAGTACCCGGACTTTTGCACCATAACCTTTTCCGCGCCGAGCTTCTGCGCGAATTGCTCCGCGAACCAGCGGCCCGGATTGACCTTATCGAGCTGGACGTGCCCGAAGGGATCGCGCGGCACTTCCTGGCCGGCGGCTTCCATTTCGGCCACAATTTCATCCACACCCGCACCTTCGGAAAGGAAGATATTGACGTTGCCAATCTCATCCATGATCTTCTTCAGGCGCTCGGCTTCGCCGTTGATATCCAGCGCCATTTCGGGCAGGAACACGGCATGTACATCCCAGCGTTCCTTGGTCAGGCCAAGCGCCGGAGCCCATTCCTGCTCCTGAACCCAATCGTGGTAGTACTTGGAAGCCTGCGCGGTGAGGTAGCCGCAATTACGGCCCATAACTTCGTGCACGATGAGCATGCGCGGGTTGGAACGATGCTCACCAATAATATGCTGGGCGTAAAGCGAGGCTTCCTCCGCGGCGGTCCAGGCACCCAGGGACTGGCGCACCGGAATAATGTCATTATCGATGGTCTTAGGCAGACCCACAACCACGAGGTGATGCCCGTTTTCCTCCAGGTAGGCAGCCAGATCCGCGGCGGTGGTATTCGTATCATCGCCGCCGATGGTGTGGAGCACATCCACGCCATCTTCCACGAGGCGCTGGGCGGCGAATTCCAGCGGGTTCACGCCTTCTTCCACGAGGCCACGCTTGACCAGATCCTCGGTATTGGTCAGCTTGACGCGAGAGTTACCGATGGGCGAACCGCCGAAACGGTGCAGGATATGGGCCTGTTCGCGCCCTTCTTTATCGATGGTGATGTAATTCCCGGTGAGCAGCCCGTGGTAGCCATGCTGGTAGGCAATAATTTCCACATCGGGCGCAATTTCCGTATAGCGCTCAATGAGGCCACCCACGGCCGAGGACAAACACGGGGCGAAACCTCCGGCGGTCAAGAGCGCAACGCGGCGGACAGTCATCGTTAACCTTCCGTTTCTGATTGGGGGATTATTCCGCTGTTGATTATACCCGCCGCTATAGTGTCTTTCATGGGAGAAGGACCTACAGGCGAGCGCCCCGAAAATAGCTTCGATGCGCAGTGGGACAAGATCGCGCGCGAACTGGAAGCCGAAGGCGTGGGAGCCAATATCGATAGCGCCCGCGATGGCGGCGGCGCGCTGCCTCCGGTGGATACTTCCCCGCGTTACACCGATGCCGCGTGGGCACTGGGTGGTGGGCGCGCGGCCGGCCCGCGCGATTGGTCCCCAGCCCCGGAAGATTCAGATTTTTCCGACGACGACGCCACTTTCGACCCAGCCTCTCGCGAAGAATACTATGTTCCCCAAGCCCCCGCCCACCGCTACGCCAGTCTCGCATGGGTGGCCACCGGGGTGCTGGTCCTCATCAGTGCACTCATGTTTATTGGCCTACTGCCCGCCCCGCGCCTGACCGCGTGGATCCTGGCCGGCGGGGCGCTGGTGGGCGTGGTTGTCGCCATTATTTTGACGGCACCCGCCCGCGAAGATACCGATCCGTACGACGACGGCGCCCGCCTGTAGCACGCCCCTTCCCCGCGAATTTATGTCGTAGCTCCGCGCTAGGGTAAAAAGCATGACATCGCGGTATGCTCAGCGCCCTGGCACCCGGATCGATACCGAACCCATTGAGGTGTATCGATCCGGCCGCCCGTTGCTGCCCCGCCAGCTGGAATTCGCGGACCTCGGTACTCCCCTGGAGGAAGTGACCTTCGTGGTGGTGGACGTGGAAACCACCGGAGGGCAGCCCGGGGCGCATTCACTCACCGAAATAGGGGCGGTGAAAGTTTGCGGCGGGGAGGTGGTGCAGGAGTTTTCCTTACTCGTCAATCCCGGGGTGCCCATCCCGGCTCAGATCACCGTGCTCACCGGAATCACCACCGCGATGGCGGTAAGCGCTCCCCCGCTCAGCGAGGTCCTCCCTGCTTTTCTCAATTTTCTTGAGCCCGATGTCCCAGCGCTTGACGGTGGAGCTCCTGTTTCCGGCGGTGGGACTCCCGTTCCAAGCAGTAGAGTGCCTGCCCGAAACCGGGCGGCGGAACCACCGGTGCTCGTGGCTCATAACGCCCGCTTCGATATGTCCCATTTGCGCGGGGCTTGCGAGGCGATAGATGTGCCCTGGCCACGGCTGCGCGTTCTCGATACCCTCGGGCTGGCGCGGCGTATTTTCACCCGCGACGAAGTCCCCAACCATAAATTGAGCACCCTGGCTGGCTACTGCCGGGCCACGGTGCAGCCAAGCCATCGTGCCCTCGATGATGCGCGGGCCACCGTGGATGTGCTCCACGCGATGATCGGGCGGCTCGGCCCGCTGGGAGTCACCCATATTGAGGACCTGCTCACCGCATCCAATCCGGTTCCGGCCCGCCGGCGCCGCCGCGCCGTGCTCGCCGATCAGGTGCCGCACGGCCCGGGTAGCTACCGTTTTATCGGCCCGAATGATGAGGTTCTCTACGTGGGCAGCTCCGGGAATATGTACCGGAGGGTGCGCCAGTATTTCACCGCCGCGGAAAAACGCCGCCGCATGGCAGAAATGGTAGAGCTGGCCACCCGGGTAGAAAGCACACCCACCGCCACTCTGCTGGAGGCACGGGTAGTGGAGCTGCGCGATATCACCCGCTTCGACCCGCCCTATAATCGCCGCTCGCGCCGCCCACAAACCCGCACCTGGATCAGCTTGGATACCACGCCCGTGGCACGCCTGAAAATAACGCGCAGCTGTTCGGCAACGGAAGTCGCGAATTCCCTGGGACCTTTTGGCTCCCGCAGCGCTGCCCGGCGCGCCGCTGAACTCATCGGCGATGAAGCCGGGCTCAACCCCGCCGGCCTCAATGTGCCCCGCCAGGCAGATCTGAGCGATTGCCCGTGCCGTTTTACCTCCCACGCGCCCTGCTATCTTGCCCCGCGAGGCACCGTGAACACCGCCGCGGTGGCCATCTCCCGCGCCCGCCGGCTGCTGGCCGGCTCCCTTGCCGAAGTGTGGGATCACCAGATGGCCCGCATTGCCCGCCTGGCCGGTGCAGAACGTTTCGAAGAAGCCGGAGTGGAACGCGACCGACTTTCGGCGCTCCTCACCGCAGCCCAGCGGCGGGAATTGTTGGTTCCGCTGTGGCAAGCAAGCTGCGTCGTCGCTGCGTCTAAACGAGAGGATCACTGGGAAATTATCCTCGCGAGTTACGGCAGGCTGCTTGCTAGCGCGACGGTCGGCGAAGCCCGCGATGTTCCCGAACATGCCGCAGCGCTCCGCAGTGCCACTCCCCTGCTCGCGGCTCCCGCCCGCGCCGCCGAGCACGCCCACCCGGAGGAAACCCAGCTTCTGGCCGCGTGGCTAGCTGATCCGCGTTCGCGGGTGCTCGCTATTGAGGGCGAGGTTCCCCTCGCGGTCCCCCTCGCCTCCGCGCACCGCTTCTCCGCTTCCTTCCCGGGCGCCGAAGAATCGCCCGGGTTGGCTGAGCGCTAAACCTCCTCCATTCTCGCCACCTATGTGCCAGACACCACATATACTGATGACGTTCGCATTCAATTACTGTTCGGAGATTCCGAACATATCTAACGGGCGGCACCGCGATGCCGCCCAGAATTGGAGTATGAGAATGGCAACCTACACCCTCCCCGATCTTCCCTACGATTACGCGGCACTCGAACCGCATATTTCCGGAAAGATCATGGAGCTCCACCACGATAAACACCACAAGACCTATGTGGACGGTGCCAATAAAGCCCTGGAGAACCTTAGCGAGGCTCGCGAGAAGGGCGATTTCACGGCGGTAAACCAGTACACGAAGGATTTTTCCTTCAATCTGGGCGGTCATATTAACCACTCGATTTTCTGGACCCTGCTCTCTCCCAACGGCGGTGGGCAGCCGGAAGGCGAACTTGCCGAAGCGATCAAGGATTCTTTCGGTGATTTCGCCACCTTCCAGCAGCAGTTCACGGCCGTGGCCACCGGCATTCAAGGCTCGGGCTGGGCGGTGCTCGGCTACGATTCCGTGGCCGGCAAACTGGTGATCTACCAAATGTATGACCAGGCCAATAATGTGCCCGCCGGGGTGCTGCCCGTTTTCCAGCTCGATATGTGGGAGCACGCCTTCTATCTTGACTACCTCAACGTCAAGGCCGATTACGTCAAGGCGATCTGGAATATTGTCAATTGGGAAGAAGCCGGGAAGCGTTTGACCACTGCCCAGGAGCAGGCTGCCGGCCTCCTCATTCGCAAATAACTCACGCGCACACCGCGCCGGTGCTATTCATAGTCCTGACTTGGCTCATTTAGTGCGACTTTGGCAGTGACTCGATAAGCACGGCCACGTCCGCCGGCAGCGGGGTGTG
>NZ_JBOZDP010000015.1:0-46364 GCF_051265835.1 Actinotignum inguinis | reverse complement strand
GCCGCGCCTGCCGGCCAGCCGGGTCCCGGATAGCGACCGTGACCCGCGCGGTGAGCTGGTCACGCCGTAGTCGGTGTGGCGAGCTGGTCACGCCGTAGTCGGTGTGGCAGTTTCACTTTCCGTGCCGGCGTTTCGGGTGAAGAAGAGCAGTATCGCAATGAGTGCGTACACCGCGGCGGACAGCATAATCGCTTTATCCAAACCGCAGGCCAGCCCGATTGCCGCAACTGCCGGGGCGAATAATGCTGTGACGATGGAATCGGCCAGGGAGATGACTGACAGGGCACTTGCTCGCACGCTATCGGAGATCCGGGTGTGGTAACGCCCGGAGACCTGGATGATCAAGATTGTTTGCATGGCCACGTGGAGGGCGAAAGTTATCCACACGAAGAACTGCTGCTGGGAGAGCGCGAAGAGTGCCGCGGCCAGAATATTGGCAATCGCCACAGCCCAGGCCCACCGCGAAGGGATATTGAGTTTCTCCTGGAGGGTGGCTGCGCCTAAACCGCCCAGGCACATGGCAGCGTAACCGGCTGCTACCAACCAGAGCGAGGCCTGGCCGAACTTGATTTGCCAGAGCATGAACGGCCCGAGCGCTGCCGAATTAACGAGGATTAACGCGAGTGCCTGGTGTGACCACACCGC
This sequence comes from Actinotignum inguinis, assembly GCF_051265835.1. NCBI lineage: Bacteria > Bacillati > Actinomycetota > Actinomycetes > Actinomycetales > Actinomycetaceae > Actinotignum > Actinotignum inguinis. Next base: position 45,719 of record NZ_JBOZDP010000015.1, on the reverse strand, counting down.
GGTTTTTAGGTTTGCGCCGAGTTCCCGCCAGGTATATTCGGCAGCTTCCTGCGAATCAGGAACCGTCCAGGAGACCATCGCCGCACCGACAAGCGCGGCGATGCCAAGCAGCCAGATCGCCGGCGGCCATATCGCGTAAACCACCACTCCGGCCAAGCCACCCAGGAGGGAGGTACCCGAGCGAACGAACTGCATGACCGTCAATGTCTTGCTTGATTTTTCTGCGGTCGAGGTATCGACCTGGTTCATCACCAGCGCCTCAAGAGTGCCACTCATAGCGGCACTGGCGATTCCTGCGAGGAACTGGCCGGTCAATAGGACGCCGTCGTTCACCGCCCAGAAAAATGCCGCGAAAGCGACGATCCGCACCACGATGCCCGCAAGAAGAACCGCGCGCTGCGAGTAACGGTCAAAGAGTACGGAGAACGGAAGTTCCGCCAGAGAAACGGTGACATTGAAAACCGACACCATGACACCGAGGAAAACCAGGTCTCGCCCGAGGAACTGCGTGAAGTACAGGTTATCGACCGCACTGAAGCAGGCAACCGCCAGGGTACAGAGACCTAAAAGGGCTAAAGCTTTACGCATTTCATAAGGGTACATCCTCAATTTCGAAATTCCGAGAGTTACACAAGGCCAGGCGTCCGCGCCCCTTTTCTTAACGTAGCTGCCGTTGCGCTTTGATTTCGGGCGGATGCGGAGGTCTTCACGCGAGAATCTCACCAGCCTCACAGACTTCAATAGTCACACAAGCACCTGCGGAGCGGGCATGTGTTGTCCGAGCTGTAGTGCAAATGTCGTACACGCGAAGTACACCCCGGAAAAACACCCCGCCTCCGCCCGGGGCAGGGTAACCGGAATGGGTCATTTTCAAGTTTCAAGGCTGCAAAACGTGCATTTCGGACTGTTAGGGGAGCAGAGTGTACGCCACGGACATTAAATCGCGGAAAAACTGTCACCCAGGTACATTTTGTTAGCCGGCCTGGTCTCCCTCCTCCTCAAAGTGCGCATTTCGAACCGTGGCCCCGTCAAGTGCGCGTTAGAGACACGAAATCGCTCTGAAACGGTGCTCTCCCGCGCACTTCATGTCGGGGCTGCCGGGGCTAACCCGTTTCCACCCGCTGCTGCCCAACAAAGTGGTACTCCACGACAGCGGAACGAACAGAGTGGTACTGCACGACAGAAATTCAGGGTTTGGCTGTAGCTCCAGTACCACTTTGTTTCCGGGCCGGGAATGCCGGGCCGCTGGCAGCTGCCGGCGCTGCGGGCTAGCCTTCGGCTTCGGCGAGGAGGGTGTCGAGGACCGGGCGTTGCAGCCAGGCCGTGAGGTAGAGCGGGACGCTTAGCCCGGCCAGCGCCAATGCCCAGAAGATGGCCAAGCGTGATACCGGCGCATAAAGCCAGGCCAGCGGGAGCGCCACCGCGGCCGCTACGCACGCGGCCGTGCGTAGCGGCCGGGTGATGGCGAGGAGCACCGAGTTACCTAGGTGCTCCAGGAAGGCGTTGGAGAAGAATGCCTGGAGCGTTACCAGCCAGACCAGCACTGCCAGCACCAGCAGGAGGGCCACGATAATAAGGCCGGAGAGGATGCCGGCCAGCCGCGGATCCGCGGCGATTGCGGGGTCGGTAGCGAGCACCCCGGCAGAGTCGGCGACCGATTGCCCGACAAGGGCAGAATCGGCGGCGTGAGCCGCCGCGGACGCCGAGGCCGCGGGTGCGGCTTTGTCGGGGGCGGCGAGGCCGGAGACCCAGCGGTTTTCCCACCAGGCCAGGCCGAGGAGCCCGAGGGTGGGCAACCACCAGGCCAGCGATGGCAGCAGAGCAGCGCGGAAATGCTGCCACCACAGGCGCCAGGGCCGGGGCGCCTCACCGCGAAGCAGCTGGGCGCTCACCCGCGCCGAGGCCACCAAACTGGCTCCCCCACTCACCACCGGGAGCAGCCCGAGCAGAGTAATAATATTGAGCTCCACCAGGATGACGGCGTCGGAAAGTCCGCGCTGGAAAGGTGAGTCAGGATCGAAAATCCGGCGCATACATCTCCTTCGGTTCGTGGCGCCCGCGGGTGGAAGCGCTACGGGCTTGTGCGGCAAGCGAAGCCCCGTGGACCAGCGCCTCGCGAACCAGCACCTCGCGGGCCCAAGCCCCACGTGGCTGAGCTACGGCGCCGCGCGCCCAGTATCGGGTGCGCGGCGCCGCGTCGTCGTCGTGCTTCTTAACCCTTGACGGAACCCGCCGCAACGCCTTCCACAATATAGCGCTGCGCAAAAAGATAGAAAATAATAATCGGGATAATGGCGAGCACCAGCACCGCCATCTGCGCACCCAGATCCTTATTTCCATTCGAGCCCACCAGGAATTGGATCACCACCGGGACAGTCCGGTAGGCCTCCTCGCGCCCGATCACGAGGTTCGGGAGGAGGAAGTCGTTCCAAATCCACATCGTGTTGAGGATCGCGACCGTGACCGCCGTGGGCTTGAGCATCGGCATGACCACCTGGAAGTAGGTCTTGAAGGGCCCGGCGCCGTCGATAGACGCCGCCTCCTCGATTTCGCCGGGAATCGAACGCACGAAGCCCGCGAAAATAAATACCGAGAGCCCCGCCCCGAAGCCCAGGTAGAGCACCACCAGGCCCCACGGCGAGGACAGACCCAGCTTGTCCGCGATTTTCACGGTCGGGAACATGACCATCTGGAAGGGCGCCACCATGGAAAATACCAGCAGGTAGTACAGCAGCGAGGTCCACCAGCTCCGCACCCGCGCCAGGTAATACGCCGTCATCGCGCAGAAGAATACGATGACCAGCACCGAAGCCACCGTCACGAAGAACGACCAGCCCAGGGCCCGCATAAAACCGGACAGGCTCAGCGCGGTCTGGTAATTATCCATCCCCGCAAAGGTTTCGCCGGCCGGCAGGCTGAAGGGGTCGTCCGAAATGAAGAAGCGGCCCTTGAAAGAATTGACGAGGATGAAGAGCAGCGGCACCACGTAAATCAGGGACAGAATCCCGAGGAAAACCACCGCCGCCCAGCGCCCGGGGGTCATGCGCACCCGGTGGCGCGGGGCCTTGAGCTTCGGTTTCGCCGCGGGATCGGTGCCGCGTGCTTCCGTGCGCGCTCCCGTGCGTGCAGAGTCGCGCGTTTCCGCGGGAACGACGGCGCCCTGGGACTCAGCGGCGACCGCGCGTTTGCCAGTTTCGGTACTCACAGGTCCACCTCCTTCGTGCGGGTGGCGCGCAGCTGGATGAGCGCAATCGCGGAAACGATGAGGAAGAAGATCACGGCCTTGGCCTGCGATACTCCCTGCTGCCCGACCTGCTCATACATGCTCTTGACGATATTGAGCGCCGCCATTTCGGTTTCCCGCATGGGGGCGCCGTTCGTGAGCGCCAGGTTTTGGTCGTAAATCTTGAAGGTGTTCGCCAGCGTCAGGAAGAGGCAGATCGTAATCGAGGGCATCATCATGGGGATGGTGACCGAGCGCAGGGTGCGCCAGCGGCTGGCGCCGTCGATCTGCGCGGCTTCGTTGAGTTCGGCGGGAACATTTTGGAAGCCGGCGATGTAGATGATCATCATGTAGCCGATCATCTGCCAATTGACCAGCAAGATGAGGCCGATGAAACCGTATTTCGAATCATTGACCAGCGTGGTGCCGTAATTGGAAAGAACCGCGTTGAGGAGGGACTGCCAGGTGTAGCCCAGCACGATCCCGCCGATGAGATTCGGCATGAAGAAGATCGTGCGATAGAAATTCGTGGCGGGTAGCTTCTGCGTGAGCAGATACGCCAGGAAGAACGCGATGATATTGACGCTGATAATGGATACGATCGCCACCGAAGCCGTGAAGATCAACGCCCCAACGTAGTTTTGTTGCTCCGTGAAGGCATTGACGTAATTCTGCACGCCCACCCAGGTGGCATCATCCAGCGTGGTGAAATTCGTGAACGAAAGATAAATACCGATAAAGAACGGGGCGAGGAATGCGATCCCGAACGCCACGTACGTGGGCCCCACGAAGGCAAGCCCGTGTTTTTTCAATGTTTTCATGAGAAACCCCCTGTGAGAGGCGGGGCCCACCGCGATGGTGAGCCCCGCGCCTCACCTCAGGCAAGGCAGGTGTGGTAGCAGTGGGCGCGGGCGCTGCGTGGCGCGGCCGGCGCTTGAGTGCGCGGCACGGGTGGTGCCGAGCCGCCCGGCGCGCTTATCGCTTGTGTTCCGCGCAGCGCAACCGATAGGCGCCCGCACCGGCCAGCTACTTCACCCCGGCAGCTGCCTTCTCAGTGTTCCACTGGGTGACGAAGTAGTCCTTCACCTGATCCCAGCTTTCCTTACCGACGGCGTACTGGCTCAGGTGCTGGCCCAGCCCGTTCTTGAAGTCCATGGAAGGAGCCACCTGGAAGTCCCAAGCCACGTTGTAGTGCTCGGTATCCTTCATGTACTTGATGACTTCCTTACCGAGCGGGTCGGTGGGCGAGAGGCTGGCGTATTCCTTGAAGGGGGCGATGAAGCCGAGGTCCTCCGCGCAGAGCTTGGCGCCGGTGGGATCATTGAGCATCCAGTTGAGGAAGTCCATCGAGGCCTTCTTATCGGCATCCGAGGCCTTGTTGTTGATGGTCAGGTAGGCTTCGGTACCCACCGAAATACCGGCCTTTTCTTCACCCTTGACGCCCATGTAGATGGGCAGGAAGTGGATATCTTCCGCCTTGACGGTATTGCCGTCCACCCCATCAATCTGCGACCAGGCCCAGTTACCGTTCTGCACGAAAGCCACCTGGCCGAGCGCGAATTCCGCCATGGAATCGGTGACGGCCTTCGCTGTGGTTTGCGAGGGATCCACCGTGGAATCGGTGAGGTACAGGTCGAAGATCTTCTTCATATTATCCAGGTAGGTACCTTCGATACTCCCGGTGTCCTGCACGCCCTTATCCCGCAGTTCGTAGAAGAGCGGCCAGTTCATGAGGTGGGTCTGCCAGCGCCAATCCTCATTCGGGGAAAGCGAGGTGACCGCGAAAGCGCCCTTGATGCCGAGCTCGTCCTTCTTGGCCTGCATATCGTCCGCGACTTCCTTGAGTTTGTCAAAGTTCTTGATCTCATCCACGGACTTCGCCTTGGCACCCGGCAGCGCGAAGTACTTCTGCAAAATGGCATCGTTATAAATGATGCCGTAGCCTTCCACCGCGTGGGGGACGCCGTAAACCTTACCGTCATCTCCCTTGAGGGCCATTTCTTTATCCGTCATAGCCTCAATGAAGGGAGCATCGGAAATATCGCTGGCGTACTGCTTCCATTTGGCCAGGCCGATGGGGCCGTCCACGCGGAAAATAGTGGGGCCGTCCGCGCGCCCGAGCTCATTGGCGAGGGTAGGCTCATACGAACCGCCGGTCGCGGATACGATCTTAATATCCACCCCGGTTTGTTCGTGGTATTTCTTCGCCAATTCTTGGAAGGCCTGATCCGATTCCGGCTTGTAGTTGAGGAAGTAGACCTTGCCGGCCCCGCCTTCGCTTCCTCCGCCACTATCGGAATTGGATACGCAGCCACCCAATCCCGCGATGGCCACCAACCCAGCTGCGGCGAGAGCCGCAATCTTCTTCACTGAATGCATCGTTACGTCTCCTATGATCGTCAATGCCAGCAAGAAAGCCGCAGCCGCGACAGCACCGTAGCGCCCCGGCTCCCTTGCCTGTGTGGTGATACTAGTTTACACCACAGTGTGACTTATCTTGCGTTCTACAGTTCTAATTTAATGTCACCTTCGCGTGTGCGTCCGGTGGTTGCAGCGGGCACGCCCGTGGTAGGCGCACCTGTTGTTGCGGGCGCGCCATTGGTGCGACGACGCCGCCAGCCGCGCCATCAGCACCCTTCCTCGGTATCCGTGCTGAAAGGCACCAGGTAGACCGTGGTATCCGGCGGGAGCACCCCTTCTTCCAGCGGCGCGGAGCTGAGGAGCACCGCCCAGCCTTCGGGCAGGGGCAGGGGCTCGGCAAAGGCCGTCATAATCAGGAGATCCCCGCGGGAAGTGGCGGCGTCGTCGCCCGCAAAATTGATGAGCGCGACGCCGCTGCCGGCGTACTCGGGAGCGCGGCGCAATCCGCCCAGGCCCAGGTCGTAGCGGGCGCGCAGATGCAGCAGCTCCGTGTAGTAGGCGAGCGCGGATTCCGGGGCGGCTTCCTGCGCGTCCACCGCGAAACGGCGCCAGTCCGCGGGTTGGGGCAGCCAGCTTTGCCCCTCGGGTGAGAATCCGAAGGCCGGGGCGTCCGCGCGCCAGGGGATGGGCACCCGGCACCCGTCGCGCCCCAGCTCCGCACCGCCGGTGCGCGCGAAGGTGGGATCTTCGCGGGATTCGGGCGGCAGCTGGGTGGCTTCGGGCAGTTCGAGCTCTTCGCCCTGGTAGAGGTAGTAGGAACCGGGCAGCGCCGCCGTGAGGGTGTGCCAGGCGCGGGCCCGGCGCGCCCCCAGCGCCGCATCGGGCTGCGGGTCATCGGGGCCGATGCCGCTCGGGCCGTTCCCGCACCAGCCGGTGGTCACGCCCTCCAGGCCCAGGCGGGAGGTGGCGCGCAGGGTGTCATGATTGGAAAGCACCCAGGTGGTGGGGGCGCCCACGGCGTCGGTGGCGCGCAGCGAGGACTCGATCAGCGCATTAATGCGGTCCGCGCGCCAGGGCGCAGAAAGGTATTCGAAGTTGAAAGCCTGTTGCATTTCGTCGCTGCGCACGTAGCGGGCCAGGTCTTCCTCGGTATCCACCCAGGCTTCGGCCACCATCATGCGATCGCGCCCGTATTCATCCAGGATCGCGCGCCATTCGCGGTAAATATCGTGGACGGCGGGCTGGTTGGCCATGGGTGCGGGCGGCACGTTCACGTCCGGGTTGTAGCGCACGTCCTCCACCTTGTAGGGCCAGTCCGGGAGGGCCGGGTCTTTGGCCAGGCCGTGGGCCACATCTACCCGCAGGCCGTCCACACCGCGATCCATCCAGAACCGAATGGTGTGAGTGAATTCACCATGAATAGCCGGGCTTTCCCAGTTGACATCTGGCTGCGAACGGTCAAACAGGTGCAGGTACCAGGTTTCTTCGTGCTCCTGCGGGGTTCCTTTCACCCAGGGAATGTCCTTGACCTGCGACCAGGCCGGCCCGCCGAAGGAGGACAGCCAGTCGGTGGGCGGCTCGCTACCATCTTCCCCGCGCCCGGGCCGGAACCAGAAATTATCGCGCTGCGGGGCACCTTCCCCGGCCAGCACCGCTTCCCGGAAGAGCTTGTGATCCCAGGAGGTGTGGTTCGGGACAATATCCACAATGACTTTCATGCCGTGCGCGTGGGCGGCCTCGATGAGCCGCTCGGCATCGGCAAGGGTGCCGAAGCGCGGATCGACGTCACGATAATCGGCCACGTCGTACCCGGCGTCGAATTGCGGGGACACGTAGAAAGGCGAAAGCCACACCGCATCCACCCCGAGCTTCTCCAAATAATCGAATTTTTCTGTGATGCCGGGCAGGGTGCCGAGCGGCCCGCCGCTCGACGCATAGGACCGCGGATAAATCTGGTAAATAACGGCATCGCGCCACCACTGGTCACGCTGCTGGGGCGGGTGGATAACAGTGCCGGGGTGTTGTGCTGTCACGATCAACCTCTTCGTTGCCGGGAACCGGTGCCGGTTAGCACCGCACTTCCAAGCTTACGTGATAGGTACGACGCCGCTGCTCCTCATCCCACCAGCATTTTTGCCACGGCTGCGCCGCCCGGCGGTGGGCTGGCCGCTAGCCGTGCGCTAGGCGAGCGACCGGGCGGTAGCTGCCCGAGTGTTAGGCGAGCGCTCCCCCGGCAGCGCTGAGTTTGCGGCGGAATTCTTCCAGGTCCCGGGCCGGGCCGGCCGGGAGTTCCCCGCCCTGTGCCGCAGCGGCTTCGAGCGCCGCGATGGCGGCCTGCCAGGCGGTGCGCGCCGCAGTCATATCCCGCGCTTCAGCGTGTAGATCGCCGAGCAGCCCGCGGCAGTGGGCAGCGGAGAGCTCCTCGCCCAGCCCCGCGTAGATCGCGGCGGCTGTACGCATGGCGGGAACGCCCTCCGCGGGCGCGCCGTTTTTGGCCTGGGCCACCGCAACGTGATGCCAGGACATAGCGGCGACTTCCCAGGCAGCGCGCTCGGCTTCGGTGGCGGTGGCGCTCGGCTTCCCGCCGGCGAGCTCCGTGGCGCGCGCCGCGACTTCCGCGAAATGCTCCGCGGCGGCCGGGTAGTCCCCACTTCCGAGCACCGCGCGGGCTCGCCCGAAAGCACAATCAATCGCATTAAATTCCTGGCCGGGGAGCGCCGCGAAGGCCGCCTCCGCCGCTCGGTAATCGCGCGCGGCCGCCGCGAACTGCCCGGCGTCCAAGCGCGCCGCGGCGAGGGTGGCCCGGATAGCCACCCGCCCCAGATCCGCCTCCGGCAGTGCACCCGCGGGTAGCAACGCCGCTTCCAAAGCCGCGATAGCAGCGGTTAAGTCGCCGGCTTCCGCGTGGGAGATTCCGGCGTTATACAGCGCATTGGCCTGCTGAGCTTCGTGCCCACCCAGGGCTGCGTACACGCCAGCCGCCTCCCGCATGGCCTGGGCGGCTGCGGCGTCGTGTGCGGCGTCGTGCAAAAAATATCCGTAGGTTTCCCAGGCGCGCGCGGCCCGTAAAGACGGCGGCGCGGCGCGATACGCCTCCACGGCGCGGCGCGCGAGGCCGAGGGGGTTCTCCCCCAGCTGCCCGGTAGCGAGCGCCGCGAAATACAGAGCATCCGGGTCGCTCACCCGGGCAAACAATTCAGGCGCGGAACTGCCGGGAAGTGCGGAATCGGAAAGGGCACCGCCAGAATTGTCAGCGCCGGAAAGTGCGCCGCTCGCGAGAATGCCGCCGGTGCTCCGGCCACCCGCGGCGCGACGCTCGGTTTCCCGCGCCTCCACGAAACGGGCGCGGGCCTCATCTTCATTGTGGCGCTCGAGGGCGGCGAGCCCGGCGCGCAGCAGCTCGGTAACGGTGGCGTGCATAGACATGTCGAGACGGATGAGCCGGCCTAGATAGACCGCAGTTTTTGGAGGACTTCGATCTGGAGCTCCTGGGTATTCGGCGCAGTCCGGTAGGCCGAATACGCCTGGTTGTAGGAGATGCGGGCGGCGTCGAAATCGCCGGCTTCCTCGTTGATCTCACCGATATGCCAGAAGCAATTGCCCATGCTCACGGCGGCATCGCCGTTTTCCGGGAACTGTTGGAAAAGCGAGATTGCGCGGCCGAGCCGGTCCGCCGCCTCGTCCATCTCCCCCACGGCTTTGAGGGAAATGCCCAGCTGGCCGTTGGTGACGGCGCGCTCCAGGTAGAGTTCCGGGTCACGCTCGAAAGCATCCGCGGCGGCGCGGTAGAGCTCGATGGCGTCCTTAATATTGCCGGCGCTGAAAGCCTGCTGGGCATCGTTGAAATAGGCAAGGCCCGCACGCTTGCCCTCGTGCGGATCGCGGGCGGCAGGCTCCGGATGCGCGGGAGTGACTGGTGTTTGCGTCATGTGCGGGCTTCTTTCTGACTTGTTCGGTTACGTGAGAGCGGCCGCCGGCGCGAGGCCGTGGCCTGGACCACTGACCATTCTATAACTTGTGAGCGGAAACACAAACTCGGGGAAGGTGTGCCTGACGTGGGTGCGCGAAGCGTCGCGGCGGTTCCTGCGCGCCGCGTGCCGCGCCGTGCCGCGCACCGTGCCGACGCTCGGGCGAGCACGCGAAAGGCGGGAGGCCGGGCGCTTTCACGCTCGGCCTCCCGCCTGATCGCTATGCGACTGCGGATGTACCGCCGCGGTTATTCACCCGGTGGCGCTATCCGCCACACCGCCACACCGCCACTATTCTCCACGACGGCGCAGTACCAGCACCCCGCCGGCCAGCAGCGCGAGGACCGCTCCCGCGGCTCCCAGCACTCCCGCACCGGTGTGCGGCAGGCGCGGGCCGGAGCCAGCCTGCGCGGGCGGAGTTGGGTTCACACTCGGGGTCGACGACGCCGCCGGCCCGTCCGTGCTTGCGCTGGACTGGGGCGCGGGCGCCGTGGTGCTCGCCGTGGGCACCGGGGTGCTCGGTTCCGGTTGCGGTGCCGGAGCCGTGCTTGTCGGGCTCGGTGCCGGTTCGGTTGTCGGTGCCGGAGCGGGAGTTGTCGGTGCCGGAGCCGTGGGCTCAGGCGACGTCGGCACGGGCGCCGGCGGTTCCGGCGTGGTCGGCTCCGGTTCGGGCGCCGGCGGAACCGGGGTCGTCACGGTCGGCGAGGGCTCGGGCTCAGGCTGCGCGCGATCCGAGGTCGGCTGCGGCGCGGGCGCCGTGGTCGTCGGCGAAGGAGCCGGCGCGGGCGTGGTCGGTTCCGGAGTTGTCGGCTCGGGTGCTGGCGGAACCGGAGGCTCCGGCGGCACCGGGGGCTGGGGCGGCACAGGCGGGACCGGCGCCACGTAGTGGAAGCCGAAATCGGCATCCAGCACATCGGCGGCGCTCAGGGTGATTTCCCCGGAGCTGGCCTTCTCCTTATCGCCCGAGCCTTCCCGGACGTGGGTCGTTTCCCAGGTCCCCTCGCGCTTCGGGAGGGTCGCGCGATCAACCACAACCGAGTACGTGCCAGGTTCCAGGCCGCGCACAAGGTACTTGCCGCTGGCGTCCGTCGTCGTCGTAATAAATGGTTCCGTATCGCCGGGGCGGAACACCTTCACGGTGACGCCCGCCAGGCCCGGCTCGCCCGGATCGTCCGCGCCGTTGTTATTCGTATCCTCAAAGATGCGGTCCCCCAGGTTCACGCCCACGGTCAGGCAAGCATTCGCCTTCGTGCCCGCGAACTTCTGGCCCTTCGAATCGAGGCGATCCTTGGCCGGGGTGAGGGCCTCGTTGCAGACCTGCTGAGAGCGCGCGGTTTCATCAATCACCGCGTACAGGTGCAGCACCTCTTCGCCGCCCGGGGCGATCCCGCGTTCGTGGGTGAAGCGCAGGTAGGCATCATCGGTGGCGCTCGGGTCCGCGCCCTCCACCGGGTCGCCGGTGCTCGGATCCACCACTTCGGTCACCGTGTCATTAATGCGCCAGGTGCCGGTGGCGGCATCGTACCCGCCGTTGGTGCTCCAGTAGCCCACGTAGGTGACGCCCTTGGGGAGCATATCGGTGATTTCCACGCCGGTGGCGAAGCCGGGGCCGGCGTTCTTGGCGCGCACCACGTACTCCACCACGGAGCCGGTAGCCCAACGCTCGGTTTCGTTCTGCTTCTCGATATCGGCGAGCTGCACGCCCTCGGCCAGGCTGGCATGCGCGGGATCAGCGGTCACCTTCTCGCTCAGCACGCCGAGATCAGCGGATTTCGCGTGAATATTTTCCTTGGTGAGGTCCAGGTCGAAAGGCATGGTCAGCCCCACCTTGGCCGGTTCGGTCGGCATCACGGGCGCGCCGGTTTCGGCGTTCTTACCGGTCACCGCATAGCTATTCCAGGCGATACCGCGGGCGGCGGCCGGAGCCGTCACATTGGCGTTGATCGTCCAGGTATCCGCACGGGTGAGCTTGGCATCCTGCGGGAATTCCACCCGGAAAGCACGCACCTGGGAGAAGTCCCCGCCCAGTTCCTCGGCGGTCTTCCAGGTGCCCGGCTCACAATTCTGCGGGCTGGAATCCTGGGCGGCACCCAGCTCCATAACTTCGCCGCGGCACGGGTTGATCGAGGTGGAGTACAGCACCGAGGTGGGCTGCGGGGTACCTTCCCCGAAGGTCAGCGGGCCGTTGAGGCGCGGGCGCCAGGTGGAGCCGCGCTCGTTTTCCGGGGTATTGGCGCCGCTCACGCCGTGGTCACCCGGGTAGGGCAGCACATCGTAAGCCACCACCCCAGAGACTCCCGCATTGCCGTTATTGACCAGGTCCAGCTTGAGTTCGGCATTGGAGGCCGGCGAAACGGTCCCGTAATTCGGGTTGGCTTGGAACTCGGTATCGACGTCGCCCTTCACGTAATTCTTGCCCGCGAGCGCCGGCAAGCCCGCCACGTTGAACTTCGTGGAGGTGGTGCAGCCGCGCGCTTCGGGGCGGTTGAGGCCGTCGAGGTTATCGGTGAGTTTGCGGCTGTCCGTGCGCGCCCACCAATTGCGGATGCACTGGTTCGGGGCGACGGCGGTGCCCAGGTTCGGGCGCTTGGCGTCCGCGAGGATCATGTCGTTGGTGTTTTCGCCGGGCTCGGTGGCCGCGGTGATTTTCGCGCCGAAGTAGAGCACCATTTCCGAGGAGTTGGAGCGGCTCTGGTCCCCGGTGCTGGGCGGGGCGAAGTAGTCGCCTGTGCTGCCGGGCGTGCCCGCGGCGCCGTTAGCGTCGTCGTTCGGCCAGGTGAAACGCACCAGTTGGCGCTGTTTACCGTCCACGGTTTTCATCTCGGTTTCCACCCGCATTTTGTCGAGCGGGAGGGTGGCCGGCCAGTTCGCGGAGGTGGTGATCTGCTGCTTGGGATCGTATTCCATGCCGGGGGCGAGCAGGTCCATGATCACCGGGTAGAGCTTGGCGCCCTTGCCGGTGTAGAAGCCCAGCCCGAAGGTGTAGGTCTGGCCGGTTTGGAAGAGTTCGCCGGGCTTGGTATCGAGGTTGCCGACCATCTGGCCGCCCAGGTGCGAGGTTTTCGACACCCCGTAGGTGGGGTAGCCGTCCACAATCGCGACCTGCGCCGCGGATTCCCGCGTGGTGATTTTCGCGGGCAGGTCCGGGGTCGGGTTGCCGGCAAAATCGAGAGATTGCGCGGTTACGACGGCGCGATTCTCCAGCGTGGGGACCTCGTAGCGCGGGGCGGAGCTGTAGGTGGCGCCGTCGGGCGCGGTGGTGCCGTTATGCACATCGGCCGGGAAATCCGCCACCACGGTTCCGCGGATTTCCAGCGTAATATCGCTCCGTTCACCGTTGACTACGTCCACGTCCAGGGCGATGGAGGTGATCTCTTCTCCCGCGGGAACGGGAAGGTCAAAATCCCGTGTGGTAGTTGGGTCGACGACGACGCTCAGCTGCTTCCCACTCGTGGTGGTGTAGGTGACTGTGGCCGGGACATTCTTACGGAGCGGGCGGACCAGGCCGGCCTTGACATTGCGCAGGGCCGGGGTGGCGCAGGCGCCGGGAGTTTCCGGGGAGACGTAGCGGCAGGGCAGGTTATCGGCCACGTGCATGCGCAGCGGCACATTTCCGGTATTCGACCAGGAAATATCCCAGCTGGCTTCCCCGTCGCGCTGGGTCACGGCCTTATTGGAGGTTTTGCGGAAATTGCCTTCGGCACGCAGGTTTTGCAGCTGGCGGGTCACGGAATCGGTGGCGGTGACGGCCGCGTGCTTGGGATCGAGCGGGGTGCCGGTGGCTTGCACATTGTTGGTGGCGCTGGCACCTTCAGCGAAAGTACCGGCTGGGAAGGCTACCGTGACGCGGTAATCTTCGATGGCGCGTACGACGGGTGCGCCGGGAACCACCCAGGTGACGGTGCGGGTGGCCGGATCGTAAGTGCCGCCATTGGTGGCGCGTACGAATTCCGCACCTTCGGGCAGGGTATCGACCAGGCGGATCTCGGTGAGGCCCATGAGGCCGGGGGTGCCGGTGCCCGGGTCCTGGAATTTGTTTTCGTTGGTATTGAAGGCGCCTTCGTAACCGGCGGTAATGGTGTAGGTGTACTGGCCGCCGATGGCCGGCTGGGATTCGGGAGCGAATTTACGGACCGCGATGGTGGGGGTGGCGTGAACCGGGGTGGCCAGTTCCACCGGGTCGGCTACCAGGCCGTTCGTTTCGCCGGCAACCTTCGGGTGGATCGCTTCGCCTTCGGGCCAGCGCAGGTTTTCCGGGCGCACCTGCACGCGCATGGCGCCGGTGGTTCCCACCGGCACGGTGCCCAGGTTCCAGGTGTAGGTATCGCCTTCGCGCACCGGGACTGCGGATTGGTCATGGGAAGAATTGGTAGCGCTCACGTGGGTGAGAGGGAGGTTATCGGTATCCGAGATGGAATCGACCAGGCCGGGGATGGTCACGCTGAGAGTGGTGTTCTCGCATTGACCTTGCACGCCGGCGCAGGACCATTGCACGTCATAGCTGGCCAGCGCGCCGGATTTCACGCCGTTGGCTTTCTGGTCGGCAGGTTCGGCCACCGCGACTTCCAGGCGGGCCGAGGCCGCTTCCGCGGCACGCTCGGCGTTTTCGGTGGTTTCGCCGGTGGCGTTGGTGTTGTCGCCGGTGGTGTTTGCGGCGTTGTCACCATTCGTTGTGACTCGCACGTTCGCGGCCATGGCCGGCGCGGTCAGCGGAATCGCTCCGCCCACCGCGACGACGGCGGCAATAAGCGCCGCCACCGCACCCGTGATCAACCGGTGCGCCGCGGCTCGCGAACGCGCCGCTCCCGTTCTTAATTTTTGCATTCTTAGATCCCTTATTAGTTACCCGTTTTACCGGATTCCACGCCCCGGCGGCGCGGTGAGACGCCCCCAAACACGTGGCTCAGCTGCGGAAACACCTTGATGACTCGAGGCACTCCTGGCGCCCCGCGATTATAAACCGTTTGGAAGGTGTTCAAGCACGACTTAAATAACTATGTGGTAAATCTTATCTTCCGAGGTAACTGTCTCAGAGTATGACCATATGCGCTGGTGGCGGCGGTGCCGGGGGTGTTGGCAGCGGCGTCGATGTCGCGGCGCGGCGCTGGCGCGGGGCGTCGATGTCGCGGCGTGGCGGACGTGTGGTGGCGGTGGTGGTGGTGGCGGCGGTGGTGGCGGCGGGAATCCCACAAGTCACACAAGTCTCATCAACCTCAATAGTCACACGTGTCCCCGCGGTGGTGGTAGGTGTTTTCAGAGCTGTAGTGCAGATGTCGTACATGCGAAGTACATCCCGGAAAAACACACCCGCCCCGGCCTGCGCGGGACAGGTGGAGTGAGTCATTCTCAAGCGTCAAGGCTGCAAAGTGCGCGTTCTGGACATTGACCCCCGCGAAGTGCGCATTTCGAACCGTGGTGCCCGTCAAGTGCGCGTAAGGAACATAAATTCGCTCTGAAACAGTGCTCTCCCGCGCACTTTGTTTCGAGGGCCACCGGGACTAGCCACTATCCACCTATTACTGCCCAGCAAAGTGGTACTCGACGACAGCGGAACGCGCAAAGTGGTACTGCACGACAGAAAATCGGGGGTTGGCTGTAGCTCCAGTACCACTTTGCGATCCGACATGATGACGGGCAACCCGCATCGCCATCAGCCCCGCAAGCTGAAGCTTTCCAACGCGAAAGAGGGCAAAGCGAGCAAAGAAAGCATCGGAAAAGACGCACGAAGTGCAGCACAAAGGGCCGGCAGCCCAAAATGAACTACCGGCCCTTGTTACCGCTATGACCGCTATTACGGCTCATGCGCGGAGCCGCGAACAGCGCACGAACACGCCCGCTTCACGAGCGGCCCGAAAGCGCCACCCTTACTTCATGCGGGTGCCGGTGGAGCCGAGGCGCTCGCACGCTTCGACAACGCGGGCGGCCATGCCGGCTTCGGCGGCCTTGCCCCACGAGCGCGGGTCGTACTGCTTCTTGTTGCCCACTTCGCCGTCGATCTTGAGAACGCCGGAGTAGTTGGTCAGCATCCAGTCGGCCACCGGGCGGGTGTAGGCGTACTGGGTGTCCGTGTCCACGTTCATCTTGATGACGCCGTTTTCCACCGCGGTGCGGATTTCTTCGGCGGTGGAGCCGGAGCCACCGTGCATGACCAGGTCGAAGGGCGATTCCTTGCCAACCTTGGCACCGACTTCCTTCTGGATCTCACCGAGGATTTCGGGGCGCAGCTTCACGTGGCCGGGCTTGTACACGCCGTGCACGTTCCCGAAGGTCAGCGCGGTGATGTAGCGGCCGTTTTCGCCCAGACCCAGCGCTTCAACCGTCTTGAGGCCGTCCTCAGCGGTGGTGTACAGCTTCTCGTTGATTTCGCCAACGACGCCATCTTCTTCACCGCCCACAACACCGATCTCAATTTCGAGAATGGTATTGGCCTTCTGGGAGAGCGCCAGCAGTTCCTTGGCGATTTCCAGGTTCTCATCCAGCGGCACGGCAGAGCCGTCCCACATGTGGGAGTTGAAGTAGGTCTGCTTGCCGGCCTTGTGCTGCTCAGCTTCGAGCTCCATAAGCGGGCGGATCCAGGAATCGATGTTCTGCTTGGCGCAGTGATCGGTGTGCAGCGCGATGGTCACATCGTAGTTCTTGGCGACGGCGCGCACGTACTCCACCAGGGCGATGGAACCGGCCACGCGATCCTTGACGGTGGAGCCGGAGAGGTATTCGGCGCCGCCCACGGACACCTGGATGATGCCATCCGATTCGGCTTCCGCGAAACCGCGCAGGGCAGCGGTGGCCGTCTGGGACGAGGTGACATTGATGGCCGGGTAGGCAAACTTATTTGCCTTGGCGCGGTTGAGCATTTCGTCGTACTGTTCGCGGGTTGCAACAGCCACTGAGATCTCCTTTATTCGGCGTTCCTCGAACCATCTGTCCGAGAGGTTTTCTGTGTGAGCACGCGAACCACCGCGATGTGGCGAAGGCTCCGTGCGAGTGCCGCGACCGGCACTCTTTGAGGGTTCCTCAAACAGATTTTATTATCCCACGTTTGACCCCGCCGTGGCCGGACCTTTGCCCTGAGGCGAAAGATTCACCCCGCCGCGCATTCGGGATACGATGAGCGAGGAAGCGGCTGCCGGCCCGGTGCACGCACACGCGCCCGCGCGGAACCGGATCCGCACCGCCCGAACCACCGAAGCCAGCACGAGAGAGTCACCATGATCACCAGCGACACCACCGAGGCCGCTCGCGAACTAGCCGAGCTCATGGCCGGGCGCACCACCGTAGTTATCGCGGGGGCGGGCGTCTCCACGGCATCCGGCATTCCCGATTACCGCGGCACCGGCTCCTCCGATGCCCCCTCCATTGATTACGACGCTTTCGTCTCGGACCCGGTATGGCAGCGCTGGGTGTGGCAACGTAATCAGGAAACGTGGCGCGCGCTGAGCGGCGTCGTCGCCAATAATGCCCACACGGCACTGGCGCGTTTCGAAAAAGCGGGCCTTATTAATGGCGTCGCTACTCAAAATGTGGATAATCTCCACCAGAAGGCCGGTTCCACCAGGCTCGCGGAACTGCACGGGAATTTTTTGCGGGTCGTATGCGTGGAGTGCGGGGCGGAGTTCCCGCGCGCGGAGATTGCGGCGCAGCTCGACGCGCTCAACCCGGGCTGGCCCGAGGATCCCGATCCGGCACACGTGGCGATTTTGGCTTCCGCGGACCGCGCCGGGGCGGAGGCCTCCACGTTCCGGGTGGCGCCGTGCCCGCGCTGCGGCGGTCTACTCAAACCCGCGGTGGTATTTTTCGGCGAGGCGTTGCCGCGCGATGCGATGGAGCAGTCTTTTGCGTGGGCGCGCGAGGCGGATGTGGCGCTGGTGGTGGGCACGTCGCTCGCGGTGCTGACCGGTTCGTGGGTGCTGGGCGAGGCGCTCCAGCACGGCGCGGCGTGCGCAATTATTAATATCGGCCCGACTACCGCGGATCGTTACGCCGATCTGCGCGTGGAGGGGGACGTTGGGACGGTGCTCGCGGGCGCCGCGGATCTTTTAGGAGCGTGAGTCCATGCGTGGTTCAGCTTTTAGCGACGACGACGGCGCACGCGGCTGGTTCAAACGCCGCCGCCAACGTAAACGCGCCCAGGACCTGGCCGAATGGCAAACCCGCGCGCACCGTTCGGCGTTTTCGGAAACTCCGCCGCGCGCCGGTGCCGGCTCGGCTTTCTCGGAGCCGGAAGGCGAGCGCCGGCCGGTGGTGGCGCGGGCGAAGGAAGGCGCGCGGGGTAGCGCGGGTGGGCGAGTTAGCGCGGGCTCGCGGGGTGGCGCGGGTTCGCGGGGCAAAGAGCGCTCGCGCACTCGCCAAGGCACCCGCACGAAACCGCATCCGCGCGATGAGCGGGCGATGCGCCAGGCTTACGCAAGTTCGGCGCAACTGTTGCCCACTGTCCCGCCGGTCCCCTATCCCGCGAGTGCGCAGCAGGCCGGCGGCGCAACCGGACCCCACGGCGCGGCGCACGCCACCGGCACAACCGGATCCTACGGCGCAACGCATACCACCGGCGCAACGCGGGTCAATACCGCGCCGCCGCCCGAGGAACCGAAGAAAAAGAAGGACCACGGCCTTTTCTGGTGGCTTATCATTGTTTTCGTGTGCTTCCCGGCCGGGTTTTTCCTTGCCGATATGGAAGATGAGGTGAGCGATCCGCCGGCCGAGGTGGGGAGCGCGCATAGTGCTGAAGATTCCGGCGGCGCCGGGGGCGCTGCGAACGCCGCGGCTCCGGAGGCTGGCGCGCAGCCGCTGGCAAGTTACGCGCCCGTCCCGCAGAACCTTGCCGAAACGCAGGCGGTGCGCACCGAATCACACATTCCTGCCTTCCTGGATCGGCCTTTCGTTATCCCCGCCGGGCACGTTTTCGGCGGCTACAACGCTAAGGCGGATTCCACGAGCTTTTATGACACGGAAACCGGGCAGCTGCGCTATAGCTTGCCCGGGGAGCTCAGCTGCGCCCCCGCTGGTGACACCGCGAATATGTGGTGCAAGCCGAATTCCTGGGGCAACCATTACGCCAGCTCATATATTTCGGACGTACCAGCCACCCTGCGCGCCGCAGCGGATGGCGCCGTAATTTGGCAAAGCGGAGAGGACGCGCAGGGCTTCGCGCCCGGGGTGCTACTCTCCCGGGCTGATATTCGCGAGGAGCGTTTCTCCTGGCTCTCCCCCACAGATGGCGCGGTGTTGGCCGAGGTGACCGTCCCTGCCTCGCTCGGGAATTTTCACGTGGCGCCGAGCGGGGAGCTGCTGCTTTTTGATCGGGAGGGCACCACGGTCAACTGGACTGTTTTCGATTCCGGAGGCCGCACGCGTGGTTCTGGTTCGGCGGAGGCCGAGGATGTGGAAAACGCCTCGGTCATGCCAACCGCGGATGGCTGGTTCATCCCGGAGGCTAATCTGGCTATCACGTTGGAGGGGAAGGCGAGCACCGGGGCGCCGTTGCCTGGAGAAGTGTCGGTGCGGGAGGCTAGCTGCCCGGCTCCGCAAGCGAGTAACGCGCAGCTGCGGGAGAATCTGGAGAAGCTGCTCGGGCAGCAGCCGGCGGGTTCTGCCGCGCGGTATCAGGTGGGAATATCCGCCTGCGTGCCGGGCGGGGTGGCGTATCTTTCTAGCTTGACCGGATCTACCACCACGGTAGTGGCGGCGGGTCAGCTGCGGGAGGTTCCGCTCGCAAGCGCTAGCTTGGATTTTGTGGCGCTCGGTAACGGGATTGTGCTGACGGGTTACCGTGAGGATTCCCGTGACGCCACCTTTGCTTTCGACTGGAACCAGGGCGAGGCCCCGGTCTGGTCAGTGCCTGCCACCATAACCGACGCCGTGCCCGGCTACGGCTTCGTCGGCACCGACTATTCCGCCGCTGATCCCAAGCCCGTCTACTACGCTTTCCGGGCGAAGTAAGTCTTGAGCAGCAGCCGCGCTCTTGAGCTTCGTCCGCGGCCTTGAGCCTTTGCCGCGGCATTGCTAGAGTTTATTCACCAGTACCGGCCCGCCTACCCGCTTTGCAGAGTAGGTCAGGGCCGGTCTTCACAATTTGAATCCAGGTCTTGACATCCCCTCCGGTTCTGGTAGATTTTAGATACCAGAACCGGCCCGCCCACTTTCTTTACAGAGTGGGTCAGGGCCGGGCTTCACATACCGAGGCCCAGCGAGGCGCGATGGCAACTACTCCGAAGCCCTGGACCACTTTCCACCAGCAGATTGAGATACTCACCAGCCGGGGCCTAAGTGACGCTGCGGAATACGCACAATACTTACGATCAGTCGGCTATTACCGACTCTCAGGTTATTGGTATCCGCTGCGCCAATTTGCAAATCAGAACCACGCACTAACACACCGCCGCTCGGATCTTTTCGTTCCGGGCGCGAAGATGCACCACGTTATTGAACTTTACGAATTTGACGAAAAGTTACGGTCAGCTGTCTGGCAGGCACTTTGCAAATTTGAAATTGCGTTACGGGTCGATGTCGGTCACGTCTTCGGTGAAACAGATCCCTACCTACATATGCATATCCTCGAAATCCAGAATAATGACCGCGATCGTAACAAAGCTCGCAATTTTGCAGTCACCTTAGCCGAGACGCAAAAAAGATCCCGTGAGGCATTTGTCAAGCACCACCAAGACGCATACAACGGCCAAATGCCGATTTGGGTCATCACTGAGATTCTGCAATTCGGTTCCCTCATTAGCCTTTACCTACTCGCGCCTTTCAAACTACAAGTGCAGGTGGCGAATCTATATTCCACCCGAGTGGACACACTGGGGTCATGGCTAAGAGTTATGAACAGCCTGCGTAATATCTGCGCCCACCACGCCAGGCTATGGAATCGCAAAATGGCCGTCACACCTGCAACAAATCTCCGCAATTCTTGCGGCAAACTCAAGTCATGCCTAGGTCGGCCAGAAAAGCTTTTCACAAGTCTTAGCATTGCGGTTTACCTGCTGGAGTGCAAAGGCTTCGTTGAGGAGATTCGAGCCATCGCCCGGGTCCTGACCGAATTCCCGACCGGGATTCCCGGATGCTCTATATCTGACATAGGAGCGCCATCCGATTGGCGAAGCACCCCACTATGGGCACCCTATTGCGCATAATAGGTCGAAACCTGCCCAGTGCATACCACTATCGCCCGCGAGCCGGTCATGCACCCAACACTTAGACCACATCACGCAATTTCAGGCACGCCTTGCGGCACTCACCGCCGCTCGCAACTCGCGCTAATCCTCTGCACCAACCCGCGGCGCCGGGTGCCGCTTGTCGATATACGCGCTGCACCCCATCGAGGTCACCAGCATCCACACCACCAGCAGGAACGACGGCCACCGAATCGATTCGTACGCGTACTGAAACACCAGGAAGGACAGCCCGGCAATGATTCCGTAGCCGGCGTCGAGGAGGTACCCGAAGCGCCGCGGCGTCCGCCCCACCGCGCGCGTCATGTAGAAACTGGCGATGCTAAAAAGAATAAGTACGACGACGAAGCTCCATAGCGGGAAGGAATGCCGGCCAGCAAGGAAAACCACCAACAGGGCAAACCCGAAACCGACGAGGAGGATAATCAGAAAGCTTGCGATCTTACCGATGGGGACTTTCCTGCTCGGCTGCCGATGCTGCGGTGCGTCTGCCATAGCCCATTCCCTTCACCCTTGAATATCGGCCATAATTATCCTATGAACGAGGATGTCACACAAGAACCTAAGCAGCAGCCCACAGACACCACGCAAGCACCCGCCGATTCTGAACAAATGCCGCCAGGCTCCATGCACGGGCCCAAGAACCGTGAAAAATCCGCCGAGAGGGCGTACCGCTACCGCAAGGGCGCTACTTTACTCGTCGTGGTCGTTGCCGGGTTGGCTGCGGCAATACTTCTGTTCTGGGCCACCGGTGATCCGGAGGTGAAGATGTGGATGTTCTGGACTTCCACCCTCGTTTACCTGGCAGCGAGCGCGCTTCTCACCAAGGCTGCGGCGGTGCTGCGCCGGGCGCGTGGCGTGCGGAGCCCGTGGGGCTATGTCTTGGATGCCATCTACGGTGCTTTCTTCGGCATTTCGTTCATCATCGCGACCGAACTGCCCCGCATTACGCTCTTCGGCGGCCTCAACTGGTACTCCGCCCTGGCCTGGCTCTGGATCCTCGCCTTCGCCGTGTTCTTCAGCACCTACCTAGCCCAGCGGCATCCGGCGCGCAATAACTCCTGCGAGCCACCGAATGAAGCACTGTAACCCTTCGGTTATTTTGGCCAAATACAAGTACGATTAGGGAAGCTGCCTTTACCGCATAGAGTCCGCTGGGTTCTATGCGGTAAATATAATGACGAACCCGGAGGTACTACATGTCGAGATTAACCGACCTTTTGGCCCAGGCCACCAAGGTAAATCCGCAACTCGGCAAAGATCTCACAGCCGAGGTCCAAGCCCTGATGAATCGGCGTAGTTTCGGACTCGTATTTGAAAGGCACCAGCCTGAGGCAGTTGATCTTCCTGGGCAACCAGTACGCCGCGGCGACACGGTACGCATCCTTTCCCCTCGGGGATCGAATCAAAAGGAGAGTAGCGAGCTGTGGCGTGTCGAAGAATTACGGGGCGCAGCTAAACAGCGACAAGCATTCTTGATTAAGCTGGAGGGCTCTGAACAGCAAACAACAACGGTAGATGTATGCGATCTGGTGGTCGTGGCACGCTTTGCTGACAAAATTTACCCTGGGCTCGTCGAGACTGGACGGGTTGAGCGTGGTGGAGATAAGCCTTACCACACGGTAATCAACGGCGAAAATTACCATGTTCTGCAGATGCTCACGTACACGCATCGTCATAAAATTGACGCGATCTACATCGACCCTCCCTATAACACAGGGGCGAAAGACTGGAAGTACAACAACGACTACGTGGTGTCAGATGATGCCTACCGTCATTCCAAATGGCTCGCGATGATGGAGCGGCGTCTGTTGGTCGCCCGCGAACTGTTGAATCCTGCGGACTCTGTTCTTATCTGCACCATTGACGAGAAAGAGTATTTACGCCTCGGACTTCTTCTTGAACAGTCATTCCCCGAAGCGCATATCCAGATGGTCAGTATTGTTATCAACCCGAACGGTGTTGCCAGAGATACAGAATTAGCTAGGGTAGATGAGTATGCCTTTTTTGTTTTTCTTGGCGAGAGCAGACCAGCGTTATTAGAAGATCCCCTCCTCACACGGAACGCAGAAGAAGAAAAAAATAGAGTGGCTGCTTCCCGGAGTAGCCTCTCCCAACGCAAGGTACGTTGGGAGTGGCTACTCCGGGGGGGGCACGAACTCTGCCAGATCTCATTCCCCCGGATGTTTTTATCCAGTATATGTTGATCCCATCTCTCGAAGAATAGCTAAAGTAGGAGAGCCACTTCCTCCATCAGCTGCACGAGCAGATGCCCCGAACATACCCGGTTTAATCACAGTTCTGCCTATTGGCAGAACCAACGACGATGATCGAGTCTGGCGTATGAGTCCACAAAGCCTGCGCGAATTAGTCGAAGGTGGATTTGCGAAAGTTGGCGCATACGATGCCAAGCGCGACCGGTGGACTCTGCTGTATCTTGGACGCGCCCAGCGCGAACGCATTGATCGAGGCGAAATCGTGGTTACCGGACGTGATTCCAATGGTGTAGTCGAAGTTGAATACAGTGGCGACATTAAGCATGGAACTCTACCCAAAACCGTCTGGAACCGCCAGGCTCATAACGCGGGTGAATATGGGTCACGACTGATCCTGAAACTATTGCCTGAGAGGCGCTTCCCATTCCCTAAGTCCCTGTACGCAGTAGAAGATGCCCTTCGGATAGTTGTCAAGGATAAGCCCCACGCCACAGTTCTCGATTTTTTTGCAGGATCGGGCACAACTGCTCATGCGGTTATGCGGTTGAACAAGCAGGACGGAGGCTCTCGGCAATGCATTAGTGTAACCAACAACGAAGTTTCTGCTGATGAGCAGGCAAAGCTGCGTAAAGATGGATTCCGTCCGGGTGATCCAGAATGGGAGCAGTGGGGTATCTGTGATTACATTACTAAGCCGCGCATTCAGGCAGCTATCACAGGAAAGACGCCCAACGGCGAGCTGATTAACGGTGACTACAAATTCACCGATGGGTTCCCAATGAGTGACGGTTTCAAGGAAAACGCCGCATTTTTTACGCTAACGTATGAGGCTCCGCTCTCAGTTCGACATAACAGAGCATTCGAGAGAGTCGCACCAATATTATGGCTTAGAGCCGGCGCTCGCGGCCCGATTCTTGATGACGTTTGCGAGGACGGCTGGGCCTTGAGTGATACTTATGGAGTGCTAGCTGACGTGGATCAGGCAGACATCTTCCTTCTCGCAACTGCTGACCGGCCCAACATTACGACAGTTTTTGTAATCACTAATGATGATGCAGCGTTCCAATTTGTCGCTGGAGAGTTACCTCCTGATGTACAACCCGTAAGACTGTACGAATCGTATTTGCAGAACTTCGAGATTGCCGCGGGAAGGGACTAAAATGCGCTACGCCCTAAAGGACTACCAACTTGCTGCAGTACGCCAGGTCTTGGCTCAGCTTGAGACCGCACATGACCTTTACCGAAAGAGCCAATTAACTTCCCAGTTTTCGCTGTCAGCAGCTACCGGTTCCGGGAAGACGGTAATGGCAGCTGCCGTCATTGAAGCGCTGTTTTTCGGCAACGAAGACTTGGATTTCTTGCGGGACCCCGGCGCGGTAGTGTTGTGGTTCTCAGATGACCCATCATTGAACGAGCAGTCCCGCGCACGCATCCACTCGGCCTCTCCAGAACTTGGCGCACGGATGACGATCGTTGAGACAAATTTCGCCGAGACAAAGCTACGCCCCGGAAACGTCTATTTCTTGAACACGCATAAACTTGCAAAGAATTCGAGGCTTGTTCGAGGAGTCGATTGGGAAGCAGATAACTCGCTTACATCGCTTTTACCGCCTCCTGATGAGTACCAGCAAACATTTTATGATGTGCTGTCAAATACGCTATCCGATCCGGATATCACACTGTATATGTTTCTCGACGAAGCACACCGTGGAATGGGAAAGCCTGCGAAAGATCGCAGCTCCATTGTGCAAAGACTCATTAATGGCGAACGGCAAAACAAACCCATTCCAATCGTTCTCGGAATTTCCGCTACCGTGGAACGTTTTGATCTTGCTATGAAAGCTATCGGCACTGCTGGCGGCCGGGTTGCGCTACCGCCCGTAACAGTAGACCCACAGCTGGTCCAAGAATCAGGTTTGTTGAAGGACGATATTGTTCTTGAAATTCCTTCCGAAAGCGGAACTTTCGACACGGTTTTATTGCGTCGCGGAGTGGAAAAACTACGTAGATCAACGTACGAATGGGCCGAATATGCTCGCGAACAACATGACGGAGAACCTGTTCTTCCATTAATGGTAGTTCAGGTCCCCGACAAGTCTGGCCGCGATGTATTCACTCGTATTTGGGACACTATCTACGAAGCATGGCCGGAACTTCCGACCACAGCTTTTGCTCACGTCTTTGGTGAGCATTCCGATATTCCCCTGGGGCAATTCGTTATTCCCTATGTGGAACCTCAGCGCGTCCAAGAACAGAAGAACATCCGTATTCTTTTGGCTAAAACCGCTATTTCTACCGGCTGGGACTGTCCGCGCGCTGAAGTTCTCGTGAGTTTCCGGCCCGCAGTTGACCATACGCATATTACTCAGTTACTCGGACGCATGATCCGCACGCCACTGGCGCGGCGTATTCCCGGTAATGAACTGCTGAACTCAGTCGATTGCCTACTACCCTTCTTTGAGCGAAAGACCGCCGAAGCTGTAGTGAAAGCCTTGGTGAGCGGTGGTGACGCTCAAAGTGGCGTTGGGGCTGGGAAACGAGTGCTCTTCGATCCTGTTCTACTGCACCCGAACGCAAATATCGACCCCGCAGTTTTCGAAGCGTTCGCGAAACTCCCATCGCTGACAATCCCCAAGGTCACAGCTAAACCAATTCCACGCTGTACCGCCATAGCCGCAGCATTAGCAAAAGATGGCGTGGTGGAGGGCTGCGTCGCCAAAACCTACGCAAAGCTGTGTGCAGCGCTAGATGGGCGTGCTGTTCAATATGCAAAACAGGTGGATGCTGCGCGCCAAGACGTACTAACAATGAACGGTGAGGAGATCCGCACCAAAGTCGGTTCCGCGGAGGTGAAATCTTCGAGGGCGTTTTCAGTGGCGGCCGACACCCGAGCAATTAATGATTCCTACCGATCCGCGGGACGTTCTTTATCCAAGCAATTGTGCGCAGCGTACGTTGACCACCTTGTACCATTCGATGAAGATGACGATAAGCTGCTTGATGCCCACGTTCGAGTTGCGGCTCTTGGAGCTGTTCCCGAAATCGTTAAGGACATCGAGGCAGAAGCAAACAAGATCGCCAGCGAGCTTCTAGACTCCACACGTGTCGCGCGCAAGAACTTAAGGGATGCGGACCAAGCCATTTATGATCACCTTGAGGCGCAAGCATCCACTCCGCAGCTCACAGAACTACTGCTACCCCGGGAAGCTCAAGTCGACACGAGAGTTCTTCTCAAAAACGGGTCCGAAGAGAACTTGCCCACCGACAATATGCACCTTTTAGCTGACGAAAACGGTGAGTACCCATTCAAGCTCAACGAGTGGGAGAGACATGTTCTATGTACTGAAAAATCGCGCAGTGGCTTCAAAGGTTGGTATCGTAACCCCAGCCGAGGCGGACAAGATTCGTTGTGCATTCCGTATGAAGATGACGGTTGGAAGGCTTTGCGGCCCGATTTCATCTTCTTCGCAGATGACGGCCACGGGGGTGTCGCCGTCGACATTGTAGATCCGCATGGTTACCATCTTGCAGATGCTTTGCCTAAGCTTCGGGGGTTTGTTAAATACGTACGGAACCATGCTGGTGCTTACCGCCGTGTCGAAGCGGTAGCAGTACTCAATGACGGCAGACTCCGAGTTCTCGATATAACGAAAACATTCGTTCAAGAAGCAATTCTCGAGGCAGAAACTGCCCAAAGCTTGTATAGCTCTGCAGTGGCCTATGACTACCAGTGATTACTAGCGAGGAAGATATTACTTTGACAGGCATCCACGAAGGCATGAGTGCATACCACGCGAAATTTTACGCGCATGAATTGGCACGTTCTTTTGCCTCCGACCACGTGGGAAAACTGGCCGGCCTCTTATTTGACGCACAAGTAGAGCCGAAACCGCACCAGATTGATGCCGCGTTATTCGCACTGAAGAACACCACTCTCTCCGGCGTGATTTTGGCTGACGAAGTTGGACTCGGAAAAACAATTGAGGCCGGAATCGTAATCTGCCAATATTGGGCAGAACGTAAGCGCAGAATCCTGATCATTGCACCGTCGTCTCTGCGTCAGCAATGGAAACAAGAGCTAGGTGAAAAATTTGCCCTTTCCGCAGCTCTTGTAGACCGCTCGAATGTAAATAAGCTATTAGGGCCAAACTCTACCGAGCAAATTCTTATCTGTTCCTATGAATTCGCAATGCGTCACGAATTGAAGCTATCCCGCGAATGGGACTTAGTAGTGGCAGATGAAGCTCATCGACTCCGCTCATTTTGGACAGGTAAAACAAAGACAGCAAATGCTATTGCGACACTCATGGAGCAAGCCCGGAAGGCGCTGTTGTTAACCGCGACACCATTACAGAACAGGTTAGAGGAGCTGTTCGGATTAGTCTCGGTCTGCGATCCGAAGTTTTTTGGCTCCTTGGACGCTTTCCGCGCCCGCTACATAGACGGAAGCGATGAGTACGGAAATGATGATCTCGCGGAACGTATACGATTAATTGCCAGGCGAACACTACGGAAGGATGCAAATAAGTACATCCGTTTCACAGAGCGCATACCGTTAACGTTAGAATTTTCACCTTCCGCAGACGAACAGAAGCTATATAGTCTCGTTAATGATTACCTCAGTCGTGAACACTTGTGGGCTTTCGAAGGATCACAGCGTCAGCTTTCCGCTCTGATTATCCGCAAACGCCTTGGTTCGTCTACCTACGCAGTGGCTTCGACGCTTGAGAACATCGCCTCGCGTTTAGAGGACGAAATCTTATCAGGAAAAATTGAACAGAAAGCGATTGATCCCGACATAACAGATGAGGAAGCAGAAGCTTTCACTCTCGCAGTGGGTACGCATGGCTTAGAAAGTTCATCAGCACGGGAGGCAGCCCTCGCCGAAGTTGAAGAGCTTCGAGAATATGCATCATTAGCACGAAGCATCACTGTCAATCAAAAAGCCATAGCCTTGCTCGGCGCGTTAGACCAAGGATTTGCAAAACTTGCCGAGATCGGCGCTCCGCAGAAGGCTATTATTTTCACCGATTCCACGAAAACTCAGGAGTACCTCGCGCGAATGCTTCGCGAAGCGGGTCGCGGGGACGGTCTCATCCTCTTCAATGGGCAGAATACATCACGCGACGCTAACGATATTTATCAGCAATGGCTCGAACAAAACGAAGGTTCGGATTTGATAACTGGAGTCCCCGCCGCAGATCGGCGTAAAGCTCTGGTTGATGAATTCCGCGACCGCGGCACACTAATGATCGCTACGGAAGCGGCAGCTGAAGGTATTAATCTGCAGTTTTGCTCGATGCTCGTAAATTATGATTTACCGTGGAATCCGCAGCGGGTTGAACAGCGGATCGGTCGAGTCCACCGATTCGGACAGAAATTTAACGTCGTCGTTGTCAATTTTTCCAACAAAGAGAATCTCGCTGAGAAACGTATCCTGCAGTTACTAACGGAGAAATTCCAACTCTTCACATCCGTTTTCGGTGCTTCGGACGAGATACTTGGATCCATCGAAGACGGGTTGGATGTAGAGAAATCAATTGGACGGATTCTCGACAAGTTCAAGACCGCAGAAGAAATCAGTCGAGCTTTTGATGAACTAGAAGCACAGTATTCCCACCAAATTAATCAGGAAATGGAAAAGGCCCGCGCAAGGGTTTTCGATAATCTAGATCCGCATGTACAGGACAAACTTAAATCCTATGACGCGCAAACTGGTACCGTGCTCAATGCTTTTGAACGACTACTACTTGCCGTAACGCGTTACCAGTTGGCAGATTACGCCGAGTTTGATCAAGCCACCAGTGGTCGGCGCTTTATTCTTACCACTCCGCCAACCGCCAACGTAAAAACTGGTAAGTATTATTTCAAAGACAAACCACATTCGGGCGCTTACCAATACCGCTACAACTCACCTTTAGGCCAATGGGTAATAGGAGCAGCAAAAGCTGCTGAGACACCGCTGGCTGAGCTCTTCTTTTCGCTTTCTGATTCCGCACGTGTTTCTGCGACGATGAAAGACCTGGCCGGTAAAAACGGCCTTCTTGTAGTGAATGAAGCAACGTTTGCCCTCGACACCGGTATCAATCCAAATCAGGAACAGTATCTACTGGCCGCTGGCCTCACAGATGAGGGAAAAGAACTAGATGAAGAAGACGTACGATCATTGCTAGATTTAGCGGTCTCAAAGATTAAGCCGTTAAATACTTTGGCCAGCACCGATTCTGCACATATCGAGTTAATTAAAAAGAGGCTTGCACACCAAGAAGAAGCACTCCACTCCGATTTCGAGAACCGCACAGCTACCTTCTATTTTGAACAGGAATCATTACAGGATTCCCGATTGAAGGACTTGCGTGCTGAATACATGGCACGCGTGCGAGATTTTCAAGCGAAGGAAAAGAAAGCACGCAAAGCAGCTGAAAAGGAACAAGAAATGACCGGGCGACTAAAGTACGTAAAAGAAGCCCGAAAATGGAAAGCTAAAGCAGAAGCGGAAGAAGATGCTTACCGTGCAGCACGCAACAAACTTCAAACTCAAGGCGAAGACTACCTAACCATGATCGAATCAGCCCTATCGGGGACTATAGAGCATGAACATTTGTTCACAATTCGGTGGAGTATAGAAGCATAGCAGTTCTCGGTTAGTTTCTCCCCAGAGTCACATCCAAATCCGCGAATACAGCACGTTTTTCCAGAGCAGTCGGCGTTGTGATGCCCACCCGTATTTAATCCGCGAAATAGGCGCGTGGCTACTACCCGATAACGGGCCCGTCGCTGAGAGATAGTGCGGGCCAAGTGCGCAGCGCGCGGAGGTGCGGCGTCGTCGAAAAGAATGATGTGCGCGGAGATACAGGCGTGCGTTGCTGTTTTGTGCGCGGATGGCTCGGCCGGGAGAGCAGTGCGGAAAGGAAATCCCTGACAGTGAATGGTCTGCTTGAGGAACATGTTCAAGGCGGTGTACATGCCGGGGCTGAGGCGAGCGAAGCGCCGGCCTGACCTGCCTGCCTGGAATCTGGGCCGCTCGTTGCGGCGGTAGGATGAAGCATGGCATGGAACAATGTGGCCCGCGGTGTGGCGGGGATATGTGCGGTGTGCTTGCTGGGGGCGTGCACGAGTAGCAGCCAGGCCCCCGCGGCGGGATCGCGGAGCGAGACCGGCGCGGCGTCGTCGGCCTTGAAGGAAGATGCGGGTGGCGGGGCAAACGCTGCAAGCCCAAGCGCCTCGGCGGCGGAACAGAATGCAGGCAGCGGTGACACCAGCGAGGCGATTGCCCGCGAGGCGCTGAGGTTCGTGGACGAACTCGCAGAAGCGGAGATGGGAATTATCCACTGGGACAATACCAAGGGCGGCCCGGAGGACCTCAATTACGTGGGCGAACGGCGCATTGCAGTGACCTACTCGGGCGACGAGGCGAGTGACTATACCGTGCGCACGCGGGTGCCGGACGATGCTGAGGGCGGCCCCGTTCTGAAAAGCGATATGCGTTTCCTGATTGAGCATGCCAATTTTGGGCCGGCGGACGAGAGGGGCGTCTCCCACGGGAGCGTGCGCGAGGGAACCGCGGTGCCGGCCGCCGATAGTCGCCTCCTCGAGGGATGCTCGGAGGGTGACGGGTGGATCATCACGCGGGGGTGGGTGGCATACAACCGGAACACCGATGTGATTGAGTCTTTCGACTTCACGGTAAAGAAGCCGGGCGCCACGATTGCGGTGCGCCAGTCGGATGGATCAACGCGGGAGGAAACTCCGGCCTGCACCGTGGTGTGGGACTTGACCGCGGCAAACGGGCGGGTGATTGAGAAGCCGATGCCGAATTAGGGCGCATGAGGGAATAATGGAGCGGGCCGAGCCAGTGGGTGATGAGCTCAGTCAGGTTAGACGCCAAGACCCGCCGCAATTTTTTCGAGTGCATCGCGAATCTCTTGACCAGTCACGTACATTGTTATCAGGTCGTTTTCCTGGCGTACCGCTGGTTTAAAACCATACTTTTTGCGATAGTACTGAACTAAAGCGTCATCGCCAGTATGCAAGACAAGATACCTGGCGCTAGAAAACCTGATGCTATCCAGGAAACAAGAAAAAACGCCGTACATCATGAGAACACCAAATGGTGGCTTCCCGGCACAAGAAGCATCGAGAGCAAATTTTCCAAGCAAAACAGCCGGATGCATTTTATAGGAGCCAGCGGTACCGCCATTTTTCGGATCGAAATACTTGTCTCTGCGCCGGACATCATCGCACAATACCGAGTACGAGGAAAGACAAAAATACCCGAGAGGAACGTTGCTGTTTTTCGGAAGTACCACCCACACTCGGCAAAGATCTTCGCTATCCGCGCGCAGGGCATGACGGCGCAGCCAGGTTCCGTGATAGTCGCCATCGCCAAGCGTGGAAAAAGACGAAAGATCATGGCCTGCGCTAATTTGGGTAAGCTCCAGGCCATGCTTCGATAACAGGCTCATGCCCGACACAGCGCCAAAATATCCTCAACGAAGGACCCGTGATCGAAATCGGCAACAGGTTCCTCTTCAAAAACCGTCACCGCTCGCTCAGGCAATTCCAACCCTTCCGGGACTTTTTTAGCTATGAAGTGATCGATAATATCGGAGCTAGGGAGATCGGCCCGCTCGCTTCCCTCTACCCGGTTATTCCAGGCAGTAATCCAGGGCTGTTCTTCATGAGTCATATCCCGAAGCTCCCACCTATCGTGCGGGCTGTAGTAATCCCACACGGCCTCAAGAATCTCTTTTTCATAAAGAGAAAACTCAGCAGGTGAAAAACCGTGACGCTCCTGGGCACGTGCAAGCGGCTCTTCCGTCACGTCAATGGTTTTAGCATGAGCCGAATATAGGTCGGATATGACAGGCCCGTGCTTCATCGCATAAAAACGTTCGCGGAAAAGGGGCCGGGCAGTTTCGTAGGCATACCACCCGTAAGCATAGAAGCACAACTTCTGCAAGGTAATAGCGGGAATGCTTCGCGTAGGAGATTTCCGAATAAAAAACCGCGCAACATCAAAAACGGTGATCATACCTACCCCCTCACAGCCCTTGAAAACCGACAGAGTCTCCTACCCCAGCTTATTGCAAAAATGTGGCATCGTATACATTATCCGCAGCACATTTTTTACGACGACGCGGGGGGGGTGGCGCAGCCCCCCCCCCCCCCCCCCCCGTCGCCTTGCCAACAGCCCAATAATGATAGGTAGTCTCTTCCCCGCGCAGCGACCAACAATTCCCGAAGCGCCTGCGAGAAATCTGGGCGAATGAGGGAGCGGTACAGGTGGCCAGCTGCGTAATGGCAGTACTCGTTTGAGAGAGTACCGTTTAGACGAGAGTGTCGAGGAAGGTGAGGGCGTCGCGGAGATTATCGAAAACGGCGCCGTCTTCCGGAAGTTCGCCGGCCATGATCTTCTCCGCGTGTTCAATTACTTGCTCGGTGAGTTCATTCGGTACGTATAACTCACGTGGAGTACTTGGAGGTGCCTGGCCGTTGGTATGCGTATCAGCCTGATTAAGCATCGAATCTGGAAACTCCATTGGGGCCACCTCTTTCGCGCGGTTGGATTTATGGTGTGCAAGATTGAGACTACCGGGTGCGGGTGGGGAGGTGAAGCCCCTTCGATTCCGGAACGGTAAGACGCGAGTTCGGTAGGTGGAGGCGTGGGCCGGGCCAGTGGGTGATGAGCCAGCGGTCGTGCGTGGCGAGGATGATCGTGCCTGGCCAGCGGGCCAGGGATTCCTCGAGAGCGTGCATGGCGGCCAGGTCAAGGTAGTTGGTGGGTTCGTCGATGACGAGGACAGCAGGCTGGGCCGCGAGCGCGAGAGCGAGCTGGGCGCGGCGCTGGTTACCGGCCGAAAGCTCGGGGATCGGGGTTGCCCACATGGATGGGTGCAGGATGCCGGTACCCAGATCGCCAATGCTAGAGTTCCAGACCTCCGGGTTAAAACCGGGATCTCCGCAGCGCGGGAGGCGTTGCGGGACGAACGCTAGCGGGCCCGCGCAGGAGAGAGTGCCGGAAGGCTGCGCGGAGGGTGCCACGGCAGGCTGCGCGACGGTAGCAGACGCAGTGAGGCGCAGAGAGTCGGGCGATACCGCGACGGATGACGTAGCAGGCGGCGGGGTGCCGGTGGCGATCCAGGTGAGGAGCGTGGATTTGCCGCTGCCGTTGGCGCCGGTGACCACGAGGTGCTCGCCGTGGGAAAGGTCGAAGGTAACCGGGGCGAGGCGGCCGGGAATCGCTGCCGCGCGAGCAGATACCGCGAGGCCGGCGGATTGGCGGGCAGGCGCACCAGCGTAATCCGGGAACGCAAAAGTGTATCCGCGGGGTTTGCGTACTTCCCGGGTGGCGAGGGCTTCGAGTTTACGGTCGTCGTGGCGGGTGCGGCGGGTGGCCGTGCTCTGGGCACGGTCCGCGAAGAATTTCTTCGCCTTGCCCTCCGCATTGGCCAAGCGCACCCCGCCCCGGGCAATGCCACCAGCCGTCTGGCGATGCGCGCGCAGCTGCGTCTTTTCTTCTTGTTGGGCCAGGTAGAGCGCCCGGTAGCGCTGCTCCGCATCGCGCTTGGCTTCAAGATAATCCGTGTAAGTACCGCGGCACTCCCACACCCCGCGCACCTCGCCGCCAGCTTCAGCACGCGCCAGCTGCGCCCATACACTCACATCCATATCCACAATGAGCGTGGCAACATCCTCAATAAAAGCCCGATCATGGCTGGACATGAGCACCGGGCCCGGCCAGGAACGCAGCATATGGCTGAGGTATGCACTCGCCTCCACATCCAGATGGTTGGTGGGCTCGTCCAAAATAAGAACCTGCGGGCGGGCCACCAGAGTGACAGCCAAGTTCAGCCGCGCGCGCTGACCCGGGGAGAGCGTGGCCAACTCCCGCGAGCGCCCGCTCCCGGTCAACATTTCCAGGCCCAGACCAGCCAAAGCGTCGTCGACCCTGTCCTCGAGCGACCACAGGTCCAGGCGGGTGATCTCGGATAATAGCCGGTCGTATTCGGCTGCGACCGGGCCGCCCTCCCCCAGGCGTGCGCTGAGCGTTTCGAAACGGGCGAGTAGTTCCCGCGCGGGCGCGAAGGTGCTGTCGAGGAAGTGAGCGACGGTCGCGGCGGCGTCGTCGTTCGGCACGGGGTTCCACGGGATGGTGCTGGCGTCGGTGCGGGTGACGGTGCCGCGTTCGGGGCTGAGGTGACCTGCGGCGATGCGCAGCAGGGTGGTTTTGCCGCAGCCGTTCGGGCCGATGAGGACGGCGCGGTCGGCGGTGGCGAGGCGCAGGGTAATGCGGTCGAGGAGCGGGCGGGCGGTGTAAGAAAATGAAATATTATCAAGAATGAGGGCAGGCATGGTGATCTCCTTGGACGCGGGTGCGGGGTGCGGCGTCTCAGCGGGGCTGAGTGGGGATCACAGCGACATCGGAACGATGGCCTCCTTCGGCGTGGGTTGTAGTCCCGGTTACATAAGTAAATGTAGCGACGGCGTGGGCGGTGGGTCAATCACGCTGGCCGCGAGAGGACACTTCCCGCTGCGCTTCGGCTAAGAAAAACGTTTATTGGCGCCCTGGCGAGTCATGCCGAGCACGCGGCCGATGGCGGACCAGCTTTCGCCGGATGCGCGCGCTTCTTCTACCGCGGTATCGAGCTTGCGGTTCGCGGCGTTGAGCTCGATATTCGCGAGCAAGACACGCGTGAGTGCCTGGCCGAGCGGCGCGCCAACCGTATTGGGGCCGCGACCACCGTCGGCTTTTTCGTAAAAATCCGCGGCGGCAAAAGCTTCTTCGCTTGCTTCTTGGGTCACATTGGTAACTGTAGTTACCGCGCGGGCGGTGGGTCAATGGGCAGCGAACGGGGCGCAAATGGTGCGGCTGCGCAATGCGCGCAGACTGAAAGTCTGGACGCCAGACTCATAGTTAGACTCACAGTTTCACAGCCTTAATTGATAGTCTGATGCTATTTTTCGCAGTCTGCGTGTGAATTTTAATAGTCTCAAGGCGATTTTGGCAGTCTGAATTATAGTTAGCAGCCAAAACCGCCGCCAGACATCGAAAATCGGGGGAACACTTTTAAATGTCTAAGAGTGTGATTCACAGTGTGACCCGTAACATTCGGACGGGCAGGGCGTGAAAACCACGACGTATACCCTTTGCGAACGGGGTGTTGCACAAGGGGTGGCTGATTAACTGCCCGAGGATTACCCGCCACTGGAAGGTTTCCCGGAACCGCTCGGCCCGGAATCGCCGGAGCCGCTCGAGCCGGAAGAATTCGCTTGGCTCTTCTTGCTGAGCGCTCGCGCGCGAAGCGACTGGCGGGATTGGTTGCGGCGTCGTACCGCACGTTCCTGGCGTTCGGCGCGCGCCTGGCGGCGATGCTCCTCATCACGCAAGCGATGCATGCGGCGACTGAGCGAAGAACTCACGTGCTGGAGCGTGTCATTGACGGAATAGTCGCGGTTCACGGGCAGGGACCACTCGAAAACGCGAGCCAGAATCACCAGCAGGGAAGCGAGCAGCGTAGAAACCGCCATCGCCAGCATCGGCGCGTGGTTGTACCACAGCACCACCGCCGGGAACGCCGCGATAAGCGAAGCCGTGGCGTAGAGAGTATTGCCGCCGAAAATCACCGGGGTGCGGCCCACCGTGATGTCGCGGATAAGCCCGCCGCCCACCGCAGTAATCATGCCCATCATGACAGCCGGCATCACACCCAGCCCCGCGTTGAGAGTTTTGATCACGCCGGTGGCGGTCCAGGCGCCCATCACGGCGGCGTCCATGACCGTCATGAAACGCCGCACCCATTTGCCGCGCAGGCGCAGCAGGTAAGCCACCAGCGCCCCGAGCAGGGCACAGCTGAGGTAGTACGGATTGGTGAGCGCCACCGGCGGTTCCTTGAGAAGCGGCGCCTGCTGGATGAGGACATCGCGCAGCATGCCGCCGCCCAGGGCGCTGATAATCGCCACGATAACGAAACCGACGATGTCGAAGGACTTTTCGCGGGCCACCATGCCGCCGAGGATGGCCGCCACGAACACCCCGAAAATATCTAAGAGGTCAAAAACAACCGGAGACCATTCCGAGAGCGTATCCAAATCCACGTCTTCCATTCTAGGGGACTGAAGTTTTCAAGGAGTGGGATTGGGGTGGTGTGGTAGAGGCGCTGGAGGAGATGTTCCGTGGTACGCAACAACCGCGCCATCGCACTCCAAGCTCTCGCAGAGTGATCTAGGATCACGTGAGCGCAAAGAGGTTATAGGCGCGGGCAATGTGCGCCAGGGCCTGGAGAATCTCCTTCATAGTGGAAGCGATATACACGCCAGGATTACCCACGAGCTTGCGCGCCCACTGCGTTTCGCGAGCCACGGGCGCAAGGAGATAACGCTGCGCCCGTGCGCTAATGCAGAGCGTACGTGGTTACGGGTCCCTGAATATTCACCGGCAGCCACCACAATGGTTGCCTGGGAATATCCGGACATGGTGGCGTTGCGCATCGGGAAAGACGCCTTGGTTGGCGCGACACCCGGCTCGAACTGGGTGAGGACCAGACCCCCGCTCTCAATAATTCGCGAACGTAGCTGGATGTTTTCGGGCGGATAGGTGATATCGATACCGGTTCCCATCACGGCGATGGTGCGCCCACCAGCCTCCAATGCCCCTTCGTGCGCCGCGGTATCGATGCCGCGTGCCAACCCGCTGGTAACGCTATAACCTTGCTCAACCATCATCTGGGCGATCAACCGGGCACGTTCGCAGTCACCCCGTGTGGCCTGGCGTGAGCCAACAATAGCAACAGCCCGGTCTACAGGATCAATCTTGCCTTCGTAGTAGATGAGCAAGGGCGCATCACGAACCTGGGCAAGATACTGGGGATAGTCATGATCCAAGACCGAGAGGATCTTGATGCTGCGCTCTTGCCAGGTAGCAATATCGTGAGCGGCTTGTTCGCGTTCAAGCTGGCATGGCAGGAGCGCGCCCGGATCAACCTCCATGAGGGCAGCGTCAATTCCTTCGTAAAGCAGGGTGGCGAGGCGTACCGGCTGCGTGATCTTCTTATTGGTTTTACGCGCGAGCGCAAGAATATCGGCCAGCTGGCTCATCGTTGTTGTCACCCCCTATCTGTGGTTTCCACCTTAGCGTTGCTGTCATATTCGAGGCCTGCCTCCAACGTGACCGGGCCACTTAACGCACAGTGGGAATACAGCACGAAGGGTAGCTAACTGTCAAAGTTAGTACCCCGATAGAAAGCCGCCTCGTAAGGGATGCTCTCCCCGAGGCTCGCGCCTGCCCAGGGCGCTTCGCGGCGGGACAGCGCTTCCAGCTGCGCCCGGCTCAAGCGTGAGTAGGTCCGGCGAACTCGCTCCAAGATGACCCGATCACCCTCGTCAAAAACCGACATATCTGGCTCGCGCAAGCCTTTGTATACACCCGTGGCACGCGACTCCGTGTTCTTGTCTTTTTCCGCTATCGCGAGCAACCCGCGTTCCGCCATACCCTTGGCAATATCGAGGTAGGCTTCGGGGGCCGGCCCCATTCTGCGATTCCGGTAGGTATCCCCGGTAATGGAGACCATCGATTCCTTGTACTCGAAGCGATCAAAATCGGCATAGTAGAGGAGGCTGGCCAGTTTTTGGCTCCCATGCACGGCATCGTCTTCTTGCGTTGCCGCCAAGAACAAGATGGTGTTTTCGTACTTTTCTACATTGACCACGATGCCTCCCCGCTCCTGCGTTTAGCCTATCGTCTTACCGGGGCCGACTAAAGGTTTCCCGACTTGACTCAAAGTAGTCAGGTTGCCAAAACCAGTCAACGAGAACGGCAAGATCGCGCAGGCTATTCGATGGCTGGCTCAAGTTATCCACAGAATTACTCCGTGTTTTTCCACAGGTTGTGGGTAGCTCTTTTTCGCACTTGCATACCGTGCAAGAATGACGGAGAAGCACGCATAACTACTTCGCCATGAGGCGATTGAAGGAGTGAGACAAATGGATATTGCTGAGGATCGGCTGTGCTTACCAGACCGTGTTTACAACTCACTGGAGGAGGTTCTCGAGCGCAAAGAAGAAATCTTGCAGGAGGTCAGAATGACCCGGGAAGAATTCGACTGGCGTGCCGATAACTACCAGCTCGGGCCAAAAGAAACTAACGCCTACTTCGAAATGGAAATCCTGGATCGCTTCGAGGAGTTGTACCGTGGTGAACGCACATTTGAATGAGTGCGCCGATAAGTTCGCGGCGCATCTACAGCTAATTGGGGAGCTCATTGACCCCAGTTTCTCGCTAGTGAAACACGAAACCGCAAAGGCGGCTTTCCCGTCAAAAATCCTGTCGGGAGATATTCGCGTTGATCGTTTCCTCATTGTCCGCTTCGATTACGAGGTTTTCCTCAATTCGAAGACCGGGCTTCTAGCTGTCAATGAGTCAACCTTCTCAGTGATTCACGGGAGGGTTGGAAAAGAGCCGCTGGTGCGGTGGGATTATATTCGCTCACCGCGGTCGAATATTCCCTGTGCGCATGTCCAGGTGCATTCCCACCGTGATGAATGGACACATGCTTTGCTCCTGGGCGGCAAGCATTCCCGCCGCTCGCGCCGGCGCCTCAAGAATGCGCTGCGCACTCCCCGGATTGCCGATGTCCACTTCCCGGTAGGTGGGCGCAGATTCCGGCCCTGTTTGGAAGAAGTTCTTCTTTTCGTTATCGACGAGTTCGGGGTGGCCTGCATGCCCGAGGCACGTGAAGCGCTCCAGCGCGGCATGCGGGAATGGGAAGAGATTCAGGTGCGCTCCGTGGTGCGCAACAACCGTGCCATCGCACTCCAAGCCCTCGCGGATTGAACCGCCTACGTTACCTGTCTGTCTGAGGGTTACTAGACAGGCTTGAGCCGCACGATGATGCCGCGGTGGTCGCTGGCGTTATCCGGGTCGATGATCTCCCCGGCCACCCCGCGGTAAGCCCCCGAACTCATAACCCGATCAATCGGCGAGGCCAGCAGCGCGGGCACCGTGGTAGGCCAGGTCCCCACCGCCCCGATACCGGCGTCGGCCCCCAGATCGCGGCAGGTAGAGCCGGGGCTGAGGGCAGCCTGGTGGTCCGCCGTCGAATTAAAATCCCCTGCAACAACCGCATCCGGCACGGCCTCGCACACCCGGTACAGCGCCCGCGCCTCCGCGCGCCACAAGTCCATATACGCAGGTACCGGTGCTGTGGGATGCCCGGCCACGAACATCGGAGCATCCGGGCGCGCCCCGCCGCGCGGCGCCGCCGCCACCGCACGCGACACATCCTCCCCGTACGTCTCACTCAGATCCACCGCTTCATACTCCCCGCGCGCGGCAGACACCAGCAGCACCGAGGACCGCCACGCGGCGCTATACCGCGACACCCCGCCGTCGAAAAGCTGATAGTCCGCCCCGCGCGCGGCCAGTTTCTCCTGAATCTCCGCGCCGGCCTCGCTCGACGTTTCAATAAGCGAGACCGCATCCGCACCCACCCGCACAATCGCATCGGCCAGGTGATCCAGGTCCACGCGCCCGCCCTCCGTGTTGTATTGCACCACGGTAAGCTCGCCGGCCGCGGGCGCGCCGAGGGTCTCCCGCTCCAGCCCGCGTCCGCTCAAGGTTCCGGCATGCGCCAGGGCCACGAGTAGTAGTACGACGGCGCAGCTCACCGCCACGCGCCCACCCCCGAAATACCTACGGACCGCGCCGAGCAGCCCCACCGCGAGCGCGGCGATGAGCATCCCGAGCGCGAGTGCCCCGCGGCTGGACATGATCTGAGCCCCGGGCACCACGGTGGCGAGCCGGGCAGCCGGACCGAACCAGGCCGGCTGCACCGTGAACACCGCGAAGGCGGCCAGGAGCAACCCGAGAAGAGAACTAAGAACGCGCACCGCGCCTACCTTTCCGGCTGGCTTAGGCCCCGCACAGGGCCTGCTGGATAAGGGTAGCGAAGTGCTGCTGCCCGGTGGGTGTGAGATGGATGCCATCGTCGCGCAGGAATTCCTCGTGGCCTTCGGTGGCTGCCCACCAGTCGATAATGCCAACGTTGGGGTGGGAGGCGGCATAGGACTTGAGCAGCTCGTTATTGGGGTTTTGGGCCTCCAACGGGCTGCGGTTCGTCACGAAATAGACGGGCAGGCCCTGGGCGGCGTCCACAAGTTTTTGAATATCTGCCTCGCTGCCGATGAGCCCATTTGAGCCGAGGGCGTAGATAAGCACCCGCGGTTTCTCCCCCAGAGCTTGGCGCTGGGCAAAGACCTCCGCGCCGGCAGCGAATTGGCGGCTGACCTTGCCGTCCACCACCGAATTGGGGAGGACTTCCTTGAGGGCTTCGGTGGCGCCCAGGGTGACCGAATCGCCGATCATCACGGCGTTTGCGGAGCAAACGCCGGTGGCCGGGTCCTTGGCCCAGGCTGACGTATCCAGGTTGGCCGGGACTTGGGTGGCGATGGGCTGGAGGGCACTTGAGCTCGGCGTTGGAGTGGGAGTCGGCGTAGCCGGGGCGGAGATAGCAGGCGCGGGCGCGGCGAGCTCGGGGCGCAGCGCCACCGCGCGGGAATCCGCGAGGCGCTGCCAGGGAATCGGCGCGAAAGCCAGCAGAGCCACGAGCAGGAGAGACACCGCGCTGAGCATCGCGAAGATCGTGCTGCTGAGGTGGTGCTTGCTCACCAGGCTGCGCCAGGTGCGCCAGTTACGTGGGCCGGTGCGCCACGCGCGCATATCGCTGCGCCACGCGCGCAGGCCAGTCCACCAGCTGCGCAGGCCCGTGCGCCAGCCGGCCCGCGCCAGGCGCGCGCTCGGTTGCTCCACACAGCGATAAAACAGCTCCGCCACCAGGCCCACCACCAGCAGCTGCCCGACTTTGGCCGCCCCGGAAATCTCCGCGGTGCGGGTAGCCGGATTCATGAGCAGAAGCAGCGGGTAGTGAACCAGATAGAGGGAGAAGGACCGGGAACCCAGGTAAGCCAAGGGCGCGCTGGCCAGCACCCGGCTCAGGCCGAGCCGCGGGTTGTGCACGGTGAGCACAATGAGGGCGGCCAGGAGCGCCGTCGTCGTTAAACCACCCGCGTAGGTGAGGGCCGATTCGCCATCCGCCCATACAGCCAGCGCCAGCAAAGCCAGGAGAGCGGCGCCGGTGCCCACCCGCAACGCGAAAGCGGCGGTGGCGGAATGGGTGGGAGGCTGCGGCGTCGTCGTACTATCCGCGCGCGGCCACAACGACGCAACATACGGCGAAACGAGAGCCGCGAGCGCGCCGATGAGGAACTCGGCGGCGCGGGTGTCCAGGCCGTAGTAGGCGCGGGTGGAATCCGGGCCCGCGAAGAACAACACGGCCATGAGCAGGGCGGATGCGAGGGCCAGGCCCGCCACGATCCGGAGCGTCGAATAGCGCACCCGGCGCAGGGCCAGCAGGATAAGCGGCCAGACCAGGTAAAACTGGGCGAGGACCCCCAGGTACCACAGGTGGGTGAGCGGGGAGGGCAGCCCGGACGCCGCGAAATACGGGACCTCGCGGAAAATATAGACCCAGTTGCTCGCGAAAAGCGCGGCGGGTAGGGCGTCGGCCTGGACTTTCGGGAGGAGGCTGGGCGCGATGAGGTAGCTGAGGAGCGCAGCCCCCGCGATGGTGACGAGAACCGGGGGCCACAGGCGCAGGAGGCGACGGCGCAGGTAGCGCCGGTAGGAGAAGCGGCGTTCGCGGCTCAGCTCGCGCAGCACGCTGCGGGTGATGAGGAAGCCGGACAGCACGAAGAACACCGTGACGCCCACGAAACCGCCGGTGAGCAGCGCCGGGCGCATGTGATAGAGCACCACCGCGATGATCGCGAGCGCGCGGATGCCGTCGAGGGCGCGGATGCGGGTGGTGGTGCGTGAGGATTGCGGCATAGGCACATTCTAGGACTGCGCGAATACGGGGCGGCGAGACACGGGGCGGCGGTGCGTCCATGAGATGAGCGCCACCGGGGAGCGGGCGGGGCGACTGTAGAATTGTGACGTTGCCTAATCCAGCACGAAAGGACTGCCTGTGATAACAGTCGAAGCCCTGACGAAACGCTACGGTGCGACCACCGCGGTCGATAACCTCAGTTTCCAGCTCCAACCCGGGAAAATCACCGGGTTCCTCGGCCCGAACGGTTCGGGCAAATCCACCACGATGCGTTGCATTATGGGGCTGGATCGCCCCACCTCCGGGCGCGCCCTCATTGCCGGTCTGCCTTACGAGCAGCTCGCCTCCCCGCTCACCACGGTGGGTGCGCTGCTGGACGGCAAGGCCTTCCACGGCTCGCGCAGCGCGCGCAGCCACCTGCAGATTCTGGCGGCCACCCACGGGATTCCCGCGCGGCGCGTGGACGAAGTGATCGAGCTGACCGGGATCGGGAGCGTGGCCAAGCGCAAGCTCAAGGGCTTCTCGCTGGGCATGGGCCAGCGGCTCGGGATTGCCGCGGCGCTGCTGGGCGACCCGGAAGTGCTGCTCTTTGACGAACCCGTGAACGGCCTGGATCCGGACGGGGTGCGCTGGGTGCGTCTGCTTATGCGCACGCTCGCGCAGCAGGGCCGCACCATCTTGGTCTCCTCGCATCTCATGAGCGAAATGCAGCAAACCGCCGACGACCTACTGGTCATCGGGCGCGGGCGCATGATCGCCTTCGGGCCCATCGAAAGCTTCACCGAGGCAGCGGCGAACACCACCGTGCTGGTGGCTTCCCCGAACCGGGCCGGCCTGGAGGGCGCGCTGCGCGCGGCCGGGCTGGACTTCCAGGATGCTAGCGAGGTTGCGGCACCCGCACCCGGCACAACCGCCGCGCAATCCGCGGCGCCCACGGCCAGCGCAGCCGCGGCGCCCGGGGAGCACGCCGCACCCGCACCCATCGCCCGTTTCGCGATCCCGGGCGGTTCGCGCGCGGACATCGGCAAAATCGCCTTCGAGGCGGGGGTGCAGCTGGACGAACTGGCCACCATCCACCGCTCGCTGGAAGATATTTTCATGGACCTGACCGGCCACGACGTCGAATACGGCGCGGGCCGCCCCGCCACGAACCTCCCGGGAGGCCACCAATGAGTACCGCTTTTGTTCCCGCCGGGCCCGGCACTCCTGGCCCCGGCACTCCCGGCGCTCCCGGTGCCGCCGCGCCGCAGCTAGCTCAGCTCCCCCCGCGCATCAGCCAATTCGCCG
Organism: Actinotignum inguinis; assembly: GCF_051265835.1. NCBI lineage: Bacteria > Bacillati > Actinomycetota > Actinomycetes > Actinomycetales > Actinomycetaceae > Actinotignum > Actinotignum inguinis. The sequence continues at coordinate 2,612 of NZ_JBOZDP010000015.1, read as the reverse complement.
CGCCGAGCTACCGCGTCACGCTGGGCCGCTCCGTGCGCTCCGAGCTGCGCAAAATCCTCACGCTGCCTTCGCTGCGCTGGACGCTCATCATCGGCACCCTCTTCTCGCTGGCGATCACCGCGCTAACCGCCTGGGGTTCCAGCGAGCTCGAACTCAACACCTACGCCACCGCGATGGGCGCGGAGCATTCGCTCGCCGTCTACGTCCTCATCAGCGCGAGCACCATTTTCCAGATCATCATGGTGGCTTTCGGCGCCGTCACGGTGTGCTCGGAATACGCCGCGAACACCATGCGCTCCACCGTGAGCGCCGACCCGCGCCGCTGGCGCAACGTGGCCGCCCGCACCCTCGCGCTCAGCCTGGTTGCCCTGGTCACCACGCTGGTGCTCCTGGTATTGGGCGCCGTGGTGGGCACCCTCTTCGGCCTCACCATCGGGTTCAGCGGCGACGCCTGGTGGCTCTTCCTCAACTTCATCATCGCCATGGTCACCTCCGCGTGGATGGCCCTGGGAATCGGCTACCTGCTGCGCAGTTCGGCCGGCACCATCGTGCTGATTCTCGCGGTGATGATGCTGTCCCCGGTGCTCGCGCTTATTCCCTCGGAGTTCGTGCGCACCTTCGTGATCCCCTACCTGCCGCCGATGCTCCTCACCGCGGCGCTCAGCCCGCCCGGCCTCAACGCCGGCGCCGATGTCACCTCGTTCACGGTTTCCAGCCCGGCCATCGGTCTGGGGTTGTGGTGCGCGCTGGCGGTGGTGCTGCTCGCGCTGGGTGGCTGGCGCTTCTCGCGTTCTGACGTGTAGTCGCGCCTGAGCCGCGGCGCTTTCCAGCGCGGCGTTTTTTAGCACGACGACGCAGGTGGGAACCGGGCAATCGCCCGGTCCCCACCTGTTTCACTAGCCCGCGGCCAACCCCCACCGGTAGGAAGCTCCGGCCTGACTTGCACAGCCTTAGTGACCCACCACCCCTCAGCAGCCGGCAGTCGGGTCACTAATCTGCACGAGTCAGGCAAACCGGCGAATGATGGACAAGGGGCGCTTCCCCATCATTCATCGGCACTTGTGATGGTAAACCAGCAGGAGAAGCACACCCCTCACAGCCGGAAAAGCCAGCCGAGATGCCCGCCAAAGCGCCCCGAAGGCCACTGTCGGCTCAGGCTCAAACCAACACCCGAACGATCGCAGGCGCGAAATACACTTTCGGCCGAGCGCTCTCGTTGACGGCGGCCAAGATTTCCAGATTCTCTAGCTGCCTAATTAGCTCGCCCGCTCGCGCCACTGAAAGATCCAGTTCTTCCGCTAGCGCCTTAGTCGTGAAAGTGATTTTCGCGATGGCTAAATCGACCACACGCAGACCCGCTTCTGAACGTAGACCAGAATCACGCACTTTGCCTTTGAGCACATTTCGAACACGCATCAGCTCCTGCACCTGGCGCAAGGCCTGGCTGGCCGATTGCCCTATTCCTCTGGCGAAAAATTCGATGTACTCATCCCAGTTACCGGCGGTACTTACCGCACGCAGCCGGTCATAGTATTCTGCTCGACGGGCTTCAAACCAAGGCGAAACGGAAAGCGTCGGCTCGGAAAGCACACCCTGAGACATCAAGTGCAGAACTATCAGCAGCCTACCGAGCCTGCCGTTGCCATCCATAAACGGATGTAGAGTCTCAAACTGATAATGCGACATTGCGGCGGCGACCACGGGGTCTATCCGCTCAGAATGATCCTGCCCTATCCATTCCACCAGCCTTTCGACGCCCGAAATCAGCAAGTCCCCCGGAGGAGCTGGAACAAACCTAGAGGAAAGTATCGCTGGCTCATTTGCTTTGGCGCTACTTCGCTTACCTATGACAACCTGACGCTCTCGCAGCCGTCCGGATTGCCCAGCCAGTCGAGTGCCTTTCATCAGCTCCCCCTGCAGGGCAGTAAGCATCCCAACAGATATTTCTCTCCCGTAACTCAACCATTCAAAAGCCGCATAGGACATATCCAGATAGTTGACGATCTCACGCATGGTCTCGTCTTCTGGCGAGTCAACATCAGTTGTCATGACTCGCTCCAGAGGAGCATATATGCCTTCCAAAGCAGAGGTGCTTTGCGCTTCCCGACGAAGAACAGAACTTCTGAAAAGAGCAGGGTTAAGAAGCTGTAAGGCAACAGCGTCCAAAGCAGCCAAGCTAGACCTGGCATTTGCGACTTGGACGACAGTCCGCCCAGACAGCTCAGGCATCTCAGAAGGAAGCACGGCGGGCACGAACGCCTTGTGCTCCCAACTACCCAAAATGGGATCACTGCCGGCAATGTCCACCAACGAACCCATCTGCGGGGCAGTAAAGTCTTCAAGCCTCATGACGTAAATTTTAGGTCACCGCGACGCACAAACCCAGGCTCAATGATGGACAAGTGCCACTTCCCAAGCAAAACCACTAGCAAATGATGAACAAGTGCCACTTCCCCATCATTCAGCAGCTCCATTGATGGTAAACCAGCAAAGCTGAAGCCGGCCAAGAAGCGGAGGGGCTAATAGACAAATGGGGGTGCGCGCTGGCGGTGGTGCTGCTCGCGCTGGGTGGCTGGCGCTTCTCGCGTTCTGACGTGTAGTCGCGCCTGAGC
>NZ_JBOZDP010000014.1:0-55160 GCF_051265835.1 Actinotignum inguinis | reverse complement strand
ACCTCAATAAGGCCGACTTTTCGTTGCTATGGCGGGGCAAACCCCGGATATAAGACCCACCATTTGTCTATTAACCCCAAAAGGGGCTGTGGACGGGGCTGCGGACCGTCTATTAGCCCTTTTAATATCCTCCGTGAATTCAGGGGTTTCGACGGTTAACAGCGAAACTATCGAGAGGATCTCCCGTAATAAGCGCCGCGGCATCCTTAACCATTTCTTCAATCTGATCAAGGCAGCGCGTCTGCGTGCCGTATTCCTTTCCGTTAAGGGTAAATTCGGCGACCCACCAATTTCCGTCACGGGTGACCGTGGTATCTAGTGTTGTCACTTCTTGCTCCTTTCGAGAATCTTACGAGCGAGCCTTTCGGAAATTTCACGATGGCGGGGACGGTCGGTGTCAAGTAGTTGTTAAAAATATGGCTATTATAACATGTAGAGATATAATGGTCAACTTTTCGTCGCTATGACAGGGCAAACCCCAGATATAAGACCCACTTTTGTCTATTACCCGAATTCCCCGTTACGAAAGCCGCGGCTTCCTTGACCATTCCTTCGACCGGACCATGTTGGCGAACCTGGGTCCTGTATACCCTCCCGTTAAGAAGGTGGGTTCTGGTAGAATTTCTGCAACAAGCGCCCGGGAAAGGGGTGATAGTGGTGCTCCACTACTTCAAAGTGGCCAATTGGGGTTGCTTCCGTGACGAAGTGGTTTTGGATATGCAAGCCACGAATGAACGCGGGCATAAAGAAACACTCACTCATTACCGTAAAAATAACTGGCTTCCGCTCGCACTCATCTTTGGCGCCAACGGCTCGGGTAAAACAACCCTCGTGCGCGCTTTCGATGCGCTGAAAACGCTCGTTGCCTACCCGGAAAAACGGGTGCGCCATACGCCCCATGAATATGCGGATACTTCTGGGGCTGCAAGCCTCTTTGAGGTGGAATTTTCCACTCCGGTAGGCGGGGTGATGAAGACTTTCCGCTATTACCTTGAGTGGGACGGTTCGGTGATTGTGGCCGAGCAGCTCGATCTCATCTTGACTAACGGAGAAGAAAGATCGCAATTCGTGCGGTCGCCCCAGTCAGGGGTGGCTATTCACGTTCATGCAAATGACAAGATTGTGCTGGCGCACTCCACCGTTATCGCCGATGGGAAGGCCTTGCTTGGTGAATTGGGTGGCGATAAGCGCGCGCCGGAAGTTTTTCGAGCCGCGTATGCGTGGTTCGCGCAGTCATTGCAGATCATCACTCCCGAGACGTGGTACGTCCCGCTCCTAGAACATATCGATACCGATGAGCTGCTCCGTGAAGCTATGTCTGCGCAGCTTGCAACCGCAGATACGGGCATTGAGGAGCTTTACCTAGAAGAAGTTTCACCCGAGCGCCTTCCCTTCTCTGAAATAGATCTTGTTGAGGTTGAAGATAAGGTGCGGGATGGTGAGCGCATCCTTGCCATGTCGGATCGCGACCGTTACCTCTTCACCTGGGAAGATGGACGTATGGTTGGCAAACGCCTGTGTGCTCAACACGGTGGCGGCGTGACATTCTCTATTGCCGACGAATCTGATGGCACCCGGCGTTTCCTTGAGCTTCTTCCCATGCTCTTCGATCTTAGTACTCGCGATGAGTCGCGGGTTTATGTTGTGGACGAAGTGGAACACTCCATGCATCCCTCTCTCACGAAGGCGATTATTCGGGCCTATCTGGAAGAGCGACCGCAGGATTCCCGGAGCCAACTCATCGCCACCACCCATGAGACAGAACTTCTCGACGAGCGGCTAGTGAGACGCGACGAACTATGGTTCACCGAGAAAAAGGATCCACAGGGGCGTGAGTCGGAACTGGTGAGCTTCTCGGAGTTCGCCCCCAAAGACCTGCGCAAAGGTAAATCTCTGCGCAAGGTGTACCTGGATGGCCGGCTGGGAGGCATCCCGTGCGTCGGGTAGGTCAACACTCCCGCCGCCCCGTAAAGAAGCGGGTTTTGGTCGCGTGTGAAGGGAAGACGGAGTTCGACTATATCGAGAAAGTTCTCGCGAAAGCCCAAGACGAATATACGTTTACCAGGATTTCGGTTCGCAATCAAAGCGCGCTGCCAAACCTTATCGAGGACGCAAAAAGGGAAGAGAAATACGAGTCGCTTCTGACAGGGGACATTGTTGTCATCGTGACCGACCGGGATTCGAATAAGGAGGCCGACCTGGAGGCGCTCGCCGCCTGGGCGGCGCAAACACGCGGAAAGCACAAGCGCATTATCGCGTTTTCCAATCCTTGTTTCGAATTCTGGCTATGCCTCCATTTCGCTGATAATCCGCCTCACTCTTCCCCGAAGCACTGCATAAAAGAACTGGAAAGACACGTCGGCAGATACAAGAAAGGGAATATACAGGCCAAGTACTTTGACCCGGAGATAGCCGTGAAAAGAGCCAGGTTTCATGCCATCGACCATAGCGGGCTACAAAAATGGTTTGATCAGTCGGGAACAACATCAATGGGCGAGTTCGTCAAGCTAATCTTGGGCTTGCAAGAACCGTAGTTTCCGGGCGTCCTTCACTGGGCCGGGTGTTTTTCCGGGGTGTGCTGCGGATGTCGTACATGCGAAGTACAGCTCCGACAACACATGCCCCCTCGCCAGGTGCTGGTGTGACTGTTGAGGTTCGCGATGGCCGATAGCTGCGCCGTCGTACCAAACCGTAAGGAAACGGGCCCGGAAGGCACGCGAACGCGGGCGGCCGGAACCCTGGACAGGGCCCAGCCACCCGCGTTCGCGTTAAATCTAAGTATGAAACGTGGAGACTAGTGGGCGCGGCGCTGCAAGCGACCAATCTCCAGGAGCAGCACGGCGCGACCTTCGAGCCGAATCCACCCGCGGGAAACAAAATCAGCCAGAGACTTATTGACCGTTTCACGCGAAGCGCCCACGAGGTGCGCGAGCTCTTCCTGCGTGAGGTCGTGCGCCACGTACACGCCTTCGGGGGTGCGCTCGCCGAAACGATTGGCCAGGTCGAGCAGCGCCTTCGCCACGCGGCCGGGAACGTCCGAGAACACCAGGTCAGCAAGATTCTCATTGGTATTGCGCAGGCGACGTGCCATTTCACGGAGCATCGACATGGCCAGCGCGGGGTGCTCCTCGATGAAATTCTTCATATCGCGATGCGCGAGGGAAAGTAGATGCGTCGGCGCAATGGCAGTGACGGTGGAGGAGCGAGCCCCCAGGTCAAAGAGCGAAAGTTCGCCGATGATTTCCCCGGGTCCGAGAACGGCGAGCAGATTTTCGCGCCCGTCGTCGGACGTGTGACTGAGCTTCACCTTGCCGTCGGTGACGATGTAAAGGCGATCACCCTGGTCGCCTTCGTGGAAAAGCGATTCGCCCCGCTTGAGGGACGTATCGCTCATCATCGCGCCGAGAGCGGCGAGACTTTCCTCATCCATGTCCTTGAAAAGGGGCACGGTTCGTAAAACGCTGGTATCCATCTCTAGCCTTCCTCCGATGTACTCAGAATATTCCTGAAGTAGTCTCATGTCACATTTTGCCATTATTCACGGAAAATGTCTCATACCCGGGCCGAGCGCTCGAGTTGAGAAAGGAAATCCAGCACGATATTAGTGAATTCGCGCGGAGATTCTTCCGGGATGAAATGCCCGGCGCCCGGCACGGCAATGAGCCGGTAGGAGCCGGTAGCGAAAGAACGATCATCAGCCCAGGCCCGCTCATTAATCATGCGATCGGCCAGGCCGCGCACCGCCCACACCGGCACATCCACGGGAGTGGAGAGGATATCGCGCCAGGCTTTTCCGGAGGGGCGGCGCCTCCATGTTGCGGTCCAGCGCAGTTGTTCGACGGCGCTCGCCGCCGCTTCCGGGAGGCGCATGGCAGCGGCGTACTGTTCGGCTTCGTCCGCGGCGCCGTGGCTGTGCGGGGCAGACCATTCCAGGAGCAGCCGGCGCATATTCCGGGCGTCCCCGAGCGCGCGCGGGGAACGATTCCCCAGCCGCGAGGTGAGTAAACCGAGCAGGCCGCGCGGGCGAATACCGCGTCCGAAATGCCGTAGCCCGAGCGGATGCGGGCTGGCTACCGTCACGAGCCCGGTAATAATATCGGGGGCCATGGCCGCCGCCGCCCACCCGAGCGCCGCATTGGAGCCGGCCGCCACAATCACCGCGGAGCTCGCCCCCAGGGATTCGGTGAGCGAAATAAGGTCCTGGGCCAGTTCGGGCCCCGATTGCACCGACGGCGTTTTATCGCTGCCTCCCACGCCCCGCAGATCCACGGCCGCAACTTCGTACCCGGCCTGCGCCACCGGCTCGATTTGGTGGCGCCAGGCGTACCAGTACTCCGGGTAGCTGTGCACGAATAGCACCAGTGGCGTGCGGGTCGAGTGGCTCCCGGCATAGGCCAGGTGGAATTGCGCACCGTTGGCCGTCACGAGGCGATGTTCCCACGGACCGGGGATCCATACGCAGGAATTATCGGCGGGAAGTGAGCTCATACGGTACCTTGTTACGCTCGGGCTGGGTAGGCTTTGGGTTCTCTAAGCGCGGGTTTTCTGCGCGCGGGTTTTTGCGCGGACTTTTCGTCGCCCCGGCTTTTTACGCTTCGTCTTCGGAGAGGCGGTATTCGCGCACCGTGAAAGCGCGGGCGCGCCGCGAACCGCGAGAGCGCGCCCAGTGCGCCGCGACTCCGATGGCCACCAGCACCGCGCCCAGTAGCATAAACCCACCGAACGCAAGGTCGTAGGCGAAGTGGTGCACGATATTATCCGTGATCGGCTTGAATCCTCCGATAAGCGAATCAAGCCAGTGCACCCCGCGCAGCGCATAACCGGGAAGCACAAGCCCCGCGAGACCGGCAACAGCCAAGATTGATCCCCACAGCAGCGCGCCTAGGGAGGACAGCTGCGCGAGCAGCGCAATAACCACGAGCAGCGCGATGCCGCCGACCATTTCGATGAGCGCCGCCACATTAACCGGGGCGGTTTCCAGGGCGATGGGACGAGCCAGGTGCAGGCGCGCCACCGCGTCCGAGATGAGATACCAGGTCAGCGGGAGCAGCAGCAGCGTCACCGCCGCGACCCAGATATGGGTCCACACCCGGCCCTTGGGGGCATCTGGAATCGGCTCCACTTCGGCGATATCCGCCCAGGTGCGCTGGTCTTCCAAGCTTTCCTCGCGCACGGCCGGGAAGACCGGGGCATCGAAGCCCACGGCGTGGGCGGCGGTGGAGGCTGCCGGTTCTGCGCCGGGTTCGCCGAACTCACCGGCCGGCGGGTAGAGCGCGGTTGCGGTCGCTTCCCCGGAGGCGTACGGGTCCGTGTTTGCGGTGGCGTACGGAGCTGAGCCTGCGGGGGCGTAGGGATCGGCGGTCGCGGGGTTCGCGGTGGCACCGGTTTCCGAGCCGGCGGACGCTGCGGGAACGGTTGCGGTCACCCCGGCTGCCTGCGCGAGGTTCGCGTATTCGCGGTCCGGGGCGGCGCTTTCCGCCTGGTAGCCATCATCGAAAGCTCCGGCTGCCAGTGATTCAGATACGGAACGACGCCGCGGCGCGGCTGGCTCCGGGGTTGATCCCTCCGGTGCGAGTGCTGCTGGCGTGGTGGGTTCGGCGGGGGTGGCTTCAGCAGGAAGTGTCGCTTCGGTGGGCTCTTCGCTGGTTGCCTGCGCGGCCTCGGCTTCTTCCGGAGTGAGCTGAGCCGAGGCGGCCTGCTCTGTTTCGGTGGTGGCGCCCTCGGGCTGGCTCGCGGTTTCGGGTTGGCCCGCGGTTTCGCCTTCGGGTTCCTTCATAGCGGCGCTCACGGGCGCGGAATCATTCAAAGAGGAGGGCTCGCTGGTGGCTTCCGCAGCGGGGTGAGCTGGCGGGAACGGAGCGGCGTCGTCGTTCGAAAAAACGGGGGCGGGAGCAGGAGGTTGAGTGGTGGGGAGGTAGGCGGTTTCTTGATCTGCGAGATGGTCCTCGGCAATGGGCTCGAGAATATCGTCATCATCCAGTGGCCGGCGCGACGCGGTAGTGTACGGGTCATTTGGCGTAGACATGGGTCCTCCCTTGATAGTTCTTTCTCAAAGATATGCCAGAAATCACGCGGATGTGGAGAATTTCGGCGGTGTGCCATAAAGCGGGCGGTGTGACGTGAGCCGGGCGTGCGTATCCACAGAACCGTTCGTGTAGGGGGTTATCCACAGCGGCGCACAACCAGGCTGCGGAGGTGTGCTGGGCACGGCAAGCTCGGGGTATGACTTCTTCTCGTGTTTTATCTCCTGGTGTTTCGGCTGCTGGTGCTATCTCCGGTGCCGCTGCCGGAAAGTCGTCCGGTGCCGCTGCCGGAAAGTCGTCCGGTGCCGCTGCTTCGGGCGGTGCTTCGCTCGCGCCCCTTATCTCCGCGGTCCCGCGTGAGCTCGTCTCCCTCGTCTGCGAGCATGAGGAGGTTTTGCGGGAGGTGGAGGCGGTCACGGAACTGGCCGGAATACAGGTGGCGCGCGGCTCACCGGAGGTAGCTGCCCCGCCGGCCGTGCTCGAATTGGAGGAACTCCCGACGGCCCTGCCCACGGTCCGCGCGCGCTTCCACCCGGTGCTGGCCAGCTATTTTCCGCGCGGATCGGTGGTGCTGGAACTCCCGCGCCAAGCCGAAGATCTCCTCGAACTTGTGCTGGCGGCCGGGCAAACTCGGCGCGGGCGCATTATCGGGCTTGCCGGGGTGCGCGGCGGACTCGGGGTATCGATGATCACGGCCTGGCTCGCCTCGCTGAGTATCACGCGTACCGCCGTGGTGGATGCGGATCCGCTTTCGGCCGGGCTCGAAATCCTCATGGGATTCCGGGACAAACGCGGGGTGCGCTGGGCTGATATTGCCCAAGCCGAAGGCACGCTGATCCCGCAGCGGCTTCGGGCGGCCCTGCCCTCGCGCGGGCAGCTGAGCCTGCTGAGCGCGGACGTTCGCGGCGGAGCGCCACCGAACGGCGAGGCGGTGCCGCACGCCATTGACGCGCTCTCCCAAGCGAACGACACCACCTATGTGGATCTCCCGCGCAGCTCCTTGCTGCCGGGCACCGGGCCGGCCAGCTGGCGGGCCTGGTGCGATGCGGTGGTCCTCGTGACCGGGGTAACCGACCGCGATGCCCAAGCCATACCTAGAATTCTGCGGGACCTGGGGGAGAACACGCCCGTGGTCATCGCGGCGCGATGCTCCCACAAAGTGGAGGCGCAGGCCTTCGGTCTGGATATTGGTCAGGAGGTGCTTCCGGTGCGGTGTCTGCGCGGAATGGATGAAGACCTCTCCCACGGAGTTGCGGTAGGTGAACAGCGCCGCTCTGTTGCGGCGCGTGATATCACGCAGCTCGCCGCACATCTCGATGCGGTACTGGTAGGCGGATAAGGGGTGAAAAGATGGGTAGCCTGCGCGAACTACGCGAACTAGGTGTGGTTTCGGCCCGCTCGGAGTTAGCCGGTGCCCGCGGAAAGCTGGCCGGTGCCCGCGCGGATGAGATCCGCAACCACGGGGGTGTGGGCGGTGCTCGCGGTGATCTGGCCCGTACCCGCCGGGAATTAGCCCGCGGCATCAGCGTGCCCAAGGTGCTCTCCGCGGTGGCACCCCACGCGATAGAAATCAAACATGTGCTGGGAGCGGCCCGCGATATTAACGCGGTGGCCCGCGGCTGGGGCCCGCACCTGCGGCGCGTGATTGAAGACCCCACAGTCACCGATATTTTAATCAACGGCGGCACCGGGGTATGGCTGGATCGCGGAACCGGACTGGAACGCGACGAACCCTTGAGCGCCCTGCTGTCCGACGCGGGGGAGGTGCGCGCACTCGCGGTGCGTTTAGCTGCCAGCGCCGGCCAACGTTTGGACGACGCCGCTCCTATCGCCGACGGCACCTTCTCCAATGGAACGCGCCTGCACGCGGTCCTCGCCCCACTGGCCGCAGAAGGCGCCGCTATCTCACTGCGTACCCAACGGGCCCGCACCTTCACGCTCGCCGAACTCGAGGCTGCCGGCACGTTTCCTGCTGCCCTCACCCCGGTATTGACAGCCCTGGTGGAGCGACGCGCCAACGTTATGGTGGCGGGCGCTACCGGCTCGGGGAAAACCACATTATTGGCCTCCCTGCTCAGCTGTGTGCCAGCCACCGAACGGCTCATCATTATCGAGGAAGCCGCGGAATTACGCCCCGCGCACCCGCATGTGCTGCACCTGCAAATCCGGCGCCCCAATGTGGAAGGCCACGGCGAAATCACCATGACCCAATTGGTGCGGGCCGCTTTGCGGATGCGCCCGGATCGGATTGTGGTGGGGGAATGCCGCGGTGAAGAAGTGCGCGAGGTCCTCACCGCACTTAATACCGGGCATGAAGGAGGATGGGCCACTATTCACGCCAATTCGGCACGCGATGTTCCCGCCCGGCTCGTGGCCCTCGGTGCGTTGGCCGGAATGTCCGCAGCGGTGGTTGCCGCCCAAGCGGTCGCGGCCCTCGACGCCATTATTTCCATTGAGCGCCACGGGCCAACCCGGCGCATTACCCACGTGGCGACCCTCCGCAGCCACCACGGCGATCTTGAGGCTCCGGATGCTTTGACTATCGGCGCTGACGGCACCATCCGTGCCGGCCCCGGGTGGGCCACCCTGGGCCCGCGTTTAGGGCTGGAGGGAACATGGTAATTCTGGTTATTTTCGGAATCCTGCTGAGCGTATACGCGTATGCGGGCCGGTCGGGGAACCGAACCCATGCGGGCCGGTCGCGGGGTCAAGCACATGCGGGTCCGCCCGGGCGCCGAGCTCATGCAAGCCGGCCACGGAGTCATGCCCACGGTACGCCACGCCGCTCAATGCGCTTGCCGGGCAGCACACCACTCGGCCGCGGGGTGCTCCGCAGAAAAACGCGCGCTTCCCCGCCTAGTTTCGACGCCGGTCTGCTCGCGGTGGAAGTAGCGGCCCGCATTGATTCCGGCGCCGATCACCGCCGCGCCTGGCTCGCCGCCCTCTCCCGTTTCCAGCCGCATAGAGAAATCGCGGCAGTCGAGCGCGCGGGCGGAGGCGCCGTCGTCGGCGTGAGTGATCCTAGGAACGGACCCGAGCGCGATCCCCGCGGCGACCCCGCTGGCCAGATCGACGACGTGGGAGTCCCCGTACTCCTGCGAGAACTATGGGAGCGGGCCCCCCGCAATCCGCGCCGCGCCCGAGGCCTCCTCGGTATCCCCGCACTCATCGCGGTATGCCGCCTGACCCACCACACCGGCGCCTCGGCCGCCCGCATCCTCGAGAGCTGCGCGGCAGCGCTCTCCGAATCCAGCGATGCGCTCGGCGAGCGCCGCATCGCCCTAGCCGGACCGCGTTCGGCCGTGAAAATGCTGGCCGCCATGCCGCTATTCGGCATGCTCCTCGGCTCATTTTTCGGAGGTAATCCCGTGACATTCCTATTCGGAACCCTCATCGGGCGGTGCTGCCTCGCCCTCGCGCTCATCTGCGAAGTGGCCGGGATCCTCTGGATGCGCCGCCTCGTACGGAAAGCTGAACAATGGGGCTAGCCCTGTGCCTCCTGGTTCTTCTGCTCGCCTGGGCATGGAGGCCCGCCACCGGGCGAAGTACACGCCGGCAGTCGGGCCCTTATCCGCTGGGCGCAGCGCATCGAGCAGAGCGACGCCTACCTCCCTCCGACCCGGCGTTCCTCGCCGACCTCGCCCGGGTGGCGCTCTCCTCCGGGGCTTCCCTGCCCGCCGCACTGGAAGCGGTATCTTTCGCCGTCGCCGAAGAACATGCCCACCTCGATATAGGTACGACGGCGCAGCTCCTCCTGCTGGGCGCGCCTTGGGCCGAAGCATGGGAGGGAATACATCCACGCGCCCACCTGCTGCGCGAAGCCCTCCAGCCAGCCTGGGAAAACGGGGTAGCCCCGCTAACCCTGCTTGGCACAGCTGCCCGCAGCTACCGGCGTCGTCGTTCCAGAGAAGCACGCCGGGCGGCGGCCGAGCTCGGCAATAGCCTCGTTGTGCCTTTAGGGGTGTGCTTCCTACCGGCATTTATCCTCGTGGGAATTGTTCCGACGGTAGCTGGCGCCGCCACCGGTCTTTTCCACTAAATCCGGGCCGTTCTGGCGCATCCCGCCGCACTCTGCGTTATCCACTTTTATCCCCAGGAAAGCGGAACGGGATGGTTATCCACAGATACCGAGGGGCCGGATGCGTGAGGGTGCGCGGCGCGGGAGACTGACCGAGCCGGACCGAGCACGTTCCGAGCAGCTCGCAACCCAGACCCTGGGCGGCGGGTAGCGAGGTCCGGCACCACCCACCAATAACCACAACACAGTTTGTTACAGATAAGAAAGGAAGCATCATGACCACAGCACTCAGCCCCGTTCGATCCGCTCTTCCCGCCCACCCGGGCGGCACTTTCCTCGGGGGCCAATGCCACCCGGAAGCGGGGATGACCACCACCGAATACGCCGTCGGAACCCTCGGTGCCTGCGCTATTGCCGGAATCCTCTACTGGCTCTCCCAGCAGGACTGGATGCGTGAACTCATCGCCGGGATTTTCCGGCGCGGACTCAATATCGCCTAAACCACAGTCCCGGGTGCCCCACCGGTGCCGGTGGGGTGCTCGCGGCTCCCTAGAAAGAGAAAGATCCGTCATGATACCCAAACAATCCCCTGAGCAATGCCAGGATGTCCCTCCGCTGCCGCGGGGCACGGCGGGCGAGGGAGCCCTGCTCGCCGGCCCACTCGCCCAGCCGGCCCGCAGGTCCCGGGAACGCCGGCGCCTCTGCGCACAATGCCACGAGGTAATTGAGGCCCGCGGGCATATCGCAATTCCCTGTGCCTGCCGCCGCCGGGAGATCCGCTCGCGCAAACTTTCCCGTATTTTGCGTCGGCCTTACGGAGTGGAGAACCGGGAAGCGGGCATGGTCACCGTGGAAGTGGCCCTCGGGATTGTCAGCGTGCTCATTATCGTGCTGCTCGCGCTCGGGGCGCTGAGCGCCGGCGCCCAATACATCTCCTTACGCGGCGCGTCCCACGATATTGCGGTTCTTGCCGCACGCGGGGAAAGCGAGGAGGCCTTGCGCGCCCGCGAACTCCCACCCCGGGCCAAGCTGCACCTGCAACGCGCGGAAGACCACGTGAACGTGGTGGTGCGAGCCCAGGCAACCGGCCCGCTGCGGGCCCTAGGTATCACCATGGAAGCCAGTACCTCGGTAGATCTAGAACCCGGAGTGCTCGGAACATGAGGGCCTCAGCGAGGAGCCGAGGCGCGCCCGCGCTTGGGCAGGGGACTGTGCTCTGGCAGCGGGCTGCACCAGGGCAGCAGCGTATCTCCTGGCGGGATAGCTGGCGCGAATGGCACCGGCTCTATCTGCTGTGCCGGAGGGAAAGCCGCGCCCAGCCCCGGGATTCACTCCGGACCCGGCACCAGGATTCGACTCGTGCTCGGCACTGGAAGCCGCGCCCCGTCCGGCCCCGGGATCCACTTCAAGCCTGCGAGCGGGGAGCGGGAACGGTGCTTGCGATTGGGGTGATTGGCCTGGTGCTTGTCCTGACCGGGGCGGTGCTCACCGCGGTCACCGTGGTGATCGCGCGAATGGAGGCCCGTGCCACGGCTGATGTCATCGCCGTGCAAACCGCGGAGCGGGTGATCAACCAGGGTTGGTCGCTAGCCGAAGCCTGCACCAAGAGCGAACGCAGCGCGCAGCGCAGCGGCGCCGTCGTCGAAGAATGCAGCGAAGTTGAAGAAATATTTTCGATTCGGGTACGTACCCGCGCTCGCGCGGTGCCGGTAACAGTCCGGGTGACCTCGCGGGCCGGGCCCGTTGATCGGGGTCACGGTTCCGGCGGCGCGGACTCCAACTCATCAAGCGCGCAGCTCAAAGCGCTGAGCACCAGCACCGCACCCTCTTTCCACAGCGGGTCATTGTTATTACCGCACTTCGGGGACTGGACACAGCGCGGGCACCCGCTCTGGCACGGGCAGCCGGCCACGGCATCGCGGGTGGCACGGATCCACTCCCGGCCGGCCCGATACCCCCGTTCGGCACAGCCCGAACCACCGGCAGCAGCATCGTGGACAATCACGGTAGCCGCCCCGGTATCCAGGTGGTATGCGGTAGACAGCCCTCCCACATCCCACCGGTCGCAGATCGCGAAGAGGGGAAGCATCCCGATGGCGGCATGCTCGGCGGCATGCAGGGCTCCGGGAACATCCGCGGCAGGGATGCCGAGCGCCTCCAAATCCTGCGATGACATCGTCCACCAGGTCCCGCACGTCTCCATGCTGCGCTCCCGCGGAGTAATGGGGTGAAACCCGAGGTACATGCCATCGCGGGCCCGGCGCAGGTGGTATCCGATAACCCGGTTGAATACCTCCACATCGCCCCAGGCCCAGGTCCCGAATCGGGTTGCGGTACTGGCGCGCGTACGGAGGATCTTCACGGTTGTCTCTTCCGAGGCAAAAGTCCGCAGATCATCTTTCAGCCGATGCCGCACGAGCGCCTCCTCGCCATCACACGTCAGTACATCGAAAGGAACACCCTGATGCACGTAGATAGCCCCCGGGTACACGGTGGTATCCGCCCGCGCGGCATCTACCGTCCCCAAGATTGTCCCGTCTTCCTCATCAACAATGGACACGGTGCTTGCTTCACCGTGCAGGTTCACCAGCTCGTGGGCGCTAATCCCCGCATATCCCCAGAACCACCCGCCGGGGCGGCGGCGCAAGAGCCCCTGCTCGCTCAACTCGTCGAAAAGCGAGGTGTCAGGGAGCCCGAAAACTGCGGCATCTGCCGCGGTGAGAGGATGTTCGGCCGCGGCCGCACACAGCTGCCCGGTCAGAACATTCGGATTGAGCGGATCGAAAACGCTCGCTTCCGCACCCGCGCTCAGGATCGTATCCGGATGGGCCAGAAGATACTGATCCAGCGGATTCGAGGTCCCAATAAAAACGGCCAAACCGGAACTACCCGCCCGCCCGGCACGTCCCGCCTGCTGGTTAAAAGAGGCGGTGGTGCCCGGCCATCCGGTGAGAATAACCGCGTCCAGCCCGGAAATATCAATCCCCAATTCCAGGGCATTCGTTGTTGCCACGGCGCGCAGATCCCCCGAGCGCAGCCGCTGCTCCAGATCGCGGCGTTCCTCGGGAAGATACCCGCCGCGATAAGCCGCTACCGCCTCGGCCAGCGGATTGTGATCCTCGCGCAAAAACGCCTGGGTCAGCTCGGCAACCCGTTCGGTTCCGGCCCGCGAACGCACAAAGGTGAGGACGCGCGCGCCTTCGGCCACGAAACGAGCGGTCAGATCAGCCGCCTCCACCATGGCCGAGCGGCGCGCGGTATCCTCCGCGGCTCCCGGTTCTTCCCCGGGAGGAACGTGGCCGGTCGCGTCGTCGTCGACAGGAGAACACTGCCACAAGGCAACGGTACGTTCGCCGCGCGGCGAGGCATCATCCGTGACCGCTTCGACGGGCCCGAAAGCTGTTCCGATAAATCTGGTGGCGGTTTCCTGCGGCGCGCCGGCGGTTGCCGACAGGAAAACAACGGTGGGGTGGGCGCCGTACAGCGCCGCGATACGCAAAATCCGGCGCACCACATGGCCCACATGCGCCCCGAACAGGCCCTTATACGAATGAAATTCGTCGACGACGATCATCCGCAGCCCGCGCCAGATCCGCTGCCACCGGTCTTTCTGGGGCAGCATCGCGTGATGCACGAAATCAGGGTTGGTCAACACAATATCGGCGTGGTCGCGCGCGAAAGTTTTCTCCTCCGGGTCAGCATCCCCGTCCGCGGTAGCCACCGTGATACGGGAGTCCGCATCCCGAGCCAAGGCTCGCAGCGAAGTGTATTGGTCCGCCGCCAAAGCTTTAGTCGGGGAAAGATACAGCACGGTTGGCGGGGCGCTCACCCGCGCCAAACTACCCGAGCTGCGCGGGCTCAGCATCTCGGTGAGCGCGGGCACCCACGCCGCCAAAGATTTACCCGAACCGGTCCCGGTGGCCACCACCGTGTGGGTACCCGCGTGAATGAGGTTCGCGGCGCGGACTTGGTGCTCCCACAGGTGCGGGACGCCGTGGCTAGCGCAGGCGTCCTTGACCTGCGGGCTGACCCACGCGGGCCACCCGGCCACCCGCGCGGGGCGGGCGTCTTGTTTGCGCAGCGCTACCAACTGTCCCGCGGTGGTGGATTCTTCAAGAACGGAAAGGAGGCGCATATGTGTAGTGTGCCCGATGGAGTGCTGAAGGCCAAAGAGCTCAAGGACGAAGCTTTGCGGGTCAAAGCAATGCGGTCTCAAGCGTTGCAGTCCAAAGCACCGAAGGCCATAGCGCCGAAAACTAAAGACCAGCGCGCCAGCCCCACATCCAGCTCCCGCTTCTTCACCCGGGGCTTTCCTCAACACGGCCGGGCAGTTTACTGTTATGGCATGGAGCTCTTTGTCCCGGGCGCCTCCGAGCGCCTCGCCACCACGCTACGTCAAGATCTCACAGGTTATACCACCGCACATATATCCACCCTGCTCGGCCCGGAAGCCACCGCCGCCATGCGCCGCGAGCAGCGCATCCCCGCGCTTCTCGCATGCGAAAAAGTGCGCCACCAGGCCACCGCCCCGCATACCGAAGCGGAAATCCTAGCCTGCCAGGTTCGTCTCCTTATTCTCGGAGACACGTTGAGCGCCGAGGAACTGGAAGGCGCTTTTCCCGCTACTTTCGGTGACCGGGTCACGCGCGACGCGCTGCTCGTTATCGGCAACGCGGGATACCGGGCCCGCTTCCAAGTGGTCCCCGTTCCGCTCGACATTACCCGCAAGGGCACCCGCCGGATCACCCGCACCGAGGTGCTAATCGCCTCCGATTTCGGGGAACTGGCCGGCCGGGTACCCGGAGCCCACCACGTTATGCCGGTGGGTGGGGCCACCCGCACCCTCGCGAATATCGTCACCTACACCGGGGGACGAGTTCTGGATGTGGGAACCGGCTGCGGGATCCATGCCATTAGCGCCGCTCTGCACGGCTGCGAGGTGGTCGCCACCGATATTTCAGCGCGAGCTTTGCAATTCGCCTCCCTCAATATCGCGCTCGCGGCCGTGCGAGTGGAGCTGCTCCAAGGCTCCCTTTTCGATCCGGTGGAAGGGCGTTTCGACACCATCGTGTCCAATCCGCCCTTCGTTATCACCCCCGCAAGCGTCCGGCAAAAAGTCGATTTCGAGTACCGCGACGGTGGTTTCGGCGGGGATACTCTCCTCTCCGAACTCATCTCCGCGCTCCCCAACCACCTCACGGATTCCGGCACCGCCTATATTTTGGGGAATTGGGAAGTGGAAGACGGCTGCTCCTGGGATACCCACCCGCAGGTGTGGGCCCGGGTGGCGGGCCTCGATGCCTGGTTTATTGCGCGTGATGAAGTAGACCCAGCCCACTACGTGGAAATGTGGCTCCGCGATGGCGGCCTGCGCCCGCGCGATGCCGGATACGAGGATGCCTACCGTACCTGGCTCGATGATTTTGCCGCGCGCGGGATACGCGCCATCAGCCTGGGATACGGGATTCTCTCCCGCCCGGCTGCCGCTCGCGAACCCATGATCCGCACCGAGGAAATACCGGGCCGCCCCCAGGGTGATATCCGCCAGCATATTCAGCGGGTGTGGAATAACCGGCACCTGGTGGCCGCCCCCGATGAGGATGTAGCGCAGCGCCACCTCACCCGCACCGAAGTAATCGAGCATCGTTTTTATGACCCGGGGGCGGCCGATCCGCTGCGCATTGTTCTCGCGCACACAGGCGGATTCCAGCAGACCCTCCCGGCCGATTCCCAAGTCGCGGCTTTCGTGGGTGCCTGCGATGGCGAGTTAAGCGTGGGAGCCCTCTGCCAGGCGATTGCGCAGATTTACGGAGAAGATAGCAGTGCGGTTCAGGCCCGCCTGCTCGAGACGGTGCGCGAGCTCATCGCCACCGGGCTCTTGACCGAAGGAACAGGAATGGGAACAGGAATGGGAACAGGAACCGGGAGCTAGGCGATAAACAATAGAGCGCCCGTAACGAGCCACCCGTCACGAGTACCTGTAAGGAGTACCCGTCACGAGCGCCGGTTTTCGGCGCGGGCGTGCTACCGTGTGACAACAGGGCACAAAATATGTGTTGGAGGCGTGACCTTGTCACGCCGTGAGTAGTGAGGGATGCAGTTGTGACGAAGCTGGTTATCGTGGAGTCTCCCGCCAAGGCGCGCACGATCGGCAGGTACCTAGGCGAAGATTTCGAGGTGCTGGCGTCCGTGGGGCACATTCGAGACCTGCCCCAGCCCTCGGAGCTCCCCGACAGTATGAAGAAGGGCCCCTACGGGCGCTTTGCTGTTGATGTGGACGGTGATTTCGCGCCCTACTACGTTATTTCTTCCGGCAAGAACAAAACTGTTGCCGAGCTGAAAAAAGCTTTGAAGAACGCCGACGAACTCTTCCTGGCAACCGATGAGGACCGCGAGGGGGAAGCAATCGCCTGGCATCTTTACGAGGTGCTCAAGCCGAAAGTTCCCACGTCGCGGATGGTCTTCCACGAAATCACTCCCGAGGCGATCTCCCGCGCCCTAGAAACACCCCGCGCCCTCGATACCCAGCTGGTGGACGCCCAGGAATCACGCCGTATCCTCGACCGCCTGGTTGGCTACGAAGTCTCGCCCTTGCTATGGCGCAAGGTCGCCGCGGGACTCTCCGCCGGCCGTGTTCAATCCGCCACCACGCGCCTGGTTGTGCAACGTGAACGCGAACGCATGGCTTTCGTTTCCGCCTCGTATTGGGACGTGACCGCTACTTTCGGCGCGTCCGAACAATTCGAAGCAGCCCTCCATTCTCTTGACGGCGCGAGGATTGCTTCCGGTAAAGATTTTGGCGACGACGGCGCCCTCTCCGCCAAGGCCACTAAAGAAGGCGTACGTGCTCTGAACGCCGAGCTGGCCGGTGAGCTGGCGGAAACACTCGAAGGCGCGAGGGGCACAGTACGCACCCGGGAAGAAAAGCCGTATCGCCGTCGCCCTGCCGCACCCTTCACCACCTCAACCTTGCAGCAGGAAGCCGGGCGTAAACTCCGCCTCTCCTCGCGGCAAACAATGCGGATCGCCCAGTCGCTGTACGAATCGGGCTATATCACCTATATGCGTACCGATTCCACGAACCTATCCGCGCAGGCCATCAGCGCGGCCCGCAGCCAAATCAAGGAATTGTACGGGCAGGCCAGCCTGCCGGAAAAGCCGCGTTTCTACGGTAAGAAAGCGAAAGGCGCGCAGGAAGCTCACGAAGCTATCCGCCCGGCCGGTGATCATTTCCGCACCCCGCAGATGGTGGCCGGGGAACTGTCCGGCGCGGATTTCCGCCTCTACGAACTCATTTGGAAGCGCACGGTTGCTTCCCAGATGGAAGATGCGCGCGGGCAAACGGTTTCGCTAAAAATTGATGTGCCGGTGAGCGGCGCGGCCGGTGCCCAAACCGCCACCTTCTCCGCATCCGGAACGGTGATTACCTTCCCCGGGTTCCTGGCCGCGTACGAAGAAGGCCGGGATGCCAATCGCTACGAAGCTACCGATGCCGCCCGGCTCCCGGACGTGAAAGAAGGAGAAGCGCTGCCGGTCAGCGCCCCGCAGGCCACCGGCCACGAAACTCTTCCCCCGCCGCGCTACACCGAAGCATCGCTGGTGAAGAAAATGGAAGAACTGGGTATCGGGCGCCCCTCGACCTACGCTTCCACGATTTCCACCATTACCGACCGCGGATACGTGGAGCACCGCGGCCAGGCACTCGTTCCTACCTGGACGGCGTTCTCCGTGGTACGCCTCCTGGAAGAAAACCTCCCCGACCTGGTGGATTACGATTTCACCGCCCAGATGGAAACCGACCTCGACCGTATCGCGGAGGGCAGCGGGGACCGGGTCACCTACCTGTCGAAATTCTGGCGGGGAGATGGCGATAAGCCGGGCCTGGAAGGCCGGGTGGAATCCCTCGGGGATATTGATGCACGCGCGATTAATTCCACCCCGATCGGGGAGGGAATCACCCTGCGCAACGGCAAATACGGTCCGTACCTTGAAGTAGAGGGCTCGGATAAACGCGCTTCGGTGCCGGCCGGGATGGCCCCCGATGAAATGACGGTGGAGGCCGCCCGCGACATCCTGGAGAAGGCATCCTCCGATGGGCGTGAGCTGGGCGAAGACCCCGAAACCGGGCGGCGCGTCGTCGTGAAATCCGGGCGTTTCGGGCCGTACGTGACCGAAATTATTCGCGAGGGTGAAGTCGCGCTCACTCCCACCGGGAAAGTGTCCAAAAAAGCACCGAAGCCGCGCACGGCCTCGCTACTCAAATCCATGCAACCGGAAACTGTCACGCTGGAGGATGCGCTGCGTTTGCTGCATCTGCCCCGCGTGATCGGGCAGGGTGAGGACGGGGTGGATATCACCGCGACGAACGGGCGTTACGGCCCGTATATCACCCACGGGAAAGATACGCGCTCGCTGGAAACCGAGGAGCAGATTTTCACAATCACCTTGGAGGAGGCACAGGCCTTGCTGGCCCAGCCCAAGCGGCGCCGCGGGCAGGCCGCTGCCAAGCCCCCGCTCAAGGAGCTGGGAACCGACCCGGTGACCGAAGCGCCGGTGGTACTCAAAGAGGGCCGTTTCGGGCCGTACGTCACCGACGGGAAAACGAATGCGTCGCTGCGCAAGGGCGATACCGTGGAGGATATTACCCCCGAGCGCGCTTACGAACTGCTCGCGGATCGGCGCGCGAAAGGCCCGGTGAAACGGCGTACCACAGCGAAGAAAACCGCGTCCGCAAGCTCAAGCGCGAAGAAAACGACGGCGAAAAAGACCACCGCGAAAACTTCGACGGCCAAGAAGCCGGCGGCGAATAAGACCACCGCGAAGAAGCCAGCAGCGAAAAAGTCCGCTACCGAATCGACCACCGAGAAGGCATAAATGCGCGGGGTGTTCATTACCTTTGAAGGTGGGGATGGAGCTGGGAAAACAACCCAGTTGCAGCTGCTCGCCGCGGCGCTTTCCGAGCGCGGGTACACGGTTGTGCAAACCCGGGAGCCCGGGGGGACCACGCTCGGCACCCAGATTCGGGAGCTGCTTTTGCACGGGGGAGCGGTCAGCCCGCGCGCCGAGGCGCTTCTTTACGCCGCGGACCGCGCCCAGCACGTCGCTTCCGTTATTCGCCCGGGCCTGGAGGCCGGGGCAGTCGTGCTATCGGATCGCTATATTGATTCGTCCCTGGCCTACCAGGGCGGGGCGCGTGAGCTCGGCGCGGGAATCCGCGCGATATCCGAGTGGGCCACCGAAGAACTCTGGCCGGACCTCACCGTGCTCCTCGACATCCCGGAAACCGAAGGCTTAGCGCGCGCGGATGACGGCCACTACGACCGCATCGAGGCGGAAGGCCGGGAGTTCCACCGGGCGGTGCGCGAGAATTTCCTCGCGCTCGCGGCGGATAATCCGCAGCGCTACCTGGTGCTCAACGCACGCGAGACTGTTGCCGAGCTGGCCGCCCAGATTAGTGCGCGGGTGGACACTCTGCTGGCAGGCATGGAAAATCTGGCAGGCGTGGAAAGCGTGGAAGGCCAGGCGGATCGCAGTGCATCCGAGCCGGGTGCGGGAGAAGCATCATGAGTGTTTTCGACGCGCTTATTGGCCAGCAGCCGGTTGCCGAGCTTTTGCAGCGGGCCGCCTGGGCCTCGCGTATCGGCGACCCGGAGCTGCCCGGCCCGTCTGTGGTTGCGTCCGATATGAACGCGGGGGGCGCCACCGATTCAAACGCCGCAGCGCCCGTCGAAACGGCGCCAGATTCTAGTACGACGACGGATATTAGCAGCGCGGCAATGGCCCAAGCATGGTTGGTCACCGGGCCGCCCGGTTCGGGACGTTCGGTTGCCGCGCTCGCTTTCGCGGCTGCCGTGCAATGCACCGGAGCTGTGCCCGGCTGTGGACACTGCCATGCCTGCACCACCACGCTGGGCGGCACCCATCCCGATGTGATTCGGATGGATCCGCGCTCGGTCACGATCTCGGTGGAAGAAACCCGTTCGCTGGTGGCATCTTCCTATACGTTCCCCTCGGTGGGTCGGCGCCGCATCATCATTATCGAAGACGCGGACCGCATGCTGGAACGCACCACGAATGTTCTCCTCAAAGCAATTGAGGAACCCCCGCGCGATACCGTGTGGATTCTGATTACCGCTTCGCCGGAGGATATGCTCCCCACGATTCGGTCTCGGTGCCGTCACGTGGCTCTCCAGGTTCCGAGCGTGGAGGCGGTTGCCCAGCTCCTGGCCGGCGAATTCGACGTGGATGAGCGCACGGCCCGCGCGACTGCCCGTATTGCCCAATGCCATATTGGCCGGGCGCGCGCCTTACTTCGTGATCCGCAGGTCGCGGCGGAACGCGCAGCCCTGCTGCGGGAAACTCTTGATGTGAGCGGAACCGCCGATGCGGTGCTCGCCGCCCAACATCTCCTCGATCACTACCCGGCGAGCGCCGGTGCGGCGGCGAAAAGCACGGGCTCGGGCGGGTCCTCCGCAGGTGCGGGTTCCGGTGCGGCGTCGAAAAATACGGCATCGACATCCGCGCGCTCCGGCACCGGAGCGAAAAAGGGCGCGAAAGCGGCAGCTGATCCAGAAACCGATACTGAGCTCGCGGAATTCCGGGCCAGTATTGGGCTGGGGGAGCGGGAGAGCGGTTCGGCTTCGCAGCGTGCCCAGATCCGCGCTTTTGAGGAACAGCGAAAAAAGCGGGCGGTGCGGGAGGACCGTGACTACCTGGATCGGGCCATGCTTGATGTGCTGGCACTCTATCGTGACGTGCTAGCGGTGCAGGTCGATGCCGGCGTCGACCTTATTAACGCCGATTTTGAAACACAGATTATCGCGGCCGCGGCGGCTTCCACCCCGGAGCTCTCGGTGGCGCGCATGGACGCGGTGGCGCAGGCGCGGCGCCGGCTGGCCGCGAATGTTGCTCCGCAGCTCGCCCTCGAAGCGATGTTTATCGACCTCGCTTCGCCGGCTCCCGCGCCTGCGTCCGCTCGCTAGTTCGCGCTAGCGTCCGCTCGTTAGCTCGCTAACTCCTTACACCATCGAGCTACTTCATCGAAACAAGGATCTTCACTTCGCCCGGGTTGCCCTGCAGGCGCTTGTAGCCATCCTCGACAATGCGATCCGCGGTGATCTTCGAGGTGATGAGCGGCTCCAGATTGACCTTGCCTTCCTGCACCAGCTTGATGGACGGTTCGTGATCATTGCAGTAGCCAATGCACGCGCTGATGGAGCGTTCGGGCATCATAATGGCGCCCATGAGATCCAGCTCGAAGGGATGGACGTGGAGCGCCACAACTTCGAGGTGCCCGCCGGTGGTGAGTACGCTGAGAAGCTGATCGGCCACCGCGGAAATTCCGGCGCAATCGAAAGCGAAGTCCGCGAGCACGCCGTCGGTAAATTCCTTCACTTTCTCTAGCAGATCCTCTTCCGCGGGATTGACGATCAGATCGGCAACCCCCACTTCCTCGAGCTTGTTACGGCGAATTTCGGAAGGTTCGGACACGATGGTCTTCACGCCGTAAGCCTTGAGGACCGCGGTGGTGAGCAGCCCAATCGGACCGGCCCCGCCCACCACGGCGACCTTGCCTTCAGCCTTGCCGAAAGCCGCGCCGGCATGCGCGACCGCGTGATGGCCAACGGAGAGCGGCTCGATAAGAGCGGCTTGATCGAGCGGAATATCGCCAACGTTATGAACCCAGCGTTCCTCCACCACGATCTTTTCGGCCAGGCCACCCCCGCGCCCGGAGATTCCAATGAATCCCATCTTTTCGCAGAGGTTGTACATGCCCTTCTTACAGGCCGGGCATTCCCCGCACACCATAAAGGGTTCCACGGCAACGCGGTCACCGGCCTTGACCTTGGTGACGCCTTCGCCAACTTCATCTACAGTTCCGGAAAATTCGTGGCCGAAAACCACCGGAAGAGTTTCTCCGGAAATGGGGTGGGGTTCTTCGGCCGAGGGAGCCGGTGGCATGACTCCGTGGAAATATAGGTGCAGATCAGAGCCGCAAATACCGTTGTACGCCAGGGAAATCTTCACGGTTCCCGGCCGGAGTTCAGGTTCAGGAATATCCTCAAGCCGGACGTCTTCCTTGCCGTAGTAGCGAATAGCCTTCATTCTTCCTCCTTTACGTGGGCACGCAGGTTGGGGCGTGGACGCAATGTTCTCAGCACATGTAGTGAGCGTCACATTTAGTCTGTCAGAGGGTGAGTGCCCGCGCAATGCCCGAGACGCGAAAATGTAGTAATTGCACGGCTAGCGAAATTGTGGCGGCCTCCTGCCTATTACCAGCTTGCTCCCGTACGCTAGACACGTGAAAAGAACTCTTGCTGCTCTCGGCGCCGTGCTGCTTTTAGTCTCCGGGTGTGCCAATAATGCCCTGGTGCGTGGCGGCACCGGCGATACCTCCACCGGCGGGTTGCCCGAATATCCGGCGCAGCTCGCCCGGTTCTATGAGCAGCGGGTGGAATGGACTTCTTGCGGCAAAGATCAATGCGCTCGCGTCCAGGTTCCCATGAATTATGAGGACCCGGAAGGGGCGACCATCGAATTATCGATGCGCAAACAAGAGGCGAGCGGTAGCGCCGTCGGCTCTATTTTTATTAATCCTGGTGGCCCGGGTGGTTCGGGTCTTGAGTTGCTCCCCACGGCCTCGATTTCTCTGGGCAAGGATGTTGTCGAAAAATATAATGTCATCGGTTTTGACCCGCGCGGCGTGGGCGAATCCACCCCGATAACTTGTTTCACGGATGCGGAGTTGCAGCAGCTCGTGGATACCACCTACCCGGATTCTGATCCGGAGGCGGGCGCGAAGGAGGCTGCGGATGCGCAGCGGGTGGCCGAACGCTGCAAGGAGAAAAACGGCGAGTATCTCAAGTACGTGGATACCCGTTCGGCGGCGCGGGATCTCGATGTGCTGCGCCACCTGGTCGGGGATCGCTCGCTCAACTACCTGGGCTATTCGTACGGCACGTTCCTGGGTGCGCAGTACGCGGATCTTTTCCCTGCTCAGGTGGGCCGTATGGTGCTCGACGGCGCCGTCGACACCACCCTGGGTACGGCCCGCCTCGCCACCGATCAAACGCGTGGTTTCGAAGAATCCGCGCGCCGTTTCGTGGAATGGTGTCAGCAGGAACAGGGTTCGCGCTGCCCCTTGAAGGGGAGCGTGGATGAGGGCATCGCGCATATGCGCGGTATTATCGACGCCGCCACCGCCACTCCCATCCCCACCGGGAATCCGAGCATGCCGCTTACCGGCGCGCAGGCGCTATCGGCTTTCACTATTCCGTTCTACAGCAAGATGCTGTGGCCGGTGCTCATGGAGGGGATCTCGGAGGTCGATAAGCAAAATAAGGGAACGGTTCTCCAGCTCATCGCCCTGACCGGGCAGAGTCGTGATCCGAGCGACGGGCATTTCCTGGATAATTCCACGGAAGCGAATTGGGCTATTAATTGCGCGGATTACCGGCCCGCCACAGATGCGGAACTGGAGGAAGCCTCGCGGGCAACCAAGGGCGGCCCGCTGCTCGGGGATGCTTACGCGGGTTCGGATCTGTGCCAGGTGTGGCCCACCCAGGCGAAGGAGAATCCGGGGCCTTTCCGCGCGGCCGGCGCGGCGCCCATTATCGTGATCGGCACCAAGTACGACCCGGCCACCCCGCAGGCCTGGGCGAAGTCCCTCGCCGAGGATTTGGAATCCGGCGTGCTGGTCACCTGGGAAGGCGACGGGCACACCGCTTTCGGGACCGCGGGCCGGTGCATCGATGATCCGATTCGCCAGTTTTACCTCACCGGAGCTGTTCCGGAGAACCTCAATTGCCCGGCGCGCTAGCTGCGGTGGACAGGCCTGGGCGAACGGCCGGGGTGCGCTTAATATCGGCCTATCGTCCCAGGCCAGCATGGAATTGCTGCAAATTTCACGAAGTTACGGTCCCGTAGTGAAGTTGTACACATAAATAGGGAACGCAATTCTTTGCTCCCTTAGCGCCGGGGCGTTATGCTTGTATGTGCTGACGCGGCCATTCTTGAATGGGCTTTCAAGCAGGGCTGATTGTCAAAAAACTTTATAGACCTGAGCCGCCGGTTGTGGTGGTCGGTGTGCTCATCTGGGGATGTTGTAATCCCCATGTTGCTCCCCGAGGCGAGTTCATGTGACTCTCGCCCCGGGGAGCAACACTTTTCTTTCCTTTCTTTTTACGACGACGCCGCGCCTGCCGCCCGGTCGCCCTGCCCCGCTCTCAACGTTCGCTAGCTCACGGCGCCGGGGTTTGCGTGCCCGCGCACCGGCCGGGTAGTATGCATCTGTTGCCTTGTGAACTGGCCGCATACGCGGCTAGCCGCAGGCAGCGTGCCACCTTAGCTCAGTCGGCAGAGCGATTCACTCGTAATGAATAGGTCGAGAGTTCGATTCTCTCAGGTGGCTCCACTTAGACGTCGGATTTGATAAGTAGGCGTTTGCGTTAGCGAGTATGCCCCAAGGGGGTGTAAAATATCGACTACGTTAGCGGGTTGGGATTTTGCGTTAGCGCGTATCGTGTTTCCCCTTGTAAAATGCGTATCCAGGGTTGAACGCGCTAACGGAGCGTGAAAATAACGCTGCTTCACAAGGAGGTGCGCGGTGAGATCATATGAATCTGGCAGCCAGCTGCAGGTAGAGATCGCTAAACGCGGCAGTCTATTTCTCGGCGAGTTCGCGGACGTGCCCGATGATGGCTGGGATCGGCTGGTTGATGGTGTTGACCGCACGCCCCGGCAGATGATTGCCTACCAGGTGGGCTGGATGGAATTACTGCTTAGCTGGGAACGTGACGAACAAGCCGGTCTTGACGTGGTGACTCCGGCTCCTGGCTATAAGTGGAATCAGTTGGGTGGCTTGTATGAATCGTTCTATCAACGTTGGGAACACGAACCTGCTGAAGATTTGATTGACCAGTTCGGGACCTTGCTCGGAGAAGTGGTCAAGATGGTTGGTGGCCTCACTGAAGCGGAATTGTTCGAGCCGGGTCAGCGGGCGTGGGCGTCTTCCACGCCGTCGGCGTGGCCGGTGTGGAAGTGGGTGCATATCAACACGGTCGCCCCGTTTACAACGTTTCGCACCAAGATCAGGAAATGGAAGAAACTGGACGCCTGCTAGCCGGTAGGCACAGTGATTTCAGTGCCGGCCCTGAAGGTGAACTGGTGCAAAGCTATAGGAGAGCCAATGGAAAAAGTTGTGGACTGTCATGGCCTGAGTAAAACCTACCGGACAGGAACGGTGGCGCTTGATGGCCTCGATTTCACTGTAGAAAAGGGTGCCATTCATGGGCTGGTGGGTAGGAATGGGGCCGGTAAAACTACGTTGATGAAGTGCCTATTTAATCTGATTCGACCCACATCCGGCATCGTTAATGTATTCGGCCATCCTGCCGGGCAGATGGCCCACAAGGTGGGTGGACTGATTGAAATGCCCGCCTTCTATAAACACCTTAATGGAAGGCAAAATTTGGCTCTATTTGCCGGATATTTTGGTGTGGACAGTGCTGAATGTGAGCGTGTCCTCGAACTTGTTGGATTGGCCAATCGCGCTGAAGATAAGGCCTCAGGATACTCTCTCGGCATGAAGCAGCGGCTCGGAATAGCCATTGCCCTTCTGGGCAAGCCCGAGTTGCTGATTCTTGATGAGCCGGTCAATGGCCTGGACCCGCAGGCGATTGCGGAAACCAGAGATTTGATGAGGATCCTTCGGGATTCTGGAACCACAATCTTGCTTTCCAGCCATCTGCTAGGAGAGATTGAGCAAGTTTGCGACACCGTCACCGTCCTGGACTCGGGCAAACTTGTGGCTAACGGTACGCCAGAGCAGCTTCGCCAACAGTTCAACGGTAAGGCTCCATTAGAGCTGCAGGTGGGGGATCCGGCTAAGGCTTCACAGCTTTTGGAGGGTATGGGTGTCAAGGTGAAGGTCGAGGGGTCAATCCTCCTTGCCTATCTGCCGGAGGATGTGACTGCATCCGATCTGGTCAAGGTCCTAGTTAAGGAGGATATCGAGGTCGGGTCCGTCAAAAGACGAGACTCCCTGGAAGCCGCCTATCTGTCGATGACTCAGAAGGAGCAGTGAAATGAGTTCTGTTAGTGTCCAGAAAAGCTCATCAACAGATTTGTGGCAGATCGTTCGCACAGATGTGAAGGCGGCGACCCTTAGGCCGGCGATTCGGATAGCTGTGCTCATCTGGGTTCTCCAAATCGTGATTTTTGCTTATGTAATTCCGTACATCGTCTACCGCACTGCGACCGACGCAATCGGACCCGAAGCTGCTGAAGCTCTACGCGCAGGCTTCGAATTGTCGGTGTTGGGTGAATACGTGACAGCTTCTGTCCCTCTTTACGGCATCCCCGTTGGCGTGGCCGTGGGAGCCATCCTGGTCTGCAGTGACTACGAGTCAAGGACCTTGGGTGTCCTTTTGGCAAGAATCCCCAAGCGCTGGTGGCTTGGAATCAGCCGATTGGTCACCATGGCGGTCGTCTCCTTGGTTATGGCCTTGTGTTCTTTTATTGCAGCGGCTATGTGCTCCACTATTTTCACTGCTATTCGAGGCGTGGGATTCGGCTTTGATTTCGGCGGAACGATGTTGGGTCTTGGCGCCACGGCTCTCGGGCTCTTCTCATATGCAATCTTGGGGTCTTTGTTCGGGTATTTGACCAGGTCGATATTGGGTGCTGTGATGCTCGGCCTTGGCTGGACCTTCGGCATTGAAACGCTTGGCATTGGAATGTTGTCCGGATCTTCGGGCTTCTTCAAAGTCTTGCACGGGTTCACTTTGACTGGGAATATTGGTTCACTTCCGGCAGCGTTGGACAGAACTGAAGTGCTTAGCGTTCTATCTTCGCCCGGGGTTAACACGCTGCATTCAGGCTTAGTAGCTTTGATTTTCATAATTTGCTGGCTGGTGGTTTGCGCTTCTCTGGGCATCTTTCTTCTGTGCAGAAGGGACGTAGCCTAGCGAATAACTCCTACTCCCGAGCTGGCGCCGAGAGAGTGTCTAATGGTTTGTGTGTGAGTAGTGTTTATGAATCAGCCGCCCGCAGGTGACTACTGCGAGAGGCACCGCGAAAAGCAGAAAGAGCCCAAAAGATATTGGCGGCATCTTATGTGCGTGTGGAAACAACGCACCACCGGCGGTTGGGAAATACAACAACAAGCCCAGAGTGATGCTGGAAAGCGTAGCGAAGAGGGATAGTCCGTGCTTACGCATAAGTACTCCAATGAAGGCGAGAGATATGAGCGTGAGTAACATGCAAGCTACTACCAGAGCAGTGATGACGTCGTTCCTGAGGAAGAAGCTGGCCAATATAGTCAGGAAGCTCATTTCTAACACTGACGCAAAAGAGGAGGTAGCCGCACTCGTTTCCACCACGCAGTAAAACAAGCCGACGGCAACAAGCTGAGAACAACCTATGAGCGCTAAACGCTTGACGAGGGGCGTGATTCTCGGGGGGGGGATGGCGATGGAAACCCGAAATTACGCTCGTTCACATCTCACCTCCGTATTGCTGTGAATTCTATCGTTGCGTCTCGTCGGCGAAAGTAAGGGCCTGTTAAGGCTTAAGCGCTGCCAAGGGCGCGACCAGCACGCCGTCGTCACGCCGATAAGCCACTTGGGTTCCGGTGACGACAAGCAAGAATGCGGGTTCACCCTCGTGGGAGGTATTGATGCGTTGTGCGAGTTTTTTGAGGTGGTCGGCGGCTTCGTCGATTGATTGTTCCCCAAGTTTCACCTCAACCAAGGCCCAGCGTCCATCATCTAAGACCAGGACGGCGTCGGCTTCTAGGCCTGTTTTATCGCGATAGTGGTAGACCTGACCGCCCAACGCGTCAACATAAACACGCAGATCATGCACGCACAGCGATTCAAAAAGAAGCCCGAAAGTTTCCCAATCGGTCAAAAGCCTCTTCGGGGTGGCGTTGAGCATAACGGCGGCTAGCGACGGATCACAGAAATGGCGCGTAGGGCTGGTGCGAACTGCTGTCTTTGAACGTAAGCGCGGATTCCACGCGGGTAAATCTTCGAATACAAAGGCTCTGTTCAAAGCGTCCACGTAATCAGAAACGGTATTGCGCGCGGGCGGTTCTCCCTGCATATCCTGCGCGATGGTAGCCAGCGTCGCCTGAGAAGAAATATTGCGGGCGTAGGAACGCAAAATTGCCTGCGCCCAGGTGCGGTTTCTGTTAACTCCGTCGATCTGCGCAATATCGATATCTAAGAGAAGTTGGATATACTCTTTCGCCATATCAAGAGCGGTGCCCTCATCCTTTTCGGTGACGGCTTCGGGCCAGCCACCCCGGCAAATTGTGAAAGCAATTCGTTCGATATCAAAATCAACTAAAGCACCGATATCGTGCTGGCCATCAAAAAGCTCGGTAAGAGAAACCACGCCACTTGATTCCCGCGTTTCCCACAGGGACATGGTGCGCATAGTGATCCGCGCGAATCTTCCAATACCCGAGTGGCTTGGCATCTCAGATTGGCGCGGCGTCGACGAACCCGTCAAAATAAATCTGCCGCGGCCA
This sequence comes from Actinotignum inguinis, assembly GCF_051265835.1. Classification (NCBI taxonomy): domain Bacteria; kingdom Bacillati; phylum Actinomycetota; class Actinomycetes; order Actinomycetales; family Actinomycetaceae; genus Actinotignum; species Actinotignum inguinis. The sequence continues at coordinate 26,584 of NZ_JBOZDP010000014.1, read as the reverse complement.
TGCTCCCTATCAATGGCGTAGCGCACTGCATCCCAGAGCTGCGGAGCCATCTGCCATTCATCAATCAGACGCGGGCTTTTCCCTTCCAGAAGGAGAGAGGGTTTTGAGAAAGCGAGCTGAAGATAATCAGCGGAACGATCAGGGTCTTGCAAGTAGATAGCGCTCGCTGCTGCCTGTTGTGCGGTGGCGGTTTTGCCGCACCACTTCGGACCTTGAATATGTACAGCTCCAGCCGCTTTGAGTTTTCGCGCCAGCAGGCTGTCGGTTACCCGAGGTAAATAGGCTGGATGGGCTGAAGAATCCCCCATATGGATACCTTCCTTTCACTCTCGTATCACATGTTAACACGCCAGTTGTGCAAGTTGGACCGTTTTTATTGTGCAAGTTGGACGTTTTCTGTTGTGCGGATTGGACAGGTTCTGTTGTGCAAGTTGGATCATCGCTTACGTCACTTATGCCGCTTAGATGGCCTCCGAAGGCTGCCGCATGCGGCGCACTCCGAGGTAGTCATCAGGCTTCTTAATGAAGCTTCCTGCCGTACTTACAGTGTTCATTCAGTTTCATAGGGCCGCATTCTTCTTGGGCGCTCATCGCCGGTGGTAAATTCGTCACAGCGAAATATTTGCCGCTTTTTACTATTTGGCAGCCAAATTGCGGGGCTTGCTAGCGGTATTGGTGGATGGGTGTATTTGCCCAGGCGGGAGTGTGTTCTAAGCTAGCTGCAATGCTATAGTGGCGCGCGGAATGGTCAAGAGATGGGGTAAGAATCAAATATAAACATATTGGAAATATATCGCCCTTATATCACTATATTTAGTCCCAAAACTAAGTATGTTTGCGTGTTAACATGTAAAACGATTTAGGTGTTGCGCCCGTGTCGTCCCTGCTCGTTGGATATGTGGAACTGTGCGAATTCCACACTGCCACCTACTGCGAGGCGCGGAACAACACTGGAGATATGAATGAACCATTATTTGTCCTGGAATTGGGGTGAATGAATGAAGGATCTCTTGCTCCGATCAATCGCGGGAGTTGCTATCGCTTTCCTCTCTTTGGGTATGGCCACCCCAGTGGCCCTTGGTGTGGGGAGTAATGAGAATGCGGAATACGGCAGGGGGAGCATTCAGAAATTCTCACGAATCAGCATTAATACGGGTTGTGATAAGGGCGAAACCAGGCTTAGTGTGACGGAAACGAAACGGAAGTACCGCCTCAAACTCTCCATGAAGGTCGTTCTCGCGGGTGGGCATGGCAAGCCTAGCTTCGCGGCGCCCTTTCTGAAGCTACGCATCAATGATACCTATAACTGCAAGTGGCAACCCGCGAATCCAATTCAATCCGCGCTCATCGTCAGAGATGAGGAGGGCAATCCCAAAGTTACTCTGGGCATACCACATTACTTTAATTGTGACGGTGAACTTGACCTAACGAGCGATGCCCAAGCTGCCAAGCCGGTAACGATAACGTACCTTGCGCGCGAGACGCGCTGGGGCGAATGGAAAAATATTGGAGTTACCACTCCAGCCGTAGAAAACCGCGTCCCTACGTATCGGCTTAAGATTGGCGATAGCTACTTCGGCGAATCGACAACCTTTGAGAATCTCGACCTCAACGTCCCAAGCGATAACTTGGTTGCGGGAACTAAATTATCGCTAATTGCGCGAACTCAGGATACGGAAGACGTAGTCGCCTCGAAGGTGCTGAGTGCCAATGAATTGTGCCCGCCGGAACCTATTGACAAACCTGAGCCTTCCGAACCCAAGGATGAGGAAGAAGAGGAACCCGCTCCCGACCCGACCCCAACGTCAGGTGTGAACACTCCGCCGCCGGCCCTACTCACTCCGTTACCGAGCTCTACTCCAACACCGAGTCTCACGCCAACACCAACCACGATTCCGTCGCTAACAGCTACTCCACCAGCACGAACAGAACCACCAACCTCGCCCACCCCGAACCACCCGCGTAATACAGGCGGCACTGGCACGAGCTTGGCCCATACCGGCGCAGTTACCCTGCCTTTGGCCGTTCTCGCTGGCGTCCTCATCAGCGTGGGAAGCATAAGCCTACGGAGGCTACGCGACTAATTGCGTGGCGATAGTCGTGCCCAGTCGCAGCTGCTGCACTTTCACATAGAATCTGAGAGGAGCATCGGCACATCGGGGGAACCTAGGCGCGGAACGCAGCCGCGTCTAGGTAAACCCCTGATAGAACCCACGGAAAGGCACTGGTGGCATGGCGCGAGGCAAAGCGATTGAGCTGTTCTTGGTGGATGGCACGCCCGGCGGGATCATGACGGCAAGCATCGCCGACTGGACGGGCGTCGTCGTATCTGCACGCCGCGACCAGTTATCGGAACTGCTGCGCCGCGAAGACGCCCACGGCAACGGCGTCTACCTCCTCCTCGGCGCGGACCCGGACGCCATCGATAACACCTGGTGCTACATCGGTAAAACCGAAAATTTCAGCGAGCGCCTGCGCACCCACGACCAGCGCAAACCGCAATGGAACCGGGTCGTCATTATCGGCAGCATGCAAAAATCTTTCAACGAAGGGCATTGGGGTTACCTGGAGTCGCGCCTCGTGGATATTGCCCAGGCCGCCGAGCGCTGTTCCATGCCCGATAACAAGCAGGTCCCGCGGCTGCGCAAGCTTTCGGAGGGGCAGCAGGCCTCGGCGGAATCTTTCCTGGATAACGTCAAGGTCATTCTTCCGATTCTCGGCGTGAATGTGCTGCGTTCGCGTTCCACGATTCCCGCTGCTCCCGCTCCCGAAACGCCCGCGCCCACGTCCGCGCTATTCCACTTGCGCCAGGCCAATAAAGGGGTGGATGCCACGATGCAGCTGGTGGATGGCGAGTACTTCGTTCTCAAAGGTTCGCGCGTCGTCGCCGAATGGCAGCTGCGCGGCGCCTCCGAATCGACGCTCCGCTCCTACACCAGCTACGCCGCGCTGCATCACAAGCTCGTCGACGATGGTTCCATAAAAATTTCCGGCGGCACTGCGGTTCTCACCCGCGATATTGCCTTCGGCTCGCCTTCCACCGCGGCCGCGGTGATCCTGGGGCGCTCCTCGAACGGCCGGCGCGAATGGCTCGCGGATGACGGCCGCACGTTCGGCGAATGGGAAGCGGATAACGCCTAGGAACGCGCGCAGGTGCGCGCTATGTTAGTACGACGACGCCGCGCCTGCCGGGCCGCGCGCCCGCCTGGCTATCACCGCAAGCCGCGCCGCGCCAGAAACCGCCCGGGGCCGCAAACCGCGCGCCGCGCCCTACAGGTTTTCTGACGGGTCGTACACCGATAGGAATTTCACGATGCGCTCGTTCGTGGATGTGAAGAAATCTTCCGGGGCGCCCTCGTACTGGATATGGCCCGCGTCCAAGAAAACCACCTGGTCGGCCACGCGCCTGGTGAAATTCATATCGTGACTCACCACGATCAAGCCTTGCCCCTGGCTGGCTAGTTCGGAAAGAACCTTGGACACCTCGGCGGCGAGCTCCGGATCCAGCGCTGAGGTTGGTTCGTCGCATAAAAGATACTTCGGGCGCATGGCTAGTGCCCGGGCGATTGCCGCCCGCTGGGCCTGGCCGCCAGAAAGCTCGGCAGGATACGCATCTGTTTTCGCGCTGAGGCCAACTCGCTCAAGTAATAATTCGCTGTCGGCCCGCGCGGCTTTCTGGTTTTTTCCGTGCAGTCGTGGCGCAAGTTCAACGTTCTCGCGCACGGTCAGGTGCGGGAATAGGTGAAAACCCTGGAAAACCATCGCGGAATGCGAACGGATTTTTTCTTTATCTGCCCGCGTGACCTGGGCGGGGAAGCTAAGCGAGAAATCCTCAACCCGAATGCTCCCGGAATTGGGGATCTCCAGCAGGTTCAGCGTGCGCAGCAGCGTGGATTTACCGGAACCGGATGGGCCCACGATCACGGTCGTCTTGCCGGGCGAAAAGCTCGCGGTGACGCCCCCTAAGGCGTGGATATCAGTGCCGAAGGTTTTAGCTAGGTCTTTAATCTCAATCATTTTTCACCACGTGCTTGGAGGTTTTCTTTTCTAGGTATGCCTGCAGCCAGGTCAGCAGGGTGCAGATAGCGAGGTAAATCGCGGCAACTTCAACGTACAGCACCAGCGGCTCATAGACGCGCGCGGTGATTTGCTGGCCGATCTGGAAAACATCGGAAATAGTAATAACGGATGCCAGCGACGTTGATTTCACCAGGTTCACGAACTCGTTACTGATCGAGGGCAGGGCGATTCGCCAGATCTGCGGGCCAATAACGTGCCGCAGTGTTTGCCAATGCGTGAGCCGCAAGGTGGATGCGGCCTCCCACTGGCCGGAGGGGATGGAGAGTTGCGCCCCGCGGATTCCCTCGGAGATATACGCGCCGGTGTTGAGGGAAAAAGTGATGATCGCGGCGAGCCAGGCCGATAGCGTGATACCAACCTTGGGTAGCCCGAAAAAGACAATGAATAGCTGCACGAGGAGCGGGGTGCCGCGGAAAATCCACACGTAGAACCACGCTATGGCTCGAGCTATCCGACTCTTCGATAGCCTCAACTGGGCGGTGATGATGCCCAACACGAGCGCAATCGCGAAAGAGATGAGCGAAAGCGGAATCGTAACTTTTAACGTGGCTTCTAAGAGTTGCGGAAAAGACTCGAGCCATAGCGTGATCGTATTCATGACGTACCTTTTATATGGGCTTAGTTAGGCGAAATATCTTCGCCGATGTACTTTTCGAAAATCTGTGCGTACGAGCCGTTGCTGAGGCCCTTGGCAATAGATTCGTTGAGTTTGTCCTTGAGGGGATCGGAGCCCTTGGCTAGCATGACCGAAATCTGGACCGGCTCGCCGCCGGGAACTTTGATGCCGTCCAGATCGGTTGCGGTGGTCTTCTTCAGGAAGTCAGAAACCGTCACCACGTCGTTGACCGTGCAGTCTGCCTGGCCGTTAATGACCAGCTGGGTTGATTCCGAAAAACCTTGGGTGGGTACAATCTCGGCTCCGGCCGCGGCGGCAGTCTGACCGTAGTCAGAAGACGGAGTCTGGGCGCACTTCTTGCCTTTCAGATCCTCCAGCTTGGTAATACCGGCGCCCTTTTTCACCAGAATCTCGGAACGAGAAATGGCGTAAGGGTTGGTGAAATCGTATTTCTGCCGGCGTTCTTCGGTCGGGTTAATGTTATTGATGACGATGTCATATTTGCCCGTATCAAGGCCGGCAATGAGCGAATCCCATTTTGTCTCAACGAATTCGGGTTCAACGCCGAGGTCTTGGGCGATGAGCTTGGCGATTTCCACCTCAAAGCCCACCAGTTTGCCCGACTCGTCGTGGTAGCCGTAGGGCACGAAGGTTCCTTCGATACCCACTTTGAGTTTTCCGGATTCTTCTACCTGGGCGAGCGCGTCTTTCTTGGCGCCGCAACCGCTCAGTACGGTCGCAGCGGCAAGGCCGGCAGCCAGCACCTTAATTATTTTCTTCATTGTGGTTCCCTTAATTGATGGTTGGGGTGATTAATAGTTTGGGTACCTGATGGTTCCCTTAGTTGATAGCGGACAGGGCATTTTCTAGGTCGGCCTTGAGATCGTGAGCATCCTCAATGCCAACGGATAAGCGCAGCAGGCGATCAGAGATGCCCGCCTTTTCGCGTTCTTCCGGGGTGAGATTTTCGTGGATCATGCTTGCCGGGTGGCAGATGAGAGTTTCCACGGAGCCCAGGGAAACCGCGAAGCGCATAAGCTTCAAATTCTTCGCGAAGGTGTGGAAGTCGATACCTTCAGCGAGCTCAAAGGCGAAGAGCGCGCCGTCGCCCTTCGACTGACGGGCGTGAATCTCCTTTTCTTTGGGGGAATACCAGCCCGGAGCCAATACTCGCGAAACTGCCGGGTGATTTTCAAGGTAGTCCCGCAGGATTGCGGCGTTTTCTTGCTGCCGGTCGAGCCTGATAACAAGCGTTTTCAACCCGCGCAGAATCGAATAAGAATCGAAAGGGGAGAGGGGATTACCCAGCGCCTTGGAGGCTATTTTCAGGCTGGCATACCAGGCGTCGTCGTTCGTTAAAATGAAGCCCGCTAAAACGTCCGAGTGCCCACCGAAATACTTCGTTCCCGAATAAACCACGGCGTCTGCGCCCAGTTCCAGGGGCTTTTGCAAGTAGGCGGTTGAGAACGTATTATCAACAACAACCTTGGCATTAACTTTTTTCGCCAAAGTCACAACATGAGAAATATCGGTCACCCGCAGGGTGGGATTCGTAGGCGATTCCAGAAATACCAGCGCGGTATCCTCGGGAATCTCGGTCAGCTCGTTGAAATCGTCGACGAACTCGGCGGTTATCCCGCGGCGTGCGAAAAATTCATCAACAAAGAGGAACGTGCCTCCGTACACCGAGGAGGTAAGTAAAACCCGGTCGCCTGTGGTCAGGGAGGAAAATACCGTTGCGGTTGCAGCCATTCCGGTGGCGAAAGCCAGGGCGTGCTCGGCGCCTTCCACGTACGCGACCGCGGATTCGACGGAGCCGCGGGTCGGGTTGGAGCTGCGCTGATACCCGTACGGTCCGGCCGAGCCGTCGGTGGGCTGCTCGAACGTGGAGGCCAAATAAATAGGCGGGATCACCGCGCGGTACTGGTCATCCGGGCGCGATGCGGAGTAATCGTTAACGACTCGGGTGGCAAAAGATAGAGTTTTAGGCATAGTTAATCCATTTTTGGGTGCGTGAAACTACGGATATTGCTATCCGAAAAATAAGGGAATTGTGCCCACTACGGGCGATGCGGCGATGAAAATGCGCTAACTGAATTTAGCGGCACATGCACATTCGCATGCACATACACATGCAGGTACCCAGAGCCATGGAGGCGGATACGAATGCAGCGGTGTTGAAAGCCATGGTTGAAAGAGTAATGGCAAAATCCGCGCGACGCAAACTGAGTGGGAAAATCGTTTGCGGTTTTTGCCTCCTTGACCTGCGGTAGTAACGACGACGCCGCGCCTGCCGCCCCGCGTGCCCGTGTGGCTATCACCGCAACCCGCCCGGTGCACTTAGTTTTCGCTACGGCTCCCACGCTCCTTGCGCTCCCTGTACTGGCCGCTATACACTCGGTGACTAGTAGAACTAGTTACTGAGTGAATAGTTGGTATCGGGATGGAAGTTCAGTACGCATTCCTCGGTTTGCTTACCCGCGAACCGAATTACGGCTACGAGCTGAAAAAGCTCTACGACCGCTACTTCGCGGGCGATAAGCCGATTTTGGCCGGCCAGGTGTATGCCACCCTGGCGCGGCTGGCCCGCGATGCCAAGGTGGCGCAGGTCGATGTTCATGAAAGTTCGGGTGGCCCGAGCCGCACGCGCTACGCTCTCACCACTACCGGGGAAAACGCGCTGCGTGAATGGTTGGCCACCCCGGAAGTCCCGGCGCTCGCCCTCCAAGAAGACCTCTATTTCAAAACGATTCTCTCGCTCCTCGTCACCGGAGATGCCTCTAGCTATCTCAAAGCGCAGCGTGCCACCCATCAGCAGCGCATGCGTGAACTCACCACTCGCAAACAGAATGCCCCGCTGGCCGAAAAACTTCTTCTCGACAGCGCCATTTTCCATATCGAGGCCGATCTGCGGTGGATCCAATTGACCTCCTCGCGCCTCGACCAGCTCAAGGAGGAGCTATGAGCAATCCCACTGTGACCGGCGCGGATATGAGCCCGGCGGCTACGCGCACAACAGCCGCAACAGCCGCGAGCGATATCATCCTTTCCGCCCGCGACCTCGCGAAAAGCTACGGCAAAACCGCTGCCTTGCGCGGCGTCAGCGTGGATATTCGCCGCGGGGAAGTCCTGGCGATTATGGGGCCCTCCGGCTCGGGTAAATCGACCCTGCTCCATGCCCTGGCCGGTATCGAACTTCCCGATAGCGGCACGGTCACGTACTTCGGCCCAACCCCAGCGGACCGGCACAGCGCACCGGCGGACTCGCGCCGCGCCCCGGATTCTTCGCCCGCACGCCAGCTCGCGAGCCAGCCCAGCGCCCCGGATGCCGCGGCCGCGTCCTACCCCCGCGAGCTCACCGCGCTCTCCGATAACGACCGCACTCGGCTGCGCCGCGAGGATTTCGGCTTCGTTTTCCAATTCAGCCAGCTCGTCCCGGAGCTCACCGCCCTGGATAATATCGCGGTGCCGCTCCTCCTGGGCGGCACCAAGAAACGCGCCGCCTATGCCACCGCGTACCGCTGGCTCGAACGTGTCGGCCTGGCGGACCACGCGAAGGCCCTGCCTGGCGAAATGTCCGGCGGGGAAGCCCAGCGCATCGCCATCGCCCGCGCGCTGAGCCCGCACCCCAGCATCCTTTTCGCCGACGAACCCACCGGCTCCCTCGATTCCCTCAACTCCGAATACGTCATGAGCGGCCTGGTCCAACTGGCCCGCGAACACGCCATGACCGTGGTGCTCGTCACCCACGAACCAACCATCGCCGCCTACGCGGACCGCGAGATCATCGTCCGCGACGGAATCCTGGAGGCATAACCATGCATATGGCCTGGATCGTGGTACGCCAATCCCTCAGCCGCACCAAAGGCCGCCTCGCCCTCATCACCGGCGCGGTCGCTTTCGGAACCGTCCTCCTGCTTGCCTTCGCGGCTTTCACCCACGCCACCCTGGATCGCACCGCCGAATCCTGGGAGGACACCCTGCACGATGCACCTTTTGTTTCGGATTTGCCCGCAGCTGCGGCGTCGTCGCACATAAAAATGTATCGCCCCGGTATCGATGACCTTGCGGTGATCGGTGGAGCGCAGGTCGAGGTGGTGTATGTGGACGCGGCGGGGGTGAGCAATCCGGCGCAACTGCACGGCATTACCTGGCCGGGCCGCGGCGAATACCTGCTCTCGCGCGGGACTCGTACCCTGCTGGAAACCAGCGCAAATCCCGCGGTCGCCAACCGCTTCGGGCGCGTGGACCGGGGCACGCTGCCGCAGGAGCTCACCAACGGCCCGGACGACCTCCTCGCTGTGGTGGGCACCGATCTGAGCGAAGTGGAGGATGCCCGCAGTCTCGCGTCCTTCGAGCCGGCCGGCTCCAGCGGAAGCGACCCGAATTTCATTCTGCTTCTCATCGGCCTGGTGGTGCTGCTGTTCCCGGTGCTCTTCCTTATTTCCATTTCGGCGGCGCTCGGCAGTGCCCAGCGCGAACAGCGCTACGCCACTTTGCGCCTGGTGGGGGCTACCCGGCAGCAGGTGCGCGGGATTCTTATTCTTGAGGCCCTGGTGGGAGCGGCGGCCGGGTACGTGCTGGGCGCGGCGCTTTTCACGGCGGCGCGGCCGCTTCTCGCGGAGATTCCGCTGGCGCGCGGGCGCTATTGGGCCGAGTCCCTCGCGGTTACGCCGCTGGCCTACGTGCTCACCGCGCTCGCGATTATTGCGATGGTGGTGGGAGCGAATCTGTGGGGGCTGCGGCGCATCGATGCCACGCCCCTGGGGGTGGTACGACGACGCCGCACCCTCACCCGCCCCTCTCCGCTCAGTTTCGCCGGTATTGCGCTGGCCTGCGCGATCTTTGGCTACCTGTATGTCACCAGCGAGCCGGATCACGCCACCGGCACCGAACAAAATCTTTTCCTGATTGCGCTGGTTATCATGATGCTCGGCCTGGTGGTGGCGGCGCGCTGGTTGATCTACGCGCTGGCTGGTCTGAGTGCGCGCTGGGCGCGGCGGGCGCCCATGATTATTGGCCAAAAATACGTGCGGGCACATTCGGGGCGGATTGCCCGCTCGGTTTCCGGGGTGATCCTCGCGCTTTTCGCAGGTACCTTCTTTATTACGACTGTTTCCGAGGTGGATTTCCTGGGCGCGCAGGTGCCGACCGTGGCTGAGAAGATGCCGGCTACCACCGCGGTGCTCGCGAACCTCAGCCCGGAGCAGGCCGAGGCCGCGGCCCGGGCGATTCCCGCGAATGTTCCGGGGGCGAGGGCCCTCACGGTGCCTTATCTCGCGCGATCCTGGGTGGTGCTTCCCTGCGATACCGCCGCTCGCGCTGTGGGGCTCACGTGCCAGGGCAGTGGCGTGATCGGCGTGAATTTCTGGGATCTGGCGGATGCGCCGGGCGCCGTCGTCGAAGCTCCTGATGCCACGCAGTTAGCCGAAACCGTGCAGGGAAGTTACAACGCGTATATTTCCGGGGAGGCGCGCGCGGTGCTGCTGGACCTGCGCGAGCCGGGCGATATTGAGGCCGTGCGCACGGTCCTCATGAATGCGCAGCTTACAGAGCCGGGCGGCGTGTATGTGTTTGCCGGTGGGCGCGGCCTCGCGGTGGCGGTGGATAAGACCGTGGAGACGATGACCTACCTGGTCTACGCCGGAATTGCGCTGACCTTTGCGGTGGCGATTGTGTCGCTGCTGGTCTCAACGTACGCGGGGTTATTGGAACGACGCCGCTCTTTGCTGACCCTGCGCCTGAGCGGCATGCAGGTGCGCCAGCTGGCCGCCATGCTCGTGGTGGAGTCGGTGCTGCCGCTGGCGGTCATCGCCACAATCACAACGGCGGCCGGTTTCGGTGCGGGCTGGCTGCTCATGGAGATGCGCTCGGTTTCCCTGGATGCCTCTTTCTCTCCCGTGCTGCTGGTGGCTTTGCTGGCCGCGCTGGTGCTTTCTCTGCTCGCTGTCCTGGCGCTCGTGCCCGCGCTGCGCCGGGTGAGCGAGCCGGCCAATAACGCCCAGGAGTAGCGATCAGGAGTAGCCCGCCGCGTTTGTATTCGGTGTATGCCGCTTAAACCTTGATTTCTGGCCGGAAAACAAAGGTGCTTGACAGGGGGGCAACGCGCAATGATTCGTTTATGCCGCTAACTAACCCGCTATGAAAGAGGCACTATGACCGACAAAGAAGTTGGATTCAACGAGGAACTTGGATTCAGTGACGAGCCTTCCCCCAATGATCACCTTGGGATGGGGTCGTATATCGAAGGCTTCTCGACATACATCACCCATTGTCCAACGCCGATGACAGCAGCGATTCAAGGAGATTGGGGTTCCGGGAAAACCACCGCACTATGGGCGATAAAAAAGGAACTTCAAAAACCTTCTAAGGATGACTACTGGGTCATCGACTTCAATACCTGGCAGTATTCGCAGTTCGATTTAGGTGAACAGCTGGTCTTTTCCCTTATTAAGGAGATCATTGATCGGATCACTGAACGGGTTCAAGCGCTTGAAACCGCGAACGATTCCAGGCTTGAGACCAAAGTCGAAAAAATTAAAGCAAAGGGGAGGAGAGTTCTTCGTTTTCTAGCTCCCTTAGCTCGTAAGACTGCGAATATTGCTGGTGCTGGGCTGGTGGTCGACATTGCCGATGCAGTGAAGGAGGGGCTTGATAGCACCAAGTCCAGTCAGGCTCCGCAAGAAGCTCCTGATGTCACTCGGTCTATTTCAAAGCTCCGTACCGAGCTCGAGGAACTTGTAGACACCATTGTGACGGCGGGAGAGGGCGAGAAACCGCTTGCAAAACGGTTGTTTGTGTTTATTGATGATTTGGATCGCCTGGAGCCCGCTCGAGCCGTTGAAGTCATGGAAGCTCTCAAAGTCTTCCTCAATATCAAGGGCTGTGTATTCGTGCTGGCTATTGACTTCTCTGTGGTTGCCAGCGGAGTTAAAACCAAGTATGGGAACGATTTCGAAGAATCCAAGGCACGCGCTTTCTTCGATAAAATCATCCAAATTCCGTTCAATCTTCCTGTTGGTTCATATTCCATTGAAGGACTGCTCGGGGAAGGTCTCAAGGCTATCGGAATTGAGATCGACAAAGAAGGACCTGAGTTTGAAGGCTTTAGAAATCTCGTTCTTTTCTCCGTCGGTACCAATCCGCGCTCAATCAAGCGTCTCATCAACACCTTTGGCCTCCTGACGACAATCCAAGGTGTTGAAAGCGCTAAAGGTAAAAGCGTCGTAGATAACGGAAACGCGCAACCTTCGCCGCTCGATCTCTTTGCCGCTCTCGCTTTCCAGACCGCGTTCCCGCAAATTTTTGAGAATCTGATGCGGGAAATGATATTCGACAAGGACCCCGTTGACTTTTTCGATGAAGTTATAGAACAACTCACAGGCATTCGGGCGGGTGAAATTGAGAGTGACCAACTTGAGGAATGGGGTTTAGACCGCTCGCGGGTCGGCGCTGCAACAAAGTTCTTTAAAGAAGTCATGAACCATTTCTTTGTACCTGGTGATAAAAAGAAGGGCGCCGAAGATGATCGCGAACAAGCTGCGCAGCGCATCGCAGCGGCACTTGGCGTCGCTGCTGTCACAGCTGTTGGGGCGGGTGACATCGCTGACTCTGCTTTGCGGCGAAGTGGTGCCTCGGTTTTGGTGGATCTTGACACGCGACTTAGGGGAATACCCGCCGAATATAAACAGGCAAAAAATCTCCTGAAAGCTTTCGATGACGAGATTAATCGTGAATTTGGGGGAGATGCCATTTCTGCTGGTAAAACGAGAGCATACTGGAGCTACGAGTCACTTAAGCCGGAGTTGATGATTGATCGGGTGCAAAGTCGCCGTTTCTGCGAGGTGTCCTATGCGCGAAGTCGAATGCATGTTGCGTTTGGAAACTATTTGGAGCCTGATGTATTTGAAAAGTGTCAGCAGGAAGCAGAGAGTTTGGGTTTGAATATCAGTCACAGCCCGAAGTCCTCACCGCCTCTGAAAATTAAAGACATCGCAACGGAGGGCGGCGCCAAGAAAGCCGCAAGCTTCATTGCGAAGCTGTATCGGCGCCCGCAGGAGTGATCGCATTCTCATAGAGATGTGGTAGCGAGTATGTTTGCGAAAGCCCCGGCCCTGGTAACCGTTTTGTGGTTGCCAGGGCCGGGGTCAGTTCGTGGGCGACGTGGTGTTGCAGCGCTACCAGGTGCAGCCCGATTGTCACGCTAAGACGGCTTCGCGAATCAGTTCGGAGCGTGTCACATTGAGCTCCCGAGCGCGGGCGTCAATGGCTTTGATTTCCTCTGGCGTGAAACGGACGGCAACCACCTGGCTGGGAACAGCGCCTCGCCCGGGGCGTCCCCGCCCCCGTTTGGTAAGAGCGTCGACATCGTAGCCCGCTTCCGCTTCGGCCGTCCATGTCTGTATTTGTTCTTCGGTAACCGGTATTCCCTTGATCGTTTCAGCCATGCAATTATCGTAATACGGAAATGGCATCCCGCCAACGGCATGAGCGGAGCTCCGCGAAGCTCCACTCCGCCCGCCTAAGCACGCCTTGCCCGGCTAGCGCCGTCGTGAAAAAAATAACTTTGCGGGAGGCGAAGAAGGGGACATCAGTCCCGCGAAGTTGTCTGACTTTTACTTTTCGCGTCGCGCCGCGCGCGCGAGCCGCGATTTTCTGAGGAATTTTCAGGGCTTTTCAGTGCGTTTTCCACGCGTAAAACCGCAGGTAACAGGCAGAAAGTCCCGACTTTCCCCGCGCTCATCCCGCGGCGCGCCCGGTGCGAGCTGCGCTACAACGCAAGCATCTTTCATTCGCTAAGGTAAAGGCGCGAGCGACGATGGAGCCGGCAACCGGCATCACGGCTCGCACGGAAACGCGCGTGGTTCGTCAAGAGCCGGCGTTCTCCCGCACGGCGGGCCTCCCGCAGCGCGGGGCAACGCTATATGCCGAAGGTGACACAGGCGCGGATCCATCGGGAGAAAGCGAACTATGGCTACCACTCAGCAAATTGGTGACCGCACCGACGTTGGTGACATGATCGATCGCTTGGCATCGCAGGCAATATCCGCCCTCGAAGAATTCGATGCCTTCGATCAAGAAAAGATTAATGCGATTGTGCACGCGATGGCCCTTGCCGGGGTTGATCAGCACATGGTGCTCGCCAAGGCCGCCATTGAAGAAACTGGCCGCGGCCTCTACGAAGATAAGTGCATCAAGAATCTTTTCGCCACGGAATACATCTGGAACTCCATCAAGTATGACCGCACCGTGGGAATTATTCGCCAGGACAAGCAAAAGGGCATTATCGAAATTGCCGAACCCGTGGGCGTGATCGCCGGGGTGACACCGGTGACCAACCCGACGTCCACCACGATGTTCAAGTGCATCATCTCGATTATGACCCGCAACCCGATTATTTTTGCGTTCCATCCCAGTGCGCAAAAGTCCTCGGCGCTGGCCGCGCAGGTCATGCTGGACGCCGCGATTGCCGCCGGCGCCCCCGAACACTGCATCCAGTGGATCGAAACTCCCTCCCTGGAAGCCACGAAGACCCTGCTCAACCACGATTCCATCTCCCTGGCCCTCGCCACCGGGGGAGCGGGCATGGTGGCCTCCGCCTACTCCACCGGCAAGCCGGCCCTGGGCGTGGGCCCGGGCAACGCCCCGGTGTACGTGCACAAGACCGCCAAGATCAAGCGCACCGTTAACGACCTCATCCTCTCGAAGACCTTCGATAACGGCATGATCTGCGCTTCCGAACAGTCCCTCGTTATCGATGCTTCGATCCGCGAAGAACTGCTCGCCGAATTCGAGCGCATGGGCTGCCATATCGTCACCCCGGAGGAAAAGAAGAAGCTCGCGAAGTTCATGGTCAAGGCGGATGGCACGATCAGTGCGGACGTTGTGGGTATGAACGCGGATCGCATTGCCGAAGGTGCGGGCATTGACGTTCCCACCGGCACGAAGATCCTCCTTGTTGAGCTGGAGGGCCTGGGCCCCGAAGAACCCTTCTCGCGTGAGAAGCTGTGCCCGGTGCTCGGCTACACCACCGTGGAAAGCGACGCCGAAGGCTTCGACGTGGCCGAAAAGCTGCTGCGTTTCGGCGGCCTGGGCCACACCGCGGTGATCCACACGGAAGATAAGGACGTGGCGCGCGAATACGGCCTGCGTATGAAGGCCTGCCGCATTATCGTCAACGCTCCTTCCGCGCTGGGTGGCATCGGCGACGTTTACAACGGCCTCATCCCGTCCATGACGCTCGGGTGCGGCTCCTACGGGCGGAATTCCGTCTCGCATAACGTCAGCGCCGTCGACCTTATTAATATCAAGCGAATTGCGGAAAGGCGTAACAATATGCAGTGGTTCAAGGTTCCGCCGAAGACGTACTTCGAGCGGTACTCCACGCAGTACCTGCAGAAGATGCCCGCGATCTCGCGTGTCTTCATCGTCACCGACCCGGGCATGGTCATGAACGGCTACGTGGACGTTATTATCGATCACCTCAAGGCCCGCCGGGACGACGTCGCCTGGAACATCTTCCAGGACGTGGAACCCAACCCCTCCTCGACCACGGTGTTCCGCGGTGCGAAACTCATGGAAGAATTCCAGCCCGATTGCATTATCGCCCTGGGCGGCGGTTCTCCCATGGACGCCGCGAAGGCCATGTGGCTCTTCTACGAACACCCCGAATCCTCGTACTTCGGCATGAAGCAGAAGTTCATGGATATTCGCAAGCGCACCTACCGCTTCCCGAAGCTGGGGCGCAAGGCGCAGTTCGTGGCCATCCCGACCACCTCGGGTACCGGTTCGGAATGTACGCCTTTCGCGGTGATTACCGACGCCGAAACCCACGTCAAGTATCCCTTCGCCGATTACGCGATTACCCCGAATGTGGCGATTGTGGACGCGCAGTACGTGGATTCGGTGCCCGCGCGCACCGCCGCCGATTCCGGCATGGACGCGCTCACGCACGCGATTGAATCGTACGTGTCCACGATGGCCAGCGATTACACCCGCGGCCTGTCCATCCGCGCCGCCCAGCTCATCTTCGCGAACCTGCGCAAGTCCGTGCTGGATGGCGATATGGAAGCGAAGGAAAAGGTCCACAACGCCTCGGCTATGGCCGGTATGGCCTTCGCGAACGCGTTCCTGGGCATTGTCCACTCGCTCTCGCATAAGGTTGGCGGTGAATTCGATATTGCGCACGGTCGCACCAACGCGATCTTCCTGCCGCATGTTATTCGCTACAACGCCACCAAGCCCTACAAGCACTCCATCTTCCCGGCCTACGAGCACTACCGCGCCGATGAAGACCTCGCGGAATTCGCGCGGTACATGGGCTTCCCGGCCTCGACCACCGAAGAGGGCGTGCAGTCCCTCATTGACGAGGTCACCAAGCTCGCCGAGGATCTCGGTATCGAGATGAGCCTCAAGGCCAACGGGGTGACCTGGGAAGCGCTCGAGCCCAAGCTCGACTGGCTGGCCGACCGTGCCCTGGAAGACCAGTGCACCCCGGCCAACCCGAAGGCCCCGCTCGTCTCCGAGCTGCGCACTCTCATCGTGGATGCCTTCGAAGGCGAAGTGGGCTACACCGCCTCGCGCGGCGTGGATGTGCTCGCTGACCTCGGCACCGGTGAGGCGGCCCGCCGCCGCGCGGCGAAGGCACGCAAGGGTGACTCCTCGCGGCCTTCGGCCTCGCAATCGGCCACGAACGCCCAGGTAGAGATCTACGATCACAAGGCCAAGGCCAGCCTCGAGCACGCCGAAGCCGATCAGGATGATCCGGCCGCCGAAGAGCTCGTCGATACCCAGCTCGAGGGCGCCTCGCCCGCTTCCGCAAAGGCTTCCGGGAAGGGCGCCAAGGCGGAAAAGAAGAACGACGGCGCAGCTGAAGGCGCGGCGAACTAAGCCGGCAGAGCCAGCCTGGCAGGTGGCGGGCGCCGGGGACACGCAGTCCGGCGCTCGCCGCGCTAGGCCTCAAGGCTCGCCCGCGGCGAGCTTCCATCGGTAGAGTGGGTAAGGTGAAGAAGAAACTACTGACTGTGGCGGGCGCACTGCTGTGCTCCCTGGCCCTGGCCTCGTGTTCCTCGTCCCCTTCGGATAACCCCAGTTCCGACCCGAGCTCCTCGGGCCCCGGATCGTGCTCGGTGGAATCGAACGCGCCGGGCTGCTAAGCCGCTGGTGGCCCAGCCCCGCGCACGCGGCCGGCAGTGATGCCGGGCGCGTGCGTACGGCGTCGTCGTTCCCCTTTAAGTTCTAGGCAAAGGGCGTGGTAACCCGCGCCGCGACATGAAAGAATAACAATATGACCTACACACTGGTATTGCTCCGCCACGGTGAGAGCGATTGGAACGCAAAGAACCTGTTCACCGGTTGGGTTGATGTGCCGCTCTCGGAAAAGGGGCGCGCGGAAGCCGCTCACGGCGGCAAGCTCCTTAAGGAGAACAACATCCTCCCCGACCTCCTCTTTACTTCGCTGCTCCGGCGCGCGATCACCACGGCGAATATTGCCCTGGATGAATGTGATCGCCACTGGATTCCGGTGCAGCGTTCCTGGCACCTCAACGAACGCCACTACGGCGCGCTGCAGGGCAAGAACAAGAAGGAAATCCGCGACGAATACGGCGAAGAGCAGTTCATGCAGTGGCGCCGCTCCTACGATGTTCCGCCGCCGGCCATTGAGCTCGGTTCGGAATGGTCGCAGGATCAGGATCCCCGCTACGCCGGTGAGCCGATCCCGCGCTCAGAATGCCTCAAGGATGTGCTGGCGCGCGCGCTGCCCTACTGGGAATCCGATATCGTCCCCGCTATCAAGACCGGCAAAACCGTCATGATCGCGGCGCACGGCAATTCGCTGCGCGGCATCGTCAAGTACCTTGATGACATCTCCGATGATGACATCGTGGGTGTGAACATCCCCACCGGCATTCCGCTGGTCTACGAGCTTGATGAGGAAACCCTCAAGCCCGTGAAGAAGGGTGGCACCTACCTCGATCCCGAAGCGCAGAAGAAGATCGCGGAAGTTGCCAACCAGGGCAAGTAATTCGCGTCATGCGCACGTAATTCGCAGCTGCTAGCGCTGAGCTAGCGAGCTGAGCATGCAGGGCTCCGGTCAGACCGGGGCCCTGTTGCTGTTAACTCAGTCACGGCAGTGCGGCCGGGACTTGTCCATCCCCGCCCCACCCCCTACCATTGAGCTGGTAATGATAACGGTTATCGTTACGGCTTGTGAGCGGCTCGGCCGCTGCCTGGGAAGCGCCCGGCCTGAAAGCCGAGCGCAGCGCCGCCGCCCGGCGGCCTGGATTCACGTATCCGGAGGTGTGTGTCCGAGCATGATGAAGCTGCTACCCGCCATCGCGTCCATCTTCGCGATGGTCTGCCCTGCCGGTATCCCTTCCGGTGGGAGCCAGGAAGCGCTGGCGGGTAGTGTTTCGGCCGCGGGAGTGAGGACCCGCGCCGAAACTGGCGATCGGAATTCCGATGCGCCACGGGTTGTCGCCTCCACTCCGATACTCGCGGACCTCGCCCAGAATGTTCTGGGCGAGCGGGGTGAGGTGACTTCCCTCGTGCCGCCCGGGGCAGACCCGCATTCTTTTGAACCGTCACTGCGGTCCTTGCGGGAACTGGCCCGGGCGGACATCGTCTTCTCCAACCAATTGCTGCTGGAGGACCAAGCGCTGCTCGCCACCATGGATGCTACCAGGCGCCCCGGCGTAAAAAACGTCGGTTTGGGTGAGGCGGCCGTCGCGTACGGCGCACGCCACATCGCACTCGTTGAAGACGCAGCGCTCAGTACCGTGTGGCTCGGCTTCCGTGCCGGGGCACCCGTTGCCGCACAATCACGGGAGGTGAACGACGCCGCCGCCCCTTCCGCCCCCACCACTTCGGCTCCCATTGTTTCGCTGCGGGCGGTCTCGATCACCGGCCCGGGCACCCTCGCCGCTTTCACCACCGGAACGTTCGGGCAACCCAAGGTCTATATTGATTCCTCGCGCGAGGACCTCGGCCACGTGGATCTTCCCGCTCAGGCCCATACCCATATGTCCTGGGCTTTTTCCGCCCCCGGCATCTACGAATTGCGCATGCGCGCCGAAGTGCAGGAGAACGGGGAGAGCCGCAGCCTAGGGGAGGGCACGGTGGTCTTTGCCGTTGGAGTAGATCCGGCCACCACCGGGCGCAGCCGGGTGATTGACGCCGGCCACGTGGATATCACCATGGCCGATAGCGGTGCCATTACCCTGCGCGGGGAAATCGAATCGGCCCGCACCACCGAAGTTTCCCCGGATAGCGCGGTTGTGGCGGTGCCCCATACCGTGGCCACCCAGATTCCCGGCGATCCCGCCTGGCGTTTCTTAGGGAAGGCCGGGGATACCAGCTGGGTGCTGGCCCAGGCGGTGCTCGGCGAACACGTGCACGGCGATGTGGATCCGCACCTGTGGCTCGATGCCTCGAATGCCATCGCCTATGTGGAAACCATCGCGGCCGAGCTCAGCGCCCTGGATCCGCAAGGCGCACCCACCTACGCGGCCAATGCGCAGGCGTATATCGCCAGATTGCGGGGCGTGGACGAGTGGCTACGCGGCGTCGTCGCCTCTATTCCGGCGCGGCAACGCAAGCTCGTAACCGCGCATGACGGCTTCGGCTATCTGGCGCGTGCCTACGGCCTGGACACGGTCGGTTTCGTCACCCCGAATCCGGCGCTGGAGCCTTCCGCGCGCCAGCTCGCCAATCTCACCCATACGCTCCTGGACCTGCGCGTTCCCGCGGTTTTCGGGGAACCAACCACGGCCTCGCACGCCGGGGAGCTGCGGGCCGTGGCGGGCGCGGCGGGGGTGGTGGTCTGCCAGCTCTACTCTGATTCTTTCGACGGCGCCGCCACCACCTACGAAGCCATGATGATCGCCAATGGCCGCGCCCTGAAAAGCTGCCTCGATTCGGGCGCGCTGCCGGCCTGGCCTCCCGATTACCAGGTGCCGCGGCTGCCCCTACCTACCGCGCCCGATGCGCACGCAGACCCGGGCGCTGCGCCGCAACCTGATTCGCAAGCCGTGCCGCCCGTCGCTCAGCTTCCCGCTACCGAACCCACGAAGGACAACTCATGACTCGATTCTCTACCGCGCACCTGAGCGCACGTTCCGGCGCCGTCCGCTCTGTTAGCGCCCGCCTGCTCGCCGCGCTGGTCCTTGCTGCGCTCAGCTGCGCTCTGGTGCTGGCCATGCCCGCGCGGGCCTTCGCCCATCCGGACCCGGCGCCCGCGCAGCCCTCAGCCGCGCCGGGCTCCACTAGCGGGAGCGGCTCCAGCACCGCCGTCGATCCGGCCCTCACCCAAACGGTGAGCGGGGACGAGCAACTTGCCCCGACCGGCACCCCGGTGGAGATCAGCTCTGGGCACGTGGATATGGGCCCGCGGCTGACCGATGCCGGCTGGGATTTCCTGGTGCGCGATGACTCGGGCGCCGCGCCGGTGTGGCGCTCCGTGGACGACGTGGTCTTCCGAGTGGGGGAGGCCGCTCGCATGGAGGTGCCCGCTACCGATTCCTATTCCTTTATTCACGCCTCCGGCCCGGCCTACGTGATCCCGCAGCAGCAGCTCGCCGATGTGGTGTGGCTCGGCTGGAATACCCAGGACCCGGGCGTGGTCAGCCGCGTCAATGGCGATGTGGCCCTCACCTACGGCGGGCACGCGGGGGAAGGCCAGTTCACCGCCTTCGTCGATTCGGGTAATTTCTCCGGGCCTACCCTGCTGTGGAATTCCGAAGTCGCCACTTCGCAGCCGGTGCACGTCTCTCTCAATACCCACACCCACGCGAATTGGGTCTTCACCCAGCCCGGCGTGCACCTGGTGCGCCTCACGGTATCCGCCCAGCTCACCGACGGTACCCAGGTGGAGAAAACCGTAACCTTACGTTTCGCGGTGGGCGCGAATACTTCTGCCGACGACGCCCGCGCGGCCCAGTGGCCGGCCGGGAGCGAAGGCGCAGCTGCCAGCGGCTCGGCCGCGGATAACGCGCAGGCCGGGCAATCCGCCGCGGGGCAGTCCGGTTCGGCACAATCCGGCGCGCAGGGCTCCCAGAACTCGGCCGCCGGCGAAGCGGAAATCCCGCTGCGCTGGGTGGTTATCGGCTGCGCCGGCGCGGTGATCCTCATTGCCGCCGGATTTATCGGGGCGCGCGCCTCGCGCCGCCGCCACCAGGAGGCCGCGCTCGCGGCCCGCACCCAGGCCCGTGATGGCGAGGCAGAGGAGGAATCGTGCCAGCGCTAACGGTCCGTGACCTCGCGGTTGTGCTCGGCGGAGTGCGGGTGCTGCGCGATGTGAATCTCGAGGTGGCCGCCGGCGAGCTCGTTGGCCTCATCGGCCCGAATGGCGCCGGGAAAACCACCCTTATGCGCAGCATTATGGGCCTGCTCACCCCGGCAGCCGGCACGGTCGAGGTGCGCGGGGAGCGGGTCCGGCCCGGCCGCCCGCACCGCGCCATCGGCTACGTGCCCCAGTCCCGCGCCACCCAATGGGGCTACCCCATGAGCGTGGAGGAACTGGTGGCCACCGGACTGGAACGCCGCGGGTTGCTCGCCCGGGCGCGCCTCGGGCGAAGCGCGTGGGAAAAAGTCTATGCGGCGCTCGACAGGGTCGATTTATTCGAGATGCGCCGTCGTCCCATCGGGCAGCTATCCGGCGGGCAGCAACAGCGCATCCTCATCGCGCGCGCCCTCGTGCGCGACCCGGCCATCCTCCTCCTGGACGAACCCTTCACCGGGCTCGACCACCCCACCCAGGATTCCCTGGCCGATCTTTTCCTTTCGCTGCGCGCCGGCGGGGCCGGAATTATTATGTCCACCCACGACCTCACCCAGGCCGTCGATATTTCCACCCGCGTGGCCCTCCTCAACCGCACAATTATCGCGGCCGGCCCGCCCGCCGATATCCTCCGCGCCGACCTGTGGATGGAAACCTTCCAGGTGCGGGCCTCTTCGCCGCTGCTGCGCGTCCTCGGAATGGTGAAAGCATGAGTTTCTTTGATTTCCTGGCCGACCTGTCCAATCCGGTACTCGGCTTTCTCCCGCGCGCGCTGCTGGTTGCCATGCTCTCCGCGGTGGTGTGCGGAGCGGTGGGCGTACACGTGGTGCTGCGCGGCATGTCCTTCCTGGGAGATGCCCTCGCCCACGCCGTTTTCCCCGGCATCGTTATCGCTTTCGCGCTCCAGGGGTCCATTCTGGTGGGCGGAGCGGTCGCGGGCGGCGTCGTCGCCCTTCTGATCGCGCTCGCCTCACAAAACCGCAACCTGCGCGAAGACTCCATTATCGGCATCTTTATGGCCGCGGCTTTCGCCTTCGGCGTGGCGCTCATCGCGCGCATCCCCGGCTACACCGGTTCCCTCGAATCCTTCCTCTTCGGGTCGCTCACCGGCGTGGATAGTTCCGACGTGCTCACCTCCGCGGTAGTGGCCGCGGCCGTGCTGCTGTTCCTGGCCGTGCTCCATCCGGCGCTGCTCTCCGTGAGCGTGGACCGCGATTTCGCGCGCGCCACCGGCACCCGGGTGCTGCTCGTCGACGTGTGCCTCTACCTCACCGTGGCGCTCGCGGTGGTCATTTCCGTGCAATCCATCGGCAATATTTTGGTGCTGGCGCTGCTCGTCACCCCGGCCGCCACCGCGCGCCTCCTCACCGACCGCGTGGGCACGATGATGCTCCTCGCCCCGCTTCTCGGGTGCGCGAGCGCTTTCGTGGGGGTGTGGCTGTCCTGGGCGGCGGATATTCCCGCGGGCGCGGCCATTGTTTTAGTGACGACGGCGCTCTTCGCCCTCGTGTGGTTGAGTGTTCCGGTGCGCGGGAAACTAGTGCGGGCCCGCACCGCACGCGTCAGCGACCGCGTGTAGTACAGGCCCGAACGACGGCGCCGCGGCCGGCCGGCCGCGGGAGCCTAGCTGGCTAGTGAGCTGAGCTGGCTCGCGAACCTGGCCGGAGCGGCGAGGCGGCGATTAGTCTTCCATGTCCCCGGCGGAGAAACCTTCGGGGAAGTCGCCGCCGAGCATTTCCTCTTCGGTGCCGGGGGTGGACTCCACATCCACGCGCAGGCCGGTCACCAGGAAGTGCATGCGGCGCGCCACGGTCACCCCGTGATCCCCGTAGCGTTCCAGGAAGCGACCCAGCAGCACCACGTCCACGATTTCCTGGTGGCTCATGCCGTTATCTTCGTCGAGCACCAGCTGGAAGGACTGGCGGTGCAGATCGTCAAGAACCTCATCGCGTTCATCGATTTCATCAGCGATGGCGAGGTCCTGCTTGCGCACCAGCTCTTCCACCTGGCGGCCCACCCGCACGGCCTCATCAGCCATGCGCACCAGCAGGTCATAGCCGGGGCCACCCACCACGCGCTCGGGGAAACGCCCGCGCGCGATATAAGCAACGTGGCGGGCCAGATCACCCATGCGCTCCAGGGTGATGGCGATGCGCATGGCGGTCACCACGGTCCGCAAATCCGAGGCAACCGGCGCCTGGCGCGCCAGCAGCGAAATAGCCATATCCTCAATCTGACGCTGCAACTCATCAATATTCGCATCGGCATCGATAACCGATTCCGCCAGGGCCAGGTTGGCGTTCCGCAGCGAATCTGCGGCGTGTTCCATCGCCCGAGCGGCGCTGCGAGCCTGCTTGGCAAGCGTTTCCTCGAGCGTCTTCATTTCGTTGCGGAATTCTTGACGCATTAAAGCTCCTCATGTCTGTGCGCCCGCGGGCGCGTTCGTAGCGCACGGCGGCGCACCACAGGTTTCATTTCAGCAGTACGGGGTTAACACTAGCGGCATATTGCGTAAACAGTAGGTAAATAGCGGGGTTTCGGGGCTGTGGGGCGTGCCAGGCTCCGCTCGGACAGGCTAGTCTGGAACCATGGTAGAAGGAATCGCTGTTCTTGCTGCGGTGTGCGGAGGCATCGCCGTGGGCATTATCGCCTCCCTGGCTTTCGCCTATTCGCAGCGTTCCCTGCGCCCGCTGCGGGTGACCACCACGGTGGAGCCGGTGGAGGATGCCGTGAAAGTCCTCGAGGCGATTCCGCAATTCTTTGTGCTGGTGTCCGCCCTCGATGTGGTGGAACGCGCTTCCACCCAGGCCTATAGTTTCGGGCTGGTGCGTGATGATCGCCTGGTGCGCCCGGAATTCATCCAGCTGGTGGCGCGGGTGCGCGATACCGGGGAGGTTCTCTCCCGCCCGCTTTCCATTAAGCGCTCCACGCTGAAAAATCAGAGCGATACCCGTTTGATGGTCTACGCGGCGCCGCTATCCGGCGGGCGGGTGCTCGTGCTTTTCGAGGACAATACCGAGAAGCTCAAACTGGAGGAAACCCGGCGGGATTTCGTGGCCAATGTGTCCCACGAGCTAAAAACCCCGGTGGGGGCGATTTCTTTGCTGGTGGAAACCCTGGAAAGCGCGGCGGATGACCCGCAGGCGGTGCGGCATTTCACCGCCCAGCTGGATACCGAAGTGGTGCGCCTGCGCGGCCTGGTTCAGGACATTATCGAGCTTTCGCGCCTCCAAGAGGGTAATGCGCTGACCACCACGGAGCTCGTGGATGTTGATGCGGTGGTGGCCGAATCGGTTGCGCGGATGGATGTGGAAGCCGCCAATCGCGGGGTGAAAATTGTGAGCGGCGGGCAGCCGGGGCTCACGGTGTATGGCGATAGGCGCATGCTCGCCACCGCGATCCGCAATCTTCTGGATAATGCGGTGCGCTACACCCGGCCGCACGGGCGGGTCTCGGTAGCAACGTCGCTGGCGGATGGGCAGGTGCTTATTTCCGTCGTCGAC
Organism: Actinotignum inguinis; assembly: GCF_051265835.1. Classification (NCBI taxonomy): domain Bacteria; kingdom Bacillati; phylum Actinomycetota; class Actinomycetes; order Actinomycetales; family Actinomycetaceae; genus Actinotignum; species Actinotignum inguinis. The sequence continues at coordinate 2,109 of NZ_JBOZDP010000014.1, read as the reverse complement.
CAAGGTGAAGGAATTGAGGCGGCGCAACGCGAGCGTATTTTTGAACGGTTCTACCGCGGGGATGCCGCCAGGGACCGCAATTCCGGGGGATCCGGGATTGGCCTTGCTATCGTCAAGCACGTGGTCCAGGACCACGGCGGGCGCATCAAATTGTGGAGCAAGGTAGGCCAGGGCTCCACCTTCACCATCTGCCTACCCGAGCCCTATATTCCTGATACTGCTGCTGGTTCTGAGTTGGCGGGTAGTTCTGTGCCGGCCGATAACTCTGAACTGGCTCCTAGTCTTGAAACCGATCTGCTCGAGCATTCGGAGAGGAAGTAACGAAACACCATGACCACGATTCTTGTTGTTGATGACGAACCGACCTACCGCGATACCCTCGCATTCAACCTGGGCCGGGACGGTTACGAGGTGGTCACCGCCGCGGACGGCACCGCGGCCCTCGAACAATTCCGGGTGGCGCGCCCCGATGTGGTGCTTCTTGACCTCATGCTTCCGGGGATGTCCGGGGAGGAAATATGCCGCCGGATTCGGGCTACCTCCGATGTGCCCATCATTATGCTCACCGCCAAGGATTCTGAAATCGATAAGGTGGTCGGCTTGGAAGTCGGCGCGGATGATTACGTGACCAAACCGTATTCCTACCGGGAACTGGTGGCGCGGGTGCGGGCGGTGCTGCGCCGAGCCAGCACCGGGGCCGCCGACGACGTGGACGAAGATGTGCTGCGGGTGGGCCGGGTCGAAATGGATACCGACAAGCACGAAGTCTACGTGGGCGGGGAACTCATCAGCATGCCGCTGCGGGAATTCGAACTCCTCGAACTCTTCTTGCGTAACCCGGATCGCGTGCTTACCCGCCCCCAGATCCTCGACCGCATCTGGGGCCTCGACTATATGGGTGATACCAAGACTCTGGATGTGCACGTCAAGCGGATTCGCTCGAAGATCGAAGTGGATCCCTCCGCGCCCACCGCGCTGGTGACGGTGCGCGGGCTCGGCTACAAGCTGGTTTCTGAGTAGTTGCGGCCGGGGCGCGAGTGCGGGCGGCTGCCTGCGTTCCCGCATGCGGAGTGAGCGTGCGGCCGGTCTTCCCGCGAACTACGGCCGGCCCGCCTGCCTGCGAACTTGTGGCCCGCATCTCGGCGCTTTGTGGCTTGCAGCGCAAAAAAGATCAGAGACTACACCGTCAATGGTAAAATGTCTATCGGATATGCGCATATTGCGCGAACGCGCAGCGGAGAAAGGGTTCTGATTCAATGCCGTTCAAGGTCGGAGAAACCGTTATTTACCCGCATCACGGGGCAGCGGAAATTACTGATATTTCGGACAAGATTATCAGGGGTGAAAAGCGCACCTACCTCACGCTTAACGTCATGCAGGGCGATATGGTCATTCAGGTTCCGGCCGAATCCATTGAGGAAGTTGGGGTCCGTGATGTCTCCAACGAAGATCAGCTTGAAGTGGTGTTCCGGGTCCTGCGCGAACAGGATGTGGAAGAACCCTCCAATTGGAGCCGGCGTTTCAAGGCGAATACCGAAAAGCTCACCTCGGGGGATGTCAATAAGGTAGCCGAAGTGGTGCGTGACCTGACCCGCCGGGATACCGACCGCCACCTTTCGGCGGGGGAGAAGCGGATGCTCCAGCGCGCCCGCCAGATCCTCTGCTCGGAAATTGCCCTGGCCCGTGAATTGAGCGAAGAAGAAGCCGGTGAACTCCTCGATGAGATCCTCGCCGAAGGCAACGAAGGCCGGGAAAGCAGCTCAGAAGAAGGTGCCGCGGCTTCCGCCTAGTTCGCCTGAGGTGCGGGGTGTCTTCGTTTCACGGCGGACGCTCGTTTTGAAGCACAGGGACGTTTTGAGATCCGTGTGAATGAAGCGGTCCGGGAATTCTCCCGGGCCGCTTCACGCATGAAGGTTCGACGACGCTGCCAGCTGGCCCGGGGCGCCTCGGGGCAGAAAAAACAAGTCGCTCATGGTGGGCTGTCCTCAGCTCGCAACAGGGTGCAAATCCACGCACCATTTTGGCCCGATTTGGGGCTGCGGACTGTTTATTGGACATTATCGCTTAAAACCGCTTGACGATGTTCCACAATCGTTAAACCATCGAACT
>NZ_JBOZDP010000013.1:0-61083 GCF_051265835.1 Actinotignum inguinis | reverse complement strand
GTTGGCCACGTTCGGGAGGGATAACCGCTGAAAGCATCTAAGCGGGAAGCCTGCTTCGAGATTAGTTCTCGTTCCACCTTTTGGGGTGGGTGAGGTCCCCGGTTGATGATCGGGTTGATAGGCCAGGGATGTAAGCATTGTGAGGTGTTTAGTTGACTGGTACTAATGGACCGATAACCAAAATCAACATTGACAGGTTGCTTTTGTTTGTTTTGCGTGAGATTATGTGTGTTTGCGTTCACTGTGCGATGACTGGCCACCATGTGGTTGGTTGGTGTTTGTTTGGTTGTGGCGGTGGTTATAGCGGCAAGGGTATACGCCCGGTCTCCTTTTCGAACCCGGTAGCTAAGGTTGTTTGCGCTGATGGTACTGCACTCGGTGGGGTGTGGGAGAGTAGGTCACTGCCGCCATTTCTTTTTAGTGTGTGTGGGGTGTTAGTCCTGTTTGGGGCTGGCACCCCACACAAGTGTTTAACCCGAACGGCAACAACGAACCGACGAATAGGTTTTGCATAATCTAGACGCGGTGAACTACTTTGATTTAAAGTAGTTCAAGGAAGTCACGTAGTTGTGACTTTCGTTGGTTGCGCCACGCAAATGGGAACTAGGCGTGGCGACCGATATTGTGCTCAAGCAAGGGGCTTGATCACAGGAAGGCTACGCCGTGTTGAATATTAGAAAACGCGCAGCGGCTGTCACAGCTACGCTCGCCGTTATGTGCGGGGGGGGGGTCTTGCTTCCGCTAGCTTCGCCTCGGAAATAGGCCCGAATGGTGCTGATGGAAGCTCCGATTATTCTGCGCCTGCAGGCGAGCATCTCACTGCAACGTGGGATGCTCTTTCTGGAACTCTGACCGTCTCAGGTTATGGTGAACTTGACCGCGAACAATGGCTAACGATTAAAAAGCCACATTGCGAGAATAATACTGCACCGGCGAACCGGATTATTTTCAAGCCGGACGCGGATAAGACAATCTCATTCCCGCAGTATTCAAGCATTTTGTTTAGTCAATGCGCCGCTGCTGATATCCAATTCCCAGAGAAGGGCATTGATACCAGCAAGGCTACAACGATGATGGCAATGTTCAACGGTGCTGCAAAGGCGAATCCCAACGTGGCCAATTGGGATACTCGAAACGTTACCGATATGAACAGCATGTTCCTCCATGCAACGAGCGCCGATCCGGATGTCTCTAGGTGGAACACCGGAAAAGTCACCGACATGCACTCAATGTTCCGAGACGCCACCTCGGCGAATCCAGTCGTAACCGCCTGGGACACGTCGAATGTGACAAATATGAGTGATATGTTCTACCAAGCCACACGTGCCAACCCTGATGTGACGGCGTGGAAGACCGGCAACGTCTCCACAATGGCAAATATGTTTTGGAGTGCAGAATCGGCTACCCCGAACGTTGCGAATTGGGACACCAGCAAGGTGACGGACATGGACTCCATGTTTGCCCATGCCAAGCAAGCGAACCCTGACGTTTCGAATTGGGATACCGGGAACGTCACCACAATGGCAAGTATGTTCAAGGGCGCGAAGTCCGCCAACCCGAATGTAGCCAGCTGGGATACCAGCAAGGTCACTGATATGAGTTCGATGTTCGCGAGTGCTTCTATGGCTAACCCCGATACGTCGAAGTGGAAGACCGGCAACGTCACCACAATGGCAAGTATGTTCGAGGACGCAAGCTCAGCTAATCCAAACGTTTCCGACTGGGACACCAGCAATGTCACGAATATGAGCTCCATGTTTGCTAATGCCACAAAGGCGAATCCCGATGTCTCGAAATGGGATACCGGGAATGTTACAGACATGAGCAGGATGTTCACATGGGCTTTTGCGGCTCAGCCGAACGTCGCTAATTGGGATACTGGCAACGTTACAAATATGAATAGCATGTTTGCCGTTGCTGTCTTCGCGAATCCCGATGTCTCAAAATGGAATATGGGTAAAGTAACCGATATCAACCAGATGTTTGAGTTGGATAACTTCGCGCAGTTCCTCGATATTGCAAACTGGGGCACCCTTCCTGCCTCACTTGATTCGGTTTTCGCGACGAGCTCACCCGCGGTCATTAGACTCACCGGTAGCCAAGTGAAAGCACTTGCGCAGGGGACAAATAACTTTAAGTTCCAGAAAGACGTTCCCTTTAATATCGTGGAAGAGAGGGAATCTGCTGACGTTCCGCTTCCGCTGAGATCAGAAGCGGTGCTGGGTCAGAACGCTAACGAACTCTTCACTATCGCCGATACGCTTCGCGATGATGCGGTGTACTACGTGCGCCCGAACATGATGGTGGGAGTCACGGTTGCCCCATTGGGCGTCGTAGAGGGGAGCCCGGCGCCTAGCCTGGAGCTCACGACCAATCCCGAAGGATTCTCGACGTGTCTAGAAGGCCAACCTGCTCTGACGTACACCACGGAAACTAAACCCGGTGAATATCCGATCACCCAAGGAAGCGTGAAAGTCAAAGCCGAATGTGCGGCGGGGTACGGAATCATGTTCAAGGATTCTACGTTGACCGTCACAGCTCGCGAAGTCACGCCACCGGCACCGAAGCCGACTACGCCGGTGCTGGATCCGACTGAGCCTGCGAAGCCGAAGCCGACTACGCCGGTGCTGGATCCGACTGAGCCTGCGAAGCCGAAGCCCACTTCGACTGCCCCGAACACGAACACCGGCAATATGTTCTACGTTTCGAATAACTGGACTTCCACGGTTGCTGAGCATATGTTCTCCTACGGCCGCGCCGGTGACCAGGTGCTCGTCGGGGACTGGGATGGCGACGGCGTGGATACCTTTGCAGTGCGCCGCGGAAACATTCTGTACGTGAAGAACTCCGTGCAGGGCGGCCAGGCTGATCACGTTTTCTCCTACGGACGCGCGAGCGACGAGATCGTCGTCGGTGATTTCGACGGGGACGGCAAGGATACTTTCGCGGTACGCCGCGGGAATGCTTACCATGTCCTCAACTCGCTGCACAGCGGGGCTGCCGACCAAGTGATCTACTACGGGCGTGCCAATGATGCCGTCTACACCGGTGATTTCGATGGTGACGGCGTGGATACCTTTGCGGTGCGCCGCGGCAATATGTACTACGTCAAGAACAGCATTGCCTCGGGTGTGGCCGATAGCGTCTTCTCCTACGGGCGGGACGGTGACGCCACCCTCCTGGGTGATTTCGATGGTGACGGCGTAGATACTTTCGCGGTGCGCCGCGGCAATACCATCTACGTGAAGAATTCCCTGACGCCTGGTGATGCTGATCGGGTTCTGGCCTACGGGCGGGTTTCTGACACCCTTTACATCGGTGACTGGGATGGAGACGGTATCGATACCCCGGCGGTACGCCGCTAAAACTCCGTGACGCTCCGGCTACGTCGTCTTCTAGCCGGGCAAGGGCCCCGCTCCGTTTCGTGAGCGGGGCCCGCTTATGTGCGGCTAGCCGGATCGGTTCACATAGCGACAGTTGGGCGGATGCGTCGCCAGGGCTCAACCTTGTCGTAAGGGTGTGGTACCGTCCGATACATGATTGGCGCGCCGCCTTCGGATAGCGACATGCACGCGGGTTGCTCGCGGGGGCTAGCTGCGCCGTCGTACCTTAGGTACACGCGAAATGGAGGTAAGAATGAAACGTTGGGGAGCGCTGTGCGCGGTGCTCGCACTCGCCCTGGGCGCCTGTGGAACCACCGCGAAAACGGAAGGGAATTCCCCGAAGGAAGGAGCCGCATCCGCACCGGCAGCTGAAGCGCAAGTATCCGCGCCCACCACCACCGCGGTAGCCGTGCCCGATCCGCGCAGCCTCACCGGAATGGTGAGCGTCGATCCGCTCCCCGAACCGCATCCGGCGCAACCCGCCGCCGTCAACCTCCCCGTCACCATCACGGATGCCAGCGGCGCGAAAGTGACCGTGACCGATGCTTCGCGTGTGGTGACCCTCGATATGTCCGCCGCGATCTCGCAAACGCTCCTCGCCCTCGGGCTGGGCAACACCATCGCGGGCCGCACCGTATCCGATACCGAGCCGAGCCTCGCGGATGTGCCGGTGGTCACCGAAAGTGGGCACAGCGTGAACGCCGAGGCAGTACTGCGCCTCGCCCCGACCCTGATCCTCACCGACGGCACTATCCGCGGGGCCGAAGGCGCCCTCGCGCAACTCGAAGCCTCCGGTATTCCGGTGGTGCGGCTTACGCGCGCAACAAAGTTCGACGACGCGCCCGCCCGCGCGGCGGAAGTCGCCCGCGCCGTGGGAGCCGGGCAAGCCGGTGAAGAACTGGCCGCACAGATATCCCAATCCATCGCGCAGGCGCGGATCGACGTCGCCCAGCTGGCCCCGGCCGACCCGCTGCGGATGGTCTTCCTTAATATTCGCCCCCAAGCCGGGTTGTTTATGCTGCTCGGGAGCGAATCGGGTGCCAGTGACGTGATCGACGCGGTGGGCGGGCGCGATATGGCCGGGGAAGCGGGAGTCACCAAGGCCCGGCCCGCCAGCCAGGAAGCGCTGCTCGTGGCCAACCCCGAAGTTATTATCGTGATGACCAATGGGCTGGGCGCGCTCGGCGGGATCGAGGCGCTCGAAGGGCAACCCGGGCTCTCGCAAACCGACGCCGGGAAGAAGCGGCGCGTGCTCGCCATCCCCGATAATCTTTCCCTCGGATTCGGTCCGCAAAGTGGAGATCTTATTCGAGCGATGGGCCAGGCGCTTTACACTGCCCAGTAGCGGCATAACGCCGGCTGCGGTGGGAACGCATAGCCGGCACGTAGCGGGAACACGCCACGCGGCGTGGGAAACGCGGGCGGGTAGGGTGCCCGCGGTAGCGCACCGCGAAGGGAAAACACGAAAGGATAGTGAGAGGATGACCGTGGCCCAGCGCCCCAGCTCGCGCGAGGGACATCCGCATTCTTCGCCGGCCGGGCACGCAGCGCGGCCAGCGCAAGGCCCTAGCTCACGGCAGCGCCCTGTCTCACGCGGGGCGGATCCAATTTCCACCCCCGGGCGCCGCGCCGCGCTCATCGCGGCCTGCCTGCGCCTGGCCACCATCGCGGCGATTATTGCCGGGTACGTGACGGCGGCCCACGCCAGCGCGGCACCGCTGAACACCGGCCACCTCTGGCTCGCGGCCGGCTTCTTCGCCCTGGCCGCCGCCTGCGCGGTAGCCGAACGAGTGGGCAGCACCGGGGCAGCCCGCGCGGAGGAACGCCGGCTGCGCGGCCGGCTCCTCGAACGCACCTTCACGCTCGCCCGCACCGGCACCCCCACGCCCTATACTGCCGGGCGCCTCCTTCCGCTCCTCACCGATAGCGTCGAGCGCATCACCAACTACCGGCAGGGCTACGTGGGCACCACCATCGGCGCGCTCCTCGCCCCGTTCCTCACCCTCGCCTTTATCGGGATTGCCATCGACCCGGTGATCGGCTTCGGCGTGATGGCGGCCCTCCCGCTTATCACCGCAGGTATCGGCCTCTTCTTCCGTTTCTTCCGACGCGCCTCCAGCGAATCGCGCCGGGCGCGCGACACCCTCGTGGATAGCTATCTCGACGCCATCCGCAATATGACCACCATCCGCCTCTTTAACGCCGGGGAACGCACCGAAGCGGACCTGGCCCGCCGCGGCGAAGCCAACCGCCGCGCCATTATGCGAATGCTGGCCGGAAACCAAATCGTCATTATTGTGATGGACGGCCTGGTCGGGCTCCTCCTCATCTGCCTGACCGCCGGGCTCACCACCGCCCGCGCCGCACACCTCGCCCCGTGGGAAGCCCTCGCCGTGGCCCTCCTCGCGGTGGTACTCCTCGAACCGCTCTCGCAGGTAGCGGGCTTCTTCTACATCGGGATGGGCGGGCGCGCCGCCCAAAAAGCCATCACCCGGTACCTCGCCATCGCTCCGCGTATATTGCACGACGGCGCAGCTGCGGCCCCCAGCACCGTTGCAGATTCAGGTGCGGCTGAGAGCGACGGCGCCACCCCGCCCGCCAGCGCCGCCCCGCTGATCAGCGTGAATAACGTCGCGGTGAATTACGGGCGTGAAGAAGTGCTGACCTCGGCAAATCTGCGCGTGGCGCGCGGGGAACGCCTCGCGATTGTGGGAGTGAGCGGGGCCGGGAAATCCACCCTGCTCGCGCTGCTGCGCGGAGCCCTGCGCCCGCAAGCCGGGAGCGTGCAGATCGGCGAGGTCTACGTGGATGCTGAGAGTGGTGACCTGGCGCAGTTGCGCGCGCGCAGCGCCGTCGTCGCCCAAACAACGTGGATGTTTACCGGAACTATTGCAGATAACCTGCGCCTGGCGCGCCCGGATGCCACCGCGGAGCAAATGTGGGGGGCACTGCGGCGCGCCCAGGTCGCCGAGGACGTGGCTCGCATGCCGGAAGGGCTCGATACCTACCTCGGGGAGGATTCCGCCTTGATTTCCGGCGGGCAGGCGCAGCGTATCTCCCTGGCGCGGGCGTTTTTGGCCGGGCGCACCCTGCTGCTGCTCGACGAGCCCACCGCGCAGGTAGACCTCGAATCCGAAGACCGGATTTGCGCGGCGCTGGCGGGGCTGGGGCCCGAGTACACGCTCGTCATGGTCACGCACCGTCCCGCCTTGGCGGCGCTGGCGGACCGGGTGGTGCGGGTCCGCGACGGAATTCTCGAGGAGGTCAGCGATGTCCATGCCGAGTAATAAAGCCGCGCTGCGCACCGTGCTGCGCTGGCTGCTCTCCCTCACCCGCCCCGTCCACGGCCCGCTCGCCCTCTCCACCCTGTGCCGGGCCGCTGGCCAGGTGGCCGATATTGGGCTGTTCGCGGTGGCGACCTACGGGATGGTGGCGGCCGTGAGCAGCGGCGGGGGAGCGGGCTTCCTCTGGTTCGTGGCCCTCCTCGCGCTCCTCAAAGCCGCCCTGCGCTACCTCGAACAATTCACCGGGCACTACGTGGCCTTCCGGGCCCTCGAACTACTGCGCACCCGCGTTTTTGCCAGCCTGTGGCCCAAGGCTCCCGGGATTATGGCGCGCTCGCGTTCGGGGGATATCGTCGCCTCCCTCACCCGCGATATTGACCGCATCGAAGTGGTCTACGCCCACACGGTGGCGCCGGTGGTCTGCGCCTACGTGCTCACCCCCGCGGCGCTGCTGGTGGGCGGCGCGCTGCTCGGGTGGAACGCGATGGCGCTGCCGGCCGTGGCCGCGGCACTCGCCCTCGCCGTGATTCCGTACGCGGGTACCCGGCGCGCGATTGATGCGACGACGGCGCAACTCGCCGCGCGCGCCGATCTGGCCGCGCATGTGACCGATTCGCTCTACGGCCTCGAAGACGTGCTCGTCTTCGGCCGCACCGCCGACCGGATGGACGAAACAGCGGCCCTGGGTGCGAAAGTCGCCACCGGTGGATCTTTCCCGGCCTGGGTGGCCGGGCTGCGCCGCGGGGCCAATATTATTGCCGCCGGTATGAGCGCGGTGTGGATTATCGCGGTGGGAGTGAGTGACCCGAGTATTTCACTGCCGCTCGCGGCGGCCGGCGCGGTGGCGGCGCTGCGGGTATGGGAAGGCCCCCAGGCCCTCGAAGATGCGGCGTCGTCCCTCGATGCTTCGCTGGCGGCCGCGCGGCGCATTTATGCCCTCGCGCACGCGCCCCAGCCGTGCCCGGACGGCCCTGGGATCCTCATGCCCGAACGCGGCCTCTCCGTGGAATTCGACGACGTTCACTACGCCTACCCGGAGCGCGAGCGCGAGGTGCTGCGCGGAGTGAGCCTGCGTATTCCCGCCGGTTCCCATACGGTGCTGGCCGGGCGTTCCGGCTCGGGTAAATCCACCCTGGTGCATCTGGTGGAACGCTACGATGACCCGACGTCCGGGACGGTGCGGATCGGCGGGATTCCCACCACGGACCTCAAGGTCGCTTCGCTACATGCCTGCGTGGTGGGGGTGTCTCAAAAGAGCCAGATCGTGGCCGGGACCATCGCCGATAATCTGCGGCTCGGAGTGCCGAAGGCTACCGAAACTGAGCTGTGGCGCGCCCTCGGCGTGGCTGGGCTGGATAGCGATGTGCGGGCCATGCCGGAAGGCTTGAATACCCGGGTGGGAGGCGGTACCTCGCACGGGCGGCCCACCGGATATGCGCTTTCGGGCGGGCAGGTGCAGCGCCTGTGCCTGGCCCGGGCGGTGCTCATGCACCCGGCCGTCCTCATCCTTGATGAATTCGCCGCGGCCCTCAATAGCGAACTTGAAGCGCGCATCCGCGCTAATCTACGCGCTGCCCTGCCCGAGGCCACCATTATTGAAGTGAGCCACCGTCTCGACGCGGTGCGCGAAGCCGATACCGTGGCGGTGCTTTCCGGCGGGCGCCTGGTGCTGGCCGGCCCGCCCGCAGAGGTCACCGAAGCACGGGTGCGGGAAGCGGTGCGGGAGAACGATACCGCGCCGCGCGATTAGCGCTCCGTACAACATTAAGGCAGGATAGACAGGATGAGTGGACAGCGCGGCAACCAGGGGCACGCGGCCACCGCGCTCCCCGCGGTGCCCGCCGGCATAAAAGCACGCCGCCACCGGCGCTTCTGGACGTTCCTCATCCTCACCGTGCTCCTCGCTTTGGGTATGCTCCTCTCCGCACACTTGGGCCAATTCCCCGTCACCGTGGGGGATGTAGCGCGGGCCGTTGCCGCCCGCTTCGGGCTGGCCGCGCCCCCGGAAGATCCCCTCGTCATGGCGGCGCTCTGGAATATTCGCTTCCCCCGCATCTGCTTAGGCGTTTTGGTGGGTGGGGCGCTCGCGGTGGCCGGCGCCGTTATGCAGGCGGTCTTCTCCAATCCGCTGGCCGAACCGGGAATTATCGGGGTGTCCTCCGGATGTGCTTTCGGAGCCGCCCTCACCATGGTCTTTGTTCCCGGAGCCCTGGGCGGTTTCTCGGTACCGCTAGGAGCTTTCGCCGCCGGGCTCGTCACCTCCGCCACCGTCTACCTGCTGGCGCGCTCGCACGGGCGGGCTGAAACTCTCACCCTGGTGCTCACCGGCATCGCCGTGACCGCGGTGGCCTCCGCCCTCACCTCCATCGCCACCTACCTGGCCGATACCAATGCCCGCGAACAAATCGTGTTCTGGCAGATGGGATCGCTGGCCGGCGCCTCCTGGTTCCAGGTCGCCGTGGTGGGCGCGGTGGTTGGCATCGGTATCCTCGGCGCCCTCGCGCTGGCCGGCCGCCTCGACCTGCTCAGCCTGGGGGAGCGCGAAGCCGGGCACGTGGGCGTGAACGTCGCCGCCCTGCGCGCCGCCGCCATCGTGCTCACCGCCATCCTTACTGCCGCCGCCGTGTGCTTTGCCGGCGTGATCGGCTTCGTGGGCCTCATTGTTCCGCACGTGTTGCGCCTCCTCATGGGCCCCATGAATCGGATGCTCATCCCCGCCGCGCTCCTGGGCGGGGCGGTGCTCCTCACCTACGCCGACCTCGCGGCCCGCACCCTCGTGCCTTTCGCGGAACTCCCCATCGGAATCTTCACCGCGCTGGTGGGCGGCCCCACCTTCTTCATCCTGCTGCGCAAGAACCTGCGAGGTGCCCGTGGTTGATCTTTTCTCCGCGGTGGGCGGGCCGGCCGGGGAGCTTCGCGCCGAGCACCTCCATTTCGCCTACGGTACCCACCGGGTTCTCCACGACGTCAGCATTACCGCGCGCCCCGGGCGGGTCCTCGGGGTGCTCGGCCCTAACGGCACCGGCAAATCCACCCTGCTTTCCCTGCTCGCCGGCGACCTCAGCCCCACTTCCGGGCAGGTGCGCATCGGCACCACCGCGGTTACCTCCCTCTCCTGGCGGGAGCTGGCCCGCCTGCGCGCCGTCATGCCGCAAAATTCCACCTTCCCCTTCGCCTACCTGGTGCGCGACCTGGTGGCCATGGGCCTCGGATCCGGAAACGGCGTGGCACGGGGCAACGGCGCCAGGCGAGGCAACGGTGCCGGGCGTGGGAACGGCGCGGTAGGCGCAAGCACCAGTACCCAGAACGGGGCCGGTATCGGCAGAGCCGCGGATGCCGCCATTATCGACGCCGCCCTGCGCGCCGCCGATGTCACCCACCTCCAGGACCGCGATGTCACCCGCCTCTCGGGCGGCGAACAGGCTCGCGTTACTTTCGCGCGGGTGCTCGCCCAGCGCGCCGGGGTGGTGCTTCTCGATGAGCCGACCGCCGCCCTCGATATTTCCCACCAGCAGCGCCTCCTCGAGCTGTGCCGGCGCCTGGCTGCCGGCGGGCACACCGTCGTCGCCGTGCTGCACGATATTCAACTGGCCGGCGCGCTCTGCGATGACGTGGTCCTCTTGCGCCACGGACGGGTGGAAGCGGCCGGCACCCCGCGCCAGGTACTCACCTCTGAGCTACTCACCCGGGTCTACGAATGGCCGATCCGAGTGGAGACGCTGCGGGATGGGACCATCGTCGTCGTTCCTACCACCGCAACCACCACCGCGACCACCACCGCAAGCACGTCCGTAAAGTGAGAAAGCAATTCTCACTACGTGGACACAGCTAGACTAAAGATCACGGCGGCACCGCCCGCCACCACAACACACGATACGAAGGGGAATAATGGCGCAGCTGCGATCGGCAACCTCAACAACAGGCCGGAATATGGCCGGGGCGCGGGCACTCTGGCGCGCCACCGGGATGGGCTCGGAAGATTTCGGAAAACCGATTATTGCCATCGCTAATTCCTTCACCCAATTCGTTCCCGGGCACGTGCACCTGCGCAACGTCGGGAAAATCGTGGCGGACGTGATCCAGGCGAACGGCGGGGTGGCGCGCGAATTTAATACCATTGCCGTGGACGACGGCATCGCCATGGGTCACGAGGGCATGCTCTACTCGCTGCCCAGCCGCGAAATTATTGCCGACTCCATCGAATATATGTGCAATGCGCATACCGTGGACGCCCTCGTCTGCATTTCTAATTGCGATAAAATTACGCCCGGTATGCTCATCGCGGCCATGCGCCTGAATATTCCCACTATTTTTGTGTCCGGCGGTCCCATGGAGGCGGGTAAGCCGGTGGAAGGCGTCGTCGATCATAATATTGACCTCATTGACGCGATGGCCCTGGCCGTGGACGATTCCATCACGGACGACGAGCTCGCGCGCGTGGAAGAAAACGCCTGCCCCACCTGCGGTTCCTGCTCGGGCATGTTCACCGCAAATTCCATGAATTGCCTGACCGAAGCACTGGGCATGTCCCTTCCCGGCAACGGCTCGACCCTCGCCACCGCCACCCGGCGCCGCCGGCTTTTCGAGGAGGCTGGGAAACGTATCGTCGCGCTCACGAAACGTTTTTATAACGACGACGACGCCAGCGTGCTGCCGCGCAATATTATGACGAAAGCGGCCTTTACCAACGCCATGTCCATGGATGTGGCCATGGGTGGCTCCACCAATACCGTGCTTCATATTTTGGCCATCGCCCAGGAAGGCCACGTGGATTTCACGCTCGCGGATATCGACGCGCTCTCGCGGCGGGTGCCCTGCATGGTCAAGCTCGCCCCGAATTCCACCGAATTCCATATTCAGGATTTCCACCGCGCCGGCGGGATTCCGGCGCTGCTCGGGGAAATGTACCGGGCGGGGATGCTTGATGATTCGGTGCATTCGGTGCATTCCGATGACCTGAAATCCTGGCTGGAAACCTGGGATATTCGCGGGGTGGCGCCCTCCGAGCAGGCCCGTGATCTTTTCAGTGCCGCGCCGGGGAACGTGCGCACCACCCGTGCATTTTCGCAGGATTCCACCTGGGAAAGCCCGGATCTGGACGGGGAACACGGTTGTATTCGCAGCGCCGATCACGCCTATACCAAGGACGGCGGGCTGTGCGTGCTGCGCGGGAACCTTGCCGAGGACGGTGCGGTTATTAAGACGGCCGGGATTAGCGAAGAGCTTTTCCATTTCGAAGGGCGGGCCCGGGTGGTCGATTCCCAAGAGGCCGCCGTCGAACTTATTTTGTCCAAAGCGGTGGAACCGGGCGATATTGTGGTGATCCGCTACGAGGGCCCCAAGGGTGGGCCCGGGATGCAAGAAATGCTGTATCCCACCTCCTACCTCAAGGGCCTGGGGCTCGGGAAGGTGTGCGGGCTCATTACCGACGGGCGTTTTTCCGGGGGAACTTCGGGCCTGTCCATCGGGCATGTGTCCCCGGAGGCGGCCGCGGGCGGCAATATTGCGCTGCTGCGCGAAGGTGACCATATTATTATCGACGTGCCCACCCGGTTGCTCGCCATGGATGTGTCCGAAGAAGAACTGGCCGAGCGGCGCGCCCAGATGGGCGAGCTGCCCTGGCGCCCCGAGAAGCGGGACCGGCATGTTTCTAAGGCGCTGCGGGCCTACGCGATGCTGACCACCTCGGCGGATCGCGGGGCGGTGCGGGTGGTGGACGGCCGGGTGGATTAGGTGCCGCGGTCGCGCTGGTCGCGGCTGCGGGTTTGTGGGCCGGTGCCTCTACGGCGGCGCGCGCACGGGCCCCGGCCGCTATTCGCTACTCGTCGAAGGCCGGGCTGAGCTCGTGGGGTGGCTCCATGAGCCAGTGCCGGTCGGTGATCATGCGCGCGGCCGCCACCCCGGCACCCACCGCGCAGATCACCAGCACCACATTGGTGAGCGCGCCGGCAGCCTGGGCGATCTGTCCGGCATTAATGGCGTGCAGGCCGCGGAAAAATACCACCCCCGGAATCATGACGACGACGGCCGGTACGCTCAGCGAGACCCGGGAAAAACGGGTGCGGCGAGTGAGGAGGTGGGCGAGCACCCCCGCCCCGAGGGCCGCGAGGAAAACCGCGGCCACATTGTAGAAACCGGCGTCCTGGGCGGTCAGGCGCGCGGCATTGACAATCGCGCCGATGGCGCCGGCCAGCAGCGCGGCGCCCTGCTCCGCGGTGAAAAGCATGGCGAAACCGTAGGATGCCACGAAGGTCGCGGCACCGCGCGCCAGAGCCAGCCACGGCTCGGGGATCACGTAGGCGGCATGCGGGGCAATATCGGTACCGAAAATAACGGTGACCACCCAGACCGCCATCCCGGCGGCCAGCATGAGCATGGTGACATAGGCACCGCGGGTGAGCCCGGCGGAAAAATCAGCGCGAATCGTATCGAGCATCGCGGTGACCAGCGGGAAACCGGGAATGAGGAAGAGGAGGGCGGAAACCACCCCGGCTTCGTGCACCACCGCAATATCCCAACACGCCTCAGCAACGCCTACCGTGGCCAGATAGAGCAGCGCGGCCAGCGCCCCCACCAGGAACCAAATCCCGAAATGATTGACGAGGCGGCGAGCCAGCCACCCGCGCGCCGCCTGCCCCACGCTCGCCGCGAAGAAGACCGCGGCGCATTCCACCACCCCGCCCCGGTTGAGGAAACAGAAACAGGCGCAGGCCAGCCCGGACACCAGCGCCAGCACCCAGGCCGGATAGCTGCGGGCCCGCGCAATCGCCTCATCGAGAACGCTCGTGACCTGCGCGGGAGTGGAGCCGGCCGGGAGAGCATCAATGGCCACAATAAGGGCGTCAATACGGGCGGCATTCACGCCGAGGGTGCGTTGCTCCCCGGTGAGGGTGCACACATCCCCGCAGCCGTAGCAGGTGACCGTGATCTCCGTGAAGGAGACCGCGGCGTGGGTGGTGCGGATCCCCAGGGCGTGGGCGGTGCGCTCCATGGAATGTTTGACCCGGTAAGCGGAGGCGCCGCTGGCAAGGAGGAGTAAGCCGGCGCGCAAAACCGCCCGTGCGGCATAACGCAGGTGGTTCGGGTGCTGCGGGGCGGGCGGCCGGTGCGAAAAGCTCACGCGTCCAGAGTACGCTTCTCGAAAAACCGCGGAAAACTGTCCGAACAATGAAACCGAAATCCACGATGTGAGACAGATTGATCTTTTTAGCGCTCGGGGACCGCGCTCCGGTAGTCTGAAGGGCATGGCTCAGATTCTTCTTATTATCGTAGTGAGGTAGCGCGCACCACCGGTTGCGCGCTCCCCTCACGTGAGGGGATTTTTTATGCGCCAACCACCACGCTTGCACCCCGCTCGTTGATACCGGAAGAACAGGCCCGAAGAACCAGGTGAACCAGGTTGAAGGAGGAACCATGGCCGCATCCGAGATGAATGCATCCGCGATGAGCGCGTCGGCCGCGTCCCGCCGGGACCATCCCGGTGAGATCCGCGAAAAAATGGACGGCGCCCGCGCCATTGTCCGCACCTTAGCGGAACTCGGTGTTGATGTCGTCTTCGGGCTGCCCGGCGGAGCTATTTTGCCCACCTACGACCCGATGTACGATAGCGATTCTCCCCGCCATATCCTGGTGCGCCACGAACAGGGCGGCGGGCACGCCGCCGAAGGCTACGCGCTAGCAACGGGGCGCGTGGGCGTGGTAATGGCCACCTCCGGTCCGGGGGCTACCAACCTTGTCACCCCGCTGCTCGATGCCAATATGGATTCGGTCCCGCTGGTGGCCATCACCGGCCAGGTGGGAGCGGCGGCCATCGGAACCGATGCCTTCCAGGAAGCCGATATCGTGGGTGCCACCATGCCCATGGTCAAGCATTCTTTCCTCGTCACCGATGCCGATGATATTCCGGCCCGCCTGGCCGAAGCTTTTTACCTGGCGGCAAGCGGGCGCCCCGGCCCCGTCCTCGTGGATATCGCGAAATCCGCGCAGAACCAAGAAACAGAATTTGTGTGGCCCCCGCGCCTGGACCTGCCCGGATACCGCCCGGCCGGCCAGCCGGATTCCGCTGCGGTACGCGAAGCTGCCCGGCTTATTGCCACCGCGGCCCGCCCCGTGCTCTACGTGGGGGGAGGGGCGGTGCGCGCCCGGGTTTCCCGCGAGGTCACCGAGCTGAGCGACCTCACCGGTGCCCCGGTGGTCACCACCCTGCCGGCCCGCGGCACCGTACCCGATTCCCATCCCCATAACCTGGGGATGCCGGGGATGCACGGCACCGTTCCCGCGGTGGGAGCCCTCCAGCGCAGCGATCTTATCGTGGCGCTGGGCGCGCGTTTCGATGACCGCGTGACCGGGGCCCTGGACGGTTTCGCGCCGAAGGCGAAGGTTATCCACCTCGATATTGACCCGGCCGAAGTATCCAAGAACCGCACCGCGGACGTGGCAATTATCGGGGATCTGGCGCAATCCGTTCCCGCACTCCTCGCGGAGGTGCGCGCGGCCCGCGCCCAGTACGGGGAAGCGAATCTGGATCCCTGGTGGGGTTACCTCAACCGCCTGCGGGAAACCTACCCGGCCGGCTACGCCCCCACGGATGACGGCCTCGTCTCCCCGCAATACGTGATCGAGCGCCTGGGCGCCGTGGCCGGAAGTGAAGACACTATCTGGGTGACCGGGGTGGGCCAGCACCAAATGTGGGCCTCGCAATTCTTGCACTTCGAGCATCCGCACCGTTGGCTGTCCTCCGGGGGAGCGGGCACCATGGGCTACGGTATCCCGGCCGGTATGGGCGCGAAAGTGGGCCAGCCCGAACGCACCGTGTGGGTGATTGATGGCGACGGCTCCTTCCAGATGACCAATCAGGAACTGGCCACCTGCCGCCTCAATAACATCAATATCAAAGTGGCTGTTATTAATAACTCCTCGCTGGGGATGGTGCGCCAGTGGCAGACCCTCTTCTACGAGGGGCGCTATTCCTTCACCGATCTGGAAACCGGGAATAACACCCGCCGTATCCCCGATTTCGTGAAACTTGCTGAGGCTTATGATTGCGCGGCCTGGCGCGTGGAGAAGAAGGACGACGTCGACACCGCCATCCAGCGCGCCATGGAGATCAATGACCGCCCCGTCGTGATCGACTTTATTACCTCACCGGATGCGGAAGTGTGGCCGATGGTTGCCGCCGGGGTATCCAATGATGAGATTATGTACGCCAAGGGGCTGCGCCCCGAAGTGGATGAGAACTTCGCGTGAGTAGCGCATTTTCGCCGCTCGAGCCGCCACGAAAGGAAGGATAACAATGCCGCAGCGCCACACGCTCTCCGTACTGGTGGAGAATAAACCCGGAGTGCTCACGCGGGTGGCCGGGCTCTTCGCCCGCCGCGCGTTCAATATTCATTCGCTCGCCGTGGGAGAAACGGAAAATCCGGCGCTCTCGCGTATCACCGTGGTGGTCGATGCCGCGGTGCAACCCCTCGAACAGGTGGCCAAGCAGCTCAATAAGCTGGTGAACGTCATCAAAATCGTGGAATTGGACAGTGAGGAAGCGGTGCTGCGCCGCCTCGTCCTCATTAAAGTGGGCGCTGATGATACGACTCGCTCCCACGTGGTGCAGGTGGTGGATCTTTTCCGCGCCCACGTGGTGGATATGGTGCCGGATGCCGTCACCATTGAAGCCACCGGTTCCGACCGTAAAATCGGTGCCCTGCTCACCGCCCTGGAACCCTACGGGATCCGGGAAATTGTGCAGTCGGGAACCGTGGCGCTCGGGCGCGGAGCGCATTCGCTTTCCGAACGCGTCACCGCCGATATGGCGGGAGACCCGGGTAACTTCCCGGAGGAGCTCGCCCGCGGGCGCATCTAAGCCAGAGTGGCGCGCGGCCAGCTGGCGGCGTCGTCGTACTTAATACGGGCCCGCACGCAACGCGGCGCCGTGACCGCAACGAAACCGAAACCGAGACAACGACAACCGTGGGGCCTGGCCCCGACCCAACAAAAGGAGAAAACCATGGCAGAAATTTTCCATGATGCCGATGCCGATCTGTCCCTCATCCAGTCGAAGAAGGTTGCCATTATTGGCTACGGGTCGCAGGGGCACGCCCACGCGCTCAACCTGCGCGATTCCGGCGTGGACGTGGTGGTGGGCCTGCGCGAAGGCTCCAGCTCCGTGGCGAAAGCGCAGGAGCAGGGCCTGACGGTGCGCTCCGTGGCCGATGCCACCAAGGAAGCGGACGTCGTGATGATTCTGGTGCCGGACCAGACCCAGCGCGGGCTGTGGGCCGCGGAAATCGAACCGAATCTCAAGGCCGACGCCGCGGTGTTCTTCGCCCACGGTTTCAATATTCACTACGGCTATATCAAGCCGGCTGCCGGCCACGATGTGTGTATGGTGGCGCCGAAGGGCCCGGGGCACACGGTGCGCCGCCAGTACGAAGACGGCCGCGGGGTGCCGGTGCTCGTCTGTGTGGAACAGGACGCTTCTGGGCAGGCCTGGGACGTGGCGCTGTCCTACGCCGCGGCGATCGGCGGCACCCGCGCCGGCGCCATTAAGACCACCTTCAAGGAAGAGACCGAAACGGACCTCTTCGGCGAGCAGACCGTGCTGTGCGGAGGGGTTTCCCAGCTCATCACCTACGGTTTCGAGACCCTGGTGGAAGCCGGGTACCAGCCGGAAATGGCCTACTTCGAGGTGTGCCACGAACTCAAGCTCATCGTTGATCTCATCAACGAAGGCGGGCTGACCAAGCAGCGCTGGTCCTGCTCGGATACGGCCGAATACGGCGATTACGTATCCGGCCCGCGCGTGATCACCCCGGATGTCAAGGAACATATGAAGGACGTGCTGGCCGATATCCAGAACGGTTCCTTCGCCAAGCGTTTCATCGACGACCAGGATGCCGGCGCCCCCGAATTCAAGAAGCTGCGCGCCGAACACGAAAGTCACCCGCTGGAGGCCACCGGGCGCGAGGTGCGTTCCATGTTCGCGTGGAATACCGACGTGGACGCCGATTACACCGATGGGCAGACGGCGCGCTAAGCGACGTGACTACGGTGCGCGACGGTGCGTGCACGGTGCGCGAAACCGGGCGCGCTGTGGGCGCGCGCGACGTGACCGCCGTTGTTGCCGTTCCCAGGTGGGGCGGCTAGGATGAGCGCCAGTTAGCCGGCCCGCTCGCGGCAAGGTACCGCGGGTGGGCCGGTTTGCATGAGTTCAGTTCTGTTGGGAGAAAGGCCGCAGATGCGTCGTCGTTCCGCTTTCGCTTTCCTCGGGGTACTGGCCTTCGGCCTTGCTGCCTGCACCGATACTTCGGACGCACCGGGGGTGAAACCTACCGTGGCCGCCACCACAGATAGTACGACGGCGCCCAGCGGGCCCACCGCCAGCGCGACTCCGAGCGCGACTAAAGAACCCGCTCATCTGGTGCCCATCCAGCGCGGCGCCAATGTGGTGACGGAGAAAATCCCGGCGCCCCTCGATCAATGGGGCGGCATTCCCATCGGGGCGGACGGGGTGGCCGGAAGCGTTAACGAAGGCAAGCCGGTGGTGCGGGTGTACTCCGATTACTGGTGTCCCTGGTGCAATGACCTGGTGCGCGACCACGGCGAAGAACTCATCCAGATGGCTAAAGACGGGAAGATCACCCTGGTCTACCACCCGAATATGCGCTTCGAGGAATCGCCCTACAGCGTCAAGGGGGAGCAGGCCGAAGTGTGGTTCGCGGTCAACGCCCCGGATAAATACCTCGATTTCCACGAGCTGCTCTATAAAGAAGGCTCCATCCCGGTGGTCAAGCACGTGGATCGTGCCCAGCGCCAGCAGCCCGATCCGGCTCTGATTGAAGAATTTGCCACCCGGGTGGGCCTGGATGCGGCGCAGCTGGAAAGCTTGCGCACCACGCTGGCGGGGGATGAGTACCTCCCTCTCCTCAAGCAGCTGCGCGAACAATTCCTCGCGGACGGCATGAAGTACATTCCCGCCGTCGTTATTGACGAGAAACTGGTGAGCGACCCGAATAACGGCAACCTGGACCAATTCCTCGCGCCGCTGAAGTAAGTGGGGCGATAGCGAGCGGTTGGTGTGCGGCGGGCGCGGCGCTGCCCAGTTGTAGCGCGGCGCTAAGCGCACGGTCGCGCGCGGGGCGAAGCGGGCGAAAAAACTGTCGTAGCGGCGTGGCACAATAGAGGCCATGAAAGCCATCATGACTGTGACCGGAGTGGACCGCACCGGAATTATTGCGGCCGTCTCCGCTGAACTCGCCCGCCTCGGGGTAAATATCATCAACGTGACGCAGACCCTCATGGATGAGTACTTCACCATGATCCTCGAAGTGGCGCTCCCGGAGGGTAGCTCCATCACCCAAGTGCAGCAGGCCATGGCGGAGTTGGGCTCCGCGGAAGCACTCGAAATTCACGTGCAGGCGGATTCCATTTTCCGCGCCATGCATCGCGTCTAGGGTCGGCCGATGTAGCGTCCGGTCCGATGCCTATTTCCGGCCGGCGCGCACGGGAACTACGCACAGAAGCGAGAACACGCACAATAGCACGCACGGGAATACGCACGCCAACGTGCATGGGAACGCGCACAGGAACGGGAGAATACCTATGTATGCCAGCAGTGAGCCCACTGCCCACAACATTCTGGAAACCCTCGCGATGATTCGCGAGGACCGCCTCGATATCCGCACCGTCACCATGGGAATTTCCCTGCTCGACTGCGCGGATTCTGATGGCGAGCGCGCTCGCGAACGGGCCCGCGCCCGCATTATGGAGCGGGCCGCGCGCCTGGTGCCGGTGGCCCAGGAAATCGAAGCGGAATTGGGCATTCCCATTATTAATAAGCGCATTTCCGTGACCCCGATTGCTATGGTGGCCGCGGCAAGTGGGGAAAAGGATCTCACCCCGTGGGCGGTTATGCTCGATGAATGCGCCCGGGACATCGGCGTGGATTTCGTGGGTGGGTTCTCCGCACTGGTGGAAAAAGGCATGACGCGGGCGGACGAGGCGCTCATCGATTCGATTCCCGCCGCGCTGGCCGCCACCTCGGTGGTGTGCTCCTCCGTTAATATCGGGACTTCGCGCGCCGGAATTAATATGAGCGCGGTGGCGCGCATGGGGGAGACCATTTGCGAACTCGCCGCCCGCACGGATAAGGGTTCCGGGGCTGCTCGGCTAGTCGTTTTTGCTAATTCGGTGGGGGATAACCCCTTCATGGCCGGGGCTTTCCACGGGGTGGAAATGCCCGATTGCGTGGTGTCTGTGGGGGTATCCGGGCCGGGCGTTATTACCCGGGCGATTACGGCTGCGGAAGGTGCTTCCTTCGATGAACTCGCGGAAGAAATCAAGCGCAGTGCTTTCAAGATCACCCGCATGGGGGAGCTGGTGGGGCAGCTGGCCGCCCAGCGCCTCGGGGTGCCCTTCGGTGTTGTCGATCTTTCTTTGGCTCCCACCCCGGAAGTGGGAGATTCGGTGGCGCGGGCCCTGGAAGCCATGGGCCTGGAACGCGTGGGCGCCCACGGCACCACCGCGGCCCTCGCCCTCCTCAATGACGCGGTGAAGAAGGGTGGACTCATGGCCTGCTCGCACGTGGGCGGGCTCTCCGGTTCCTTCATCCCGGTCTCCGAGGACGAAGGCATGATCGAAGCCGCGCGGCTCGGCGCCATTAGCCTAGCCAAACTCGAAGCCATGACCGCGATTTGCTCGGTGGGCCTGGATATGATCGCGGTGCCCGGGGATACCCCGGCCGCGACCATCGCCGGCATGATCGCTGACGAAGCCGCCATCGGCATCATGAACTCCAAGACCACCGCCGTGCGAGTCATCCCCGCAACAGGATTGAGCGAAGGCGATACCGTGGAATTCGGCGGGCTGCTTGGCAGTGCGCCGGTCATGCCGGTCAGCCCCTATTCCAGCGCGGCCTTCATCGCCCGCGGGGGCACCATCCCGGCGCCGGTACACGCATTCAAGAATTAGGCGGCGGTTGCGGCGGGGCGCCGCTAGCGGGCGCGAATAATCGCGGCGATGCCCTGCCCGCCGCCGATACACAGCGTCACAAGCGAATGCTCAATCCCGCGTTCGCGCTGGTTGAGGAGGGCACGCAGCGAAATAATCGCTCCCGAGGCCCCCACCGGATGACCCAGCGCAATCGCTCCGCCCAGCGGATTAACGATCTCTGGATCCAACTCCGCATCACGAATCACCGCAATCGCCTGGGAGGCAAAAGCCTCATTAAGCTCCACCCAACCAATATCCGCCCGGCTCAAGCCGGTGCGCTCCAGCACCTTCTCAATAGCCAAACGCGGGGCATAACCCATATACTCCGGCTCCACGCCGACGGTCGCCACATCCACCAGCTCACCCAGAATATCCACACCCGCCGCAATCGCATCCTCTTCCCGCATGAGGACAAGCATGGCTGCGCCGTCGTTAATCCCAGAAGAATTACCGGCCGTCACGGTGCCGTGCGCGGCAAAAACGGGGCGCAGGTGACTGAGCGTTTCAACGGTCACGCCCGTGCGTGGATACTCTTCAGCAACGACGACGCGCTCAGTTGGCTTCCCGGCATCAATCGTGAAAGGGACCTTTTCCTTATCAAAAGCCCTGGATGCGATGGCAGCCTGGGCGCGGGCCTGGGATTGGGCCGCAAAAGCATCCTGCTCGGCGCGCGAAATACCGAATTTTTCCGCCACCCGCTCCGCCGTCCAGCCCATCGGCCGGCCCGAGAACGGATCAGAAATCAGCGAAAATGTGCCATCCACGTGCTCGGGCCCATCGAGGTGGCCGGCCCGCGAAAAATCCATCACCGGCTGGCGCGTCATATTTTCCGCACCGCCGGCCATGACGATGCGCGCGTCCCCCGAGCGCAGGGCGCTCGCGCCGCTAGCCAACGCCTGCACCCCGGAGCCGCACACCCGATTGACAGTCAGGGCAGTGGAGGAGGCGCGTGCCCCGGCGGTGAGCGCGATACGGCGGGAAATATAGGCATCGGCACCGGTCTGACCCACGCACCCCACCACGAAATCATCCACATCCGCCATCGGGATACCGGCCCGCTCCGCCGCCGCGCGCGCCGCCGCCGCACCCAATTCATGCGCGGGAGTAGTCGCGTAATAGCCGCGGAACTTCCCCGTGGGGATGCGAGCACCGCCAACAATGACGATAGTTGAATCGAACGCCATAACCTTGCCTCCAGAGATTCAAGAATTCAATTCTACGAGGAGAGCGGCGCCGGCTCCAGGAGACGTACCTAACCTCCCGAAAGAACGCATCTTCGCGTCGCCACGCCGCGCGCGGGCGTCTCGCAGAGTGAGATATTTGGTCTCACTAGGTGGACGGATCTCGTATACTCATCCACATGCGCGCCTCTATTAATCTCGCCGTTATTGCCGGGGATGGCATCGGTCCGGAAATTGTGCCCGAAGGCCTGAAAGTGCTACGCGCCGCGCTGGCGGAAAGCGGCACGGAACTAAGCGTGACTCCCTATAGTATCGGGGCGCAACGCTACCTGGATACCGGGGAAACCCTGAGCGCCACGGATCTAGAGGCGCTGGCCGGGCATGATGCGCTGCTGCTCGGGGCTATCGGGGATCCGCGGGTGCCCGCGGGAATCCTCGAGCGGGAGATTTTGCTGCGGCTGCGCTTCGCCTTCGACCACTACGTTAATTTGCGGCCCAGTGTGCTCTATCCCGGGGTTCCCACCCCGCTGGCGGAACCGGGAAATATTGACCTGGTGGTGGTGCGCGAAGGGACCGAAGGGCTGTACTCGGGCAACGGGGGCAGTGTTCACCGTGGCATGCCCACCGAAGTGGCAACGGAAGTATCTGTCAACACCGCTCACGGAACTGAGCGCTTGGTGCGCTATGCTTTCGAGCTGGCCGCCTCCCGGCCTCGCCGCCACCTCACCCTCGTCCACAAAACCAATGTGCTCGTGCACGCGGGCGGACTCTGGCAGCGCACTGTTGATCGCCTCGCCGCGGAGTACCCGGATGTCAACGTTGATTACTGCAATGTGGATGCCGCCACGATTTACCTGGTGACCGACCCGCAGCGTTTCGACGTTATCGTGACGGATAATCTGTTTGGCGATATTCTGACCGACGAAGCCGGGGCGGTAAGCGGGGGAGTGGGGCTTGCGGCGTCGGGCAATATTAACCCTGAAGGAGATTTCCCCTCCATGTTCGAACCGATCCACGGTTCGGCACCGGATATTGCGGGGACCGGGAAAGCCGATCCGACGGCGACCATTGCCTCCGTGGCGCTGATGCTGCGCCACCTCGGGCTCGCCGGGCCGGCCGCGCGTATTGAGGCGGCTATCCGGGGGGATATGGAAGCACGCGCCGAGGCCTCGGCGCGCGGTGTGCCATTGCGCCGCACAACCACCCAGATCGGGGATGCTATTCTCGCCGCTATGGAAGATAACCGCTAAGGATCACCACCAAGAAAGAAGGACTCAGGTATGAGCGTTCCGATGACTCCGGAAGAAATGGAAGCTGCCGCTACCACCCCCGCGCCGGCGGATAGCCTCGCGGGGCGGTTCGCTGTGCATCCGAATGAGCACCCGGCCAGCGAAGAGGAGGTCAGCCAGGTCCTGGCCAGCCCCGGTTTCGGCCGCTACTTCACCGATCATATGGCGCGGGCAACCTGGACCGCGGAAAAGGGCTGGCATAACCACGCCATCGTGCCCTACGGGCCGCTCAGCCTGGACCCGGCCGGCGCGGTGCTCCACTACGGTCAGGAAGTTTTTGAGGGCCTGAAAGCCTACCGGCATGCGGATGGATCGCTGTGGCTATTCCGCCCCACCTACAACGGGGCGCGCCTGAACTTCTCCGGGCATCGGCTCGCTATACCGGAGCTACCTGTGGATGATTTCGTGGCCTCGCTGGTGGATCTGGTGCGCCAGGACCGGCGCTGGGTTCCGGGAGCGGCGGGTGAATCGCTGTACCTGCGGCCCTTCATTTTCGCTTCGGAAGCTTTCCTCGGGGTGCGGGCGGCCGCGGCCTACGAGTACATCGTGCTCGCCTCGCCGGCCGGGGCGTATTTCTCCAACGGTTTCCAGCCCATCAAGGTGTGGGTGGAGCCCGATTACCACCGTGCCGGCCCCGGCGGCATGGGCGCGGCGAAGACCGGCGGGAACTACGCGGCCTCGCTGCTGCCCAAGGTCACCGCGGGCGCTGCCGGCTACGATGAGGTTCTTTTCCTCGACGCCGCAACCGCTACGAACCTTGATGAGCTGGGCGGGATGAACGTCTTCGTGGTTTACGCCGACGGCAGCGTGGCCACCCCGAAACTTACCGGTAATATCTTGCCTGGTAATACCCGTTCGTGCATTATGCAGCTGCTGCGCCGCGCCGGGGTGGAGGTACGCGAAGATACCCTCGCTTTGCGCGATGTGGTGAGCGGAATTCAGGACGGTAGCGTGGCGGAAATGTTCGCCTGCGGGACCGCGGCCGTGGTGACTGCCATTGGCCAGCTCACCGGGGAAGACTTCAGCGTCGAGCTGCCTACCCACACCGTGGCCCAGCGGATTTATGAGGAGCTGACCGGAATCCAAAACGGTACTCGCGAAGATCCCTTCGGGTGGATGTACCGGATCGCTTAGCGGGGCTGGGCTGAGTTGCGCTGCGTGCGTGGGGCTGGTTGAACTACTACGCGCGCGTGGCCGAGTTGAGCTACGCGCGCGACGCTGGCCTAGCTGACGATCCGTATCTGGGTCGCTACGCGCGTGGGGCCGAGTTGAGCTACGCGCGCGGCGGCGGAACAAGGAAACAGCCGGCACCGGCGGCCACCGTTACGCTGAGCGGGGTGGGGAAGAGGTCTTCGCCGTCGACCGCGGGAATAAGACCGGGCATCTCCAGGCGAACACTGTTGACCTGAATCTGGGTGACGATATCGCGCAGTTTGGAGAAATCTCCGGTGTAGATATTGCGGAGGTTGCGGGCCGCGGTGCGGCGCGATACCGGGCCGACGACGGTGAGGGCCAGCTTGCCATCACGCGGATCCGCATGCGAGCACATCCGGATCCCACCTCCATAACTGCGGGTATTACCCACCGCGCAGAGGGTAGCTTCCAGAGTGAAGGGTTCGCCGCCGTCGATACTCAAGGTGAGCGGGGTGGTGCGCATGGCCGCCACTTCGGCAAGAACCGCGAGGAAATAGGCGGCCGAGCCACCCGGCCACCTGATTTGTTTGGCGCGAGCATTAATGCGGGTATCGATCCCAGCTGCGAGAATCGAGGCGAAATAGCGGCGCTCGGGTTGGGAAACACCGTTTACTTCGCGAATGGCCAGGCCCAGGTCGGTGATCACTGTATACCCGGATGCGATGGTGCGGGCGGCCCCGGCGACGTCGAGCGGAATACCAAGCCCGCGCGCAATATCGTTCCCTGTTCCGCCAGCAACCAAGCCGAGCGGCTTGCCGGTGCCGGCCTGCTCCTGCACGATGAGATTCGCCAGTCCGTCCCCACCGCAGGCAACCAACGCGTCGATATTGGGATCGGCTAGTGCTAATCTGGCATTCTTGCGAGTTTCCGCGACGGTGGTGGCGTAGTGCCCTACCACGTCAACGTTGTGTTTGAGCAGCTCGGCGGTCATATGGGCAGCTAGAGAAGTAGCGCGGCCCTTTCCCGCGGTCGGGTTAGTGAGGAGGACGACGCGCCGGATCTGGCGCGGTTCCTCCGGATAGCCGTTGTGCTGGTGCTGCTGCGCCGCAGAATCTTGCATAGTGGCAAGCCCTCTTTCCCTCGGTGGTGGTGGCGCGCTCCGAGCCTCATAATTCCCTGCAGGGCCGCGCCTGAAAACACCGCTCACAGGTGAGCACTGTTCCCTCATCGTAACCGAGCTGCCGAACGGACGCGGCCGGTGTCCGCTAGGCTGGCGGTATGACAATGACGTATCGCCCGGTAGGGAAGTCCGGCCTGATGGTATCCGCCGTCGGCATCGGTGGTAATAATTTTGGCCGCGCCCACACGCGAACCGAAACGCAAGAAGGCACGAATGCCGTCGTGCGGGCCGCGCTTGAAGAGGGAATCACCACCTTCGACCTTGCCGACGTGTACGGCAAAGAGCCCGGACTTTCGGAAATTATGTTCGGAACGGCGTTGCGGGAAGCGGGTGAGCTGGCCCGCGGCGTCGTCGTGATAACAAAATTTGGTATGGATATGCAGGGGCGCAACGGTGCGGATTACGGGGCGCGCGGTTCGCGGCGCTACGTGACGCGGGCCTTGGAGGCATCGTTGCGCCGGCTCGGCGTGGAGGCGATTGACCTGTATTTTTATCACACGCCGGATGGTGTGACGCCGCCCGAGGAGACGCTCGAGGCGCTGTCGGATGCGGTGCGGGCGGGCAAAATTCGGTATTACGCGACGTCGAACCACGCCGGGTGGCAGCTTGCCGATGCCTCGCATCTGGCGGCTGCGCGCGGGTTGGTGGGGCCGATTGCGACAGAGTCGCATTACAACTTGATTGATCGGCGCGCGGAACTCGAGGTGGTGCCGGCCGCGCAGCGCTTTGGCCTGGGCATTTTCCCGTACTTCCCGCTGGCGAACGGGTTGCTGACAGGCAAGTATCGGCGCGGTGCGGCTCCGGAAGGTTCGCGGATTGCGCACTCGAAGGCGGCGCTGCTGGAGTCCACGGACTGGGATCAGATTGAGGCTTTTGTTGCGTTCGCGCAGGCGCGCGGCTTGACGCCGGTGCAGGTGGCGATGTCGTGGTTGGCCGCGCGGCCGTGCGTGGCGTCCGTTATTGCCGGTGCGACGACGCCGCAGCAAGTCCGCCAGAATGCAGCCTCCCTGGTGTGGGAACCGAGCAGTGCGGACCTCGCTGAGCTCGATGCGATCTTCCCGCCGCCGGAGAAGGTGGCGTTGTTCTAGGGACTGTGGGGTGGCCGTCTGGTTTGGAAGAGTGGCAGAACTTCTCATGTGTGTTGGTTTTCCAGATTCGCCTCCACCGACTAGGCTCGTAGCGAGCGGTTTTCCACGCCGAGGCGTGGGTATTTCTGGGTCTAGTGTTTTGCTTAGGCAGGCCGCTTTCCCCGCGTGAGCGGGGGTAACAGTACCTCTGTTTTGCGTCATTGCTTTTATGTCTAGCTTTGCATTAGCGGAAGGGTTTATTATATAAACGGGTCAAGAGTATTGGTACTGTACTTTATTTCTGGTAGTCTCGTTTCATCTCAAAGAAAAGGGAGTGTGGGAAAGTGAACTGACCGAGGGTTTCTTCCTTTTGAGTAGATAAGGACATCTGGATTATGCCGAAGAAATTTGATCAGGAAGCTAAGGCCCGTGTTATTCATCTTGTCGAGGATCAGGTTCGTGCCGAGGGTATGTCTTTACAAGATGCTTGCAAGGCTGTGGCACCCAAATTTGATGTTTCGTGGCACACAGCCCGCCGATGGGTTCAGCAAGCCCGTAAGGACGGGCCGGTCAGGTGGGTGGAAGAAGACGTGCTTGCGGAGAACATGCGTCTACGCCGGGAGAACCAAGAACTACGCGACGTCAACGAACTCCTGAAAGCCGCTTCGAGCTTTTTCGCATGTCAGGCAGGCCACCCACATCAGAAATAATCGGGGCCATTGGCAAGTCGACGGTTGACGGTGTGATTGTGAATTAATCATAGGTGTGCTGTTTGGGGAGTTTCCATGACAATCACGGCACACTGGTTAAACCTGTTTCACTCTCGAAATCCACGAGAAAATGCTTTGGAATACGCTTGCCTGAAACGTGGTTATATAGGCGCTTACGCTATCAGTTTCTGACTTAGTAGTCACCAGATGCACTTGCATCAGTCATTCCGGTTTAACGCGTTCTTGATAATTTTCCCGCTTGCGCAGGGAAGGGTTACTGTCGCTTACGTGAGGTGGCGCGGGCCACTGCATGAGCGCGGCGAGGTCATCAGCGACGCCGGGCGGGATAGGATCACGTCCGGATTCCCAGGCGCGCAGGGTGCGGGGTGAGACGCCGAGGGCCGCGGCGCATTGCTTTACTGATAGGTGCAGGCGGCGCCGGCTAGCGGCGAAAGTGTCTTTATCCATGGTTCAATGCTACTTATATACGGTGATAGGGCGCCGTAGCGCCCTATCAATGGAATCCCCCCCGCTTGCGCGGGGAAGAGGGTAAGAATCTGCCCGGAACGTACGTTTTTGTGGAATTACTCCCGCTTGCGCGGGGAACAGAAAACTTTGGGCTGGTAGGCGGTCACCTCGCGGGAATTACCCCCGCTTGCGCGGGGAAGAGAGACACCGCCGGGGTGGTCTTAGGCCATGTAGGGAATTACCCCCGCTTGCGCGGGGAAGAGTCTCAGAATCCCCCTCGGAGATACACCTCGATAGGAATTACCCCCGCTTGCGCGGGGAAGAGGCGCGGGCGATAGCATCCTGCGCGGCCTTCTGGGAATTACCCCCGCTTGCGCGGGGAAGAGGCCTCGGCGGCGATATCCTCGAGTTCGCCCTCGGAATTACCCCCGCTTGCGCGGGGAAGAGACCGCGCAACTAGGCGCCCCCGTCGTCCAAATGGAATTACCCCCGCTTGCGCGGGGAAGAGCGTAAGTGCAGACCGGGGCGGTTCCCGTCGATGGAATTACCCCCGCTTGCGCGGGGAAGAGCTTTGCTTATGCCGGGTGGTGACACTATCACGGGAATTACCCCCGCTTGCGCGGGGAAGAGTCTTCGCGTGATTTCATTTCCGGGATGTGAAGGGAATTACCCCCGCTTGCGCGGGGAAGAGACCGTGTCCCCTATTTCCAGACCGAGGGGAAAGGAATTACCCCCGCTTGCGTGGGGAAGAGCCAAGCGTGGGTATGTCACTTGGGTTTGGAGCGGAATTACCCCCGCTTGCGCGGGGAAGAGGAAGCGGGCTTTGTGCAGTCCACGGCATCGCAGGAATTACCCCCGCTTGCGCGGGGAAGAGATTCGATCAATTTGAATCTGGATTCCCAGCTTAGAATTACCCCCGCTTGCGCGGGGAAGAGGCATACATGGTTTATCCAATCGCGAAAGTAAGGGAATTACCCCCGCTTGCGCGGGGAAGAGTACATACCGCTGAGTTGTCTTTGTGCTCGCATGGAATTACCCCCGCTTGCGCGGGGAAGAGGTTCCTGGTGGTGTATCGCTACGTATCGCTATGGAATTACCCCCGCTTGCGCGGGGAAGAGTGATCGCGCGGTCAACCATTTTCCCGGTCATCGGAATTACCCCCGCTTGCGCGGGGAAGAGCCCTCTTGCAAGCCCTCAAACAAGATAACCGCGGAATTACCCCCGCTTGCGCGGGGAAGAGAGTGCCCTCGCTGGACTACCGCCCCCCTGCCGGAATTACCCCCGCTTGCGCGGGGAACAGAGCTCATGCCCTGGCAGCAACAGGTGGCTAATGGAATTACCCCCGCTTGCGCGGGGAACAGGGATAACATCCGGTATCAGGCCGGCCTTGATGGGAATTACCCCCGCTTGCGCGGGGAACAGGCAAAGAGTTGCCGTTTACCCATTTCGATACGGGAATTACCCCCGCTTGCGCGGGGAACAGGTGCCTTAACGGTGGTTTTCCATAGGGTTTTAGGAATTACCCCCGCTTGCGCGGGGAACAGAGCTTGACTAGAACGCTTGCCGCGTGCCACCCGGAATTACCCCCGCTTGCGCGGGGAACAGCGGCGCTGGTCTGGATAGCCCGGCCGCGTGGTGGAATTACCCCCGCTTGCGCGGGGAACAGCTCCCCACGCACCGCGCAGCAAGCTACGTATAGGAATTACCCCCGCTTGCGCGGGGAACAGATAATCCGCTTTTGCTTGGGCTGGAGTGGCAGGGAATTACCCCCGCTTGCGCGGGGAACAGGTCAAGACACGCGGGTATTTCCCTCCGATAATGGAATTACCCCCGCTTGCGCGGGGAACAGTTATCCTTTCCAATCCATGCCGCGATGGTCACGGAATTACCCCCGCTTGCGCGGGGAACAGGCTGGTAGATCGCCCCATCCGCACGCTCGATGGGAATTACCCCCGCTTGCGCGGGGAACAGTCCTTCTCCAGCTCATCGACCCGCATCACCATGGAATTACCCCCGCTTGCGCGGGGAACAGCCTTGCCGCCGCCCTCGAGCGTGATCTTGACTGGAATTACCCCCGCTTGCGCGGGGAACAGGCATCCATCACGCGGTACAGCCCCCGCCCCGGGGAATTACCCCCGCTTGCGCGGGGAACAGGCGAACCGTCATCCACAAAAGCCATAAAATCCGGAATTACCCCCGCTTGCGCGGGGAACAGTCACCGTGTCCGCGCCGTTTTCCTTAATCTGTGGAATTACCCCCGCTTGCGCGGGGAACAGCAATGCAACTTGACGGGTGGCACGCGGCAAGCGGAATTACCCCCGCTTGCGCGGGGAACAGGTATTTTTCTGCCCAGATGATGAATTCTTCACGGAATTACCCCCGCTTGCGCGGGGAACAGATATTTTTCACTTGCTTTTCCGTATTTGAGGAGGAATTACCCCCGCTTGCGCGGGGAACAGGGTCGGTAGAAGAAATCGCGTTGTCCACCCCCGGAATTACCCCCGCTTGCGCGGGGAACAGTAGCCGATATCCTCAGGGACGCCGGTCTCAGTGGAATTACCCCCGCTTGCGCGGGGAACAGGCGATAAACCCGCTGGTGGGTGGCCTGGGCGCGGAATTACCCCCGCTTGCGCGGGGAACAGATGACTCAAGCTTACGGGTGCCCCGTAAGCCCGGAATTACCCCCGCTTGCGCGGGGAACAGATCGCGCTAGCTGCGTCGCCGTGCTTTTCGATGGAATTACCCCCGCTTGCGCGGGGAACAGACGATAAGCGGCCACCTAGCGCTAGTATGCCGGGAATTACCCCCGCTTGCGCGGGGAACAGTGATGCCAACTACCGACGCATATAAACGCCTAGGAATTACCCCCGCTTGCGCGGGGAACAGGTTTTCACGCGGCTTGCCACCATGCGCGAAGAGGAATTACCCCCGCTTGCGCGGGGAACAGTTTCCCCGGCGCGTACTGCCTCTTTCTCAGCCGGAATTACCCCCGCTTGCGCGGGGAACAGTGATAAAAGAAATCCCGCGCCGCCCGCCGCTGGGAATTACCCCCGCTTGCGCGGGGAACAGTGATAAAAGAAATCCCGCGCCGCCCGCCGCTGGGAATTACCCCCGCTTGCGCGGGGAACAGAGCAGGTGTAGACGGGCTTCTTGAATAATCCAGGAATTACCCCCGCTTGCGCGGGGAACAGAAACTGTGTGGTTTCCCAGTATTCGCGTGCGTGGAATTACCCCCGCTTGCGCGGGGAACAGGGGAGCTGAGCGTGCAGCGCTCTGAAGATATCGGAATTACCCCCGCTTGCGCGGGGAACAGCTTCGGCAACCCCGCCTTCTGTGCTGCGCGGCGGAATTACCCCCGCTTGCGCGGGGAACAGCTGAGCAGGACACGCTAGCGCATAAAACGCAAGGAATTACCCCCGCTTGCGCGGGGAACAGCTTCGGCAACCCCGCCTTCTGTGCTGCGCGGCGGAATTACCCCCGCTTGCGCGGGGAACAGCTGAGCAGGACACGCTAGCGCATAAAACGCAAGGAATTACCCCCGCTTGCGCGGGGAACAGTCCCGGCTATAAGTCCAGGTGCTACGGCCCTCGGAATTACCCCCGCTTGCGCGGGGAACAGCCAGATTAGCGATCACCTGGGTGTTTATCTGCGGAATTACCCCCGCTTGCGCGGGGAACAGTCCCACTCAGCCCACACCCGGACTACGAACCAAGAATTACCCCCGCTTGCGCGGGGAACAGTGTGTCTCTTTTCGCTGATCCGGCTGGGGTATGGAATTACCCCCGCTTGCGCGGGGAACAGCGACCGCCTGCACAGCATCGAGAGCCTTATGGGGAATTACCCCCGCTTGCGCGGGGAACAGGGGGGCGGTGTGGTACGGCGCCGTCCATAACCGGAATTACCCCCGCTTGCGCGGGGAACAGTTTACCTGGGTTATTCCCTAGGAGTAATGGGAGGAATTACCCCCGCTTGCGCGGGGAACAGACTACGTTGATGTTCCCGTGCCCGCGCGCCACGGAATTACCCCCGCTTGCGCGGGGAACAGGCGTCGGGTGCGTTTAGGCGTGCTTCTTTGGCGGAATTACCCCCGCTTGCGCGGGGAACAGGGGTCGGGGATGCCTTTGACTTGGAGGGCGAGGGAATTACCCCCGCTTGCGCGGGGAACAGGGCATCGAGGCAGAAGCGGGCGGCACGGCCATGGAATTACCCCCGCTTGCGCGGGGAACAGTTTTTCGGCAGGTCATAGGAATGCGTAAATAGGGAATTACCCCCGCTTGCGCGGGGAACAGGTTTTCACGCGGCTTGCCACAATGCGCGAAGAGGAATTACCCCCGCTTGCGCGGGGAACAGTTTCCCCGGCGCGTACTGCCTCTTTCTCAGCCGGAATTACCCCCGCTTGCGCGGGGAACAGGGGTTGTCTCTAGCGGGAACTCGTACCACATGGGAATTACCCCCGCTTGCGCGGGGAACAGATCGCTAATCAGCTCATCCATCGATTCGACCCGGAATTACCCCCGCTTGCGCGGGGAACAGTCAGTTAGTTATTAGGCGTTGTAAACATCCACGGAATTACCCCCGCTTGCGCGGGGAACAGGTGATATGAGTGACCGCGCGGCTGCCGCGGTAGGAATTACCCCCGCTTGCGCGGGGAACAGAGCCACGTGGTATAAGGGGATTCCTTTACCATGGAATTACCCCCGCTTGCGCGGGGAACAGGCGCTTCAAGCCCCTGAGCGCGTACCCGGCTTGGAATTACCCCCGCTTGCGCGGGGAACAGCAACGCCGCTTCGTAATCCACAATAAAAATATGGAATTACCCCCGCTTGCGCGGGGAACAGTCTCAAATACCACGGCCGGCCGCGACGCCCTCGGAATTACCCCCGCTTGCGCGGGGAACAGGACCGTGAGCGTCATTTTCTCCTCCTGAACTGGGAATTACCCCCGCTTGCGCGGGGAACAGGCGACTTCCACGGTTTTCACGCGCTTGAGAATGGAATTACCCCCGCTTGCGCGGGGAACAGTTCTAACGCCGCGTAGTATTTTACTACGTAGTGGAATTACCCCCGCTTGCGCGGGGAACAGCAACGCACCGATTCCACGCTCTACGCCGAGCTGGAATTACCCCCGCTTGCGCGGGGAACAGCCTCTTCATTCTTAGGAAGATTCCCCTTGGGGGGGAATTACCCCCGCTTGCGCGGGGAACAGCTAGCGCGGAGCAGCCGCACTGGACGGGCAAGGGAATTACCCCCGCTTGCGCGGGGAACAGAGCTTCGCATCGCGCGGGGCGGGGCCTTTCCAGGAATTACCCCCGCTTGCGCGGGGAACAGACTGCCTGACCTGGTTATTTATCGGCGGCGGACCCGGAAATCGCAATGGAACAGAGTTCCAGATTTGCGGCTCGCCGGGAGATATGCCGGTGCGCCGGATGCAACAACCACGTCAGTTCCCACCTCTCAAATTTAGCTTATTTCGGCATGCCTATCTTTATCGCACGCAGGGTCGTGCTCCCGATCATCCCGTTTGACTATAGTGACCGTGCGCTTGCGGACCCGGCTCCTCCGTTCGCGATGAATCGGCGTAGCGCTACCCGAATCCGGAGAGCTGAGCGAAGCACCTGGAAGATCGACGTCATCTGCTTCCGTACCAACTGCATCCTCCGCACCCATCCCGATAACCAACATGCCGTCCAGATCAAGGACTGGGCGACTGCCGGTTCCCGTGCTACGCAGAGCGAAGCCTTGCTCACGAGCGGCGTCGTTATAAATAAGAGTGAGGCTGCCGGAACCCGCAGCGGACACCGCGCTTTGCCACAAATTGTCCCGCACTCGCGCGGAAACAACGCCCACGTACAATCCGGTGGTCACCTCGGAAAGAAACCTGCTCAAGTATCCGCGCAGGTGATCCGGTATGGCGACCGCATTAACAACAACGAACATTCCGGTCTCCTATCCGTACTGGATATGGCCGGAAACTTCGACGTTATTTCCGGAGATAAGCCGGTCGTCGTCGCGTGCGGGGAGAAAAGGCTGGAGGATGTCCATGATGGTGGCGAGCATATCGGGAAGAATCCGGTGGTTCACGATAGCTCTCCGCACGGCTTTGCGGACCGCCGTCATGGGGTCATCTTCGCGCGCCGCCGCGAACACCAGAGGAATCGTTACGCTCGGTTTATACAGATCTGCGAGATCAAAAAGTAAGGAACGCGCGTCGCCGCGGTGAATAATCCCCAGCGCCGGGTTGATTCCCAGCGCCGCACACACGGAAGCTGCGCACCCGTAGAGGATTGAGTTCGCTAAGTTGAGGCCGGCATTGACCGGGTCGTCCGAGGAAGTATCACGCGTGAAGCTCCCGGTTCCATATTTTGCCGCCATCGTGCGGTAGGTATTGCGCATGAGCTGCCCCTCCAGCCCGCGCATCGTTGCAATAGAACTACCAGGCGCATTCTCCACACCCAGCTGCTTTTTGTAGAGCACCAGCGCAGCTTCGCGCTGCCGGGCTTCGTTACTCACCAACCGAGCTTGCGCAATGGCCCACCGCGCGCTCGAGGTCAGCGGCGTGGCGTGGGTATAGAGCGGTACTCCGCCCCCACCCGTAACGAGGACGGTGGTTCCGGCGCGGGCACAGGAAGTGAGCGCCGCGCTCGAAATCGAGGTACCGGGCCCCAAAGTAAGCACTGCTAACCCGGCGACGGGGAGTTGGATTGCCCGGGCGCGGGTTCCTTCCAGGGATCCGTTCTTTCCTTCCCGGCCAGCGTCATAAGCCACCACGCCCGTGCGCGATTGGCGAATCTGCACGTATTCGAGATAGAGGAAGGACACCCGGTCCTCGAGACGCACCTGCTCGCTCGCCTTGATAGTGCGGAAGGCCAGAGCCTCATCTGAGTAAGCCATGTTCACTCCTTCCCGGTGGCGGGCTGTGCGGACGTGCCGGAGCAAGTGGGATCCGGAATGCTACCCGGCACAACGAGCCCGATGAGCGGGTCGTAATGAGCTGCGCCGTCGTTCAAAACGTGGTAGCGGCAGAGTAGCGACGGCGCATTTTCAAGCGGTGTCGCATCCGTAAACAGTGTTTTCGCACGACCAGTGACGGTGACCGGAACGGACGCACGCAAAGCGCGGCGTATGCCTTCACGGTCACTGCCGCGCAGCTTCCCCAAATCTTCAGGATCCCCGGTCCACGCGCCGGGGATAATATCCGGATCGCCGCATACAATCAGGCGGGTAGTTTCGACTTCGATAAGTCTGGTTGAACGCTCATCCCCGAGGTTTTTATCACGCTGCGTCATGGCAGCGAAAGATTTCACCTGGGAGCCTTCGCTCAGGCACTCCTTCATATCGTACGTAGCGTTCCGGGCGCGAATTGCTGCTAGCGATTTCTTCGCGAATTCATTGAGTTCATCGGGCTTATCTTCCTCGATATCCGCCAGCAGCAGGGTGCCAGTATCTACAAATTCCTGGCAATCCTCCGGGATTCGGATGACGTTGTGCTCCTTGAGCCATTTCTCCACGCGCGCCAGTTCGCTGGCCAGGTACGGTAGCTGTTGCCCCTCGCTGCCATTAATAGCGACGACGGACACTCGCGGCCCGCTCAGTCCCGGCACTCGAGTGGAGCGGTTAGGATCGGCGGAACGCCACAGGCGCCCGGCACGCTGAATGAGGGATGCGGCCGGGCATAGCTCAGTGCGGAGCAGGTCGAGGTCGATGTCCAGCGATGCTTCGATTGCTTGGGTTCCGATAACCGTGAGCGCGGCGCCCGCGCTGCCCGATCCGATTTCGCGTTCGAGGAGTTCAGCGTTACGACGACGATGCTCAGCTGTCATGCGGGAATGGAGGATAACAACGTTGACCTCGGCGGCGAGGGCTCGGGTGAGCTCCTGAGCGCGCGCAACCGTATTGCAGATGACTCCGATGCGGGCCTGGGGGTAACGCCGGCGCTGTTCGCGCACCCAATCGCGGTGGGAGGTGGTGAGCTGGCAGTACTTTTCGGTACTGCGTTCAATTGTGAGGGTGCGGGGCGGGCCGTCGGGGCAAATACTCCGCAGCTGAGTTCCGTTGGTGTCCAGGTTTTCCAGGAGGGGGAAGTGCGCTTCGCCTTCCGGGGGCTGGCCAGTGTAGGACTTGACGTAAGTGGCGCGTTGATCGCTGGCGAGGGTGGCGGAAAGGAAGGTGACCCGGGTGTTCGTGGCGCGCAGCCAGAGCAGAAGGTTGCTGAGCAGGCCGCTCTGGTACTGATCGAGCGTATGAACCTCATCCACAACAACGTGGGCATTGGCTAAGGCGAGGAGCCGCAGGTGGGTCCATTTTGCCGGTAGGGCGCCCAGGAGTGCCTGGTCCACAGTGCCGACGCATACGGGTGCCAGGAGGCGGGAGCTTCCCGAGCGAACGAAGTCGGTGGGGAAAAGGCCAGCCGTGTTAGCTCCATGCGCTGTAGATGTGGTTCTGCTGGCACGTGGGCTATCAACGGAGTTTTCCCCCATGGTGACCGGTTGATTATAAAAATCCTCGGTGGAGGCGAGGGAATGCGCGAGCGAAGCCACATTGGGAGTAGCTGCGTAGTAGCGCTGGATACGCCGCATGAGCGCATTCGAGGTGGCTTGGGTGGGAAGCAGGAAAATAAGGCGTTCGTTTGCGGTGGCGTGCCGGAGTAGGGCCGCTTCGGTTTTGCCCACGCCGGTGGGCGCCATAACATTCCACAGTCCGCCACCTACCCGGGTGGCTTCTTCCTGGAGTGGGCGCGGCGTGCGGTTGCCGAGAATTGCCCGTTGACTTTGCTCAGCGGATTCCCAGCCGTGATAGACACCAACGGTTTCTTCGATGCGAGCGCGAGCGCGGGCACGGCACGTGGTAATCCACCCGGCTGGATCATCAAGGGTGAGTTTGCCGGCCGCGAGGAGTTCCTGCTGAGCGGCCACCCATTCGGTTCCCGAAGCAATGCGGTCGGCTAGCACGGTGAGGCCGGAAAGCAGGATTGTTGCGGCTGGCGAAATCTCGGCAGGAAGATCAGCCCGGGTTATGCCGATGCCTTCTTCGAAGCAGGAGAGAAGATCATCGGCCAGGGCGAGCCAGCCGGTGCTTTCCATATCTTCGAAAAGGTAGTCGGTCTCTTCAGTGTTCCAGGATGGGGTCTCAAAGCGGCCGTGATGCCCGAGTGCGGAGAGGAATCTCCACGATGGCGCTGCGTATGCGTCCGGATTGATCTTCGTCCCATGAAGCAGGAGCGCTGACATTTTCTGGTGGTGGCGGATATCGGGAGCGTAATCCTCACAGAAGTTTCGAGACCACTCGGAAATGTCACCAAGTTGCGGTTCGTTAGTACGGAGTGCAGTCCGAATCTCATCCCACTGCGGTCCCTTTTGGGTTTGCTGGTACTGGAATACCGGACAGGCTTTTCCAATGTCATGCGATCCGGCCACCCATTCCACCACTTCCCGTTTCCCCGCCGGTCCGAGAACTTTGCGCAGACCGGGCCTCAGCCAAGCCTCATAGAGGACTCCGGCAGTAGTTGCGGTATCCAGCAAGTGGGCAAGAAGTGGGTAGGACGTTTCCGTACCGCGCTGCTTGGCCCATATGCTGGGGTGTGTGCGCGTCACGATAGTGCCTGGATGGAGAGGAGTCCGCAGCCGTAGCTTTTTGCACGTCCAACCCCGTTGGTTTGGGCTGTGAGTAGTGCTCCACTATCTCCCACGGTGGCAACTCCGTTGATCGTATCAATCTGGACGGCACGTTGTTTATCTTTTCCCGAACCGGTGGTGAGAACTTCGCGCCGCGCGTCAATGATCTCTGTATTCGTGAGGGCAGGGGATAGTTTTGCGCTCAGCCATTCAGAGAGACTTGGGATTCCAGGGGCAGGTTCCTCCCCGTCGAGCGGGATTGACCGAGTTCCCCCGGTTCCAATGCGTTGAATCGCATTGATAGCGATCCGGAACGAAACTGGAGTTCCAGCTGGGAGTTCCTTGAGTTCAACCTCTTTCGTCGCGGCCTCATGGGGGAGGTTGAGTTGCGGCACCGGCTCGCGGGATTGGATAAGGAAGAATGGGGCATCTCCGGGAACGTGATCCAAGCGGAAAAGAATCCCCATCTCCGCCCGGGGGTGTTCCGCGTTGGTCTGTGGGAAGAGCGCCATGATCGCGCGGTGGCGTACTTGCGGGTCCTTCAGTGTCCATCCGCGCTCTGGCTTGTGCAGGGCAACGCGTGAAAGAAGGGTGTGCACCGGTACTTTTGTTAGAAAGATCGGCTGAGGTTCCGATGTGTGTTGATCTGCCATATTCGTCTCCGTCGACTAGGCTCTTAGCGAGCGGTTTCCACGGCTAGCGTGGGTATTTCAGGGTCTAATGGATTGCCTAGATAGGCCGCTTTCCCCGCGAAAGCGGGGGTAACAGCGTTTTCGAGGCTGGGTTTCTCCCTTATCTTGAGTTTCATATTAGCGGGGAGAAACGTAATTGTAAAGACGGGTCAAATGGATTGACAAAGCTTTCTGCTCTTGTTAGTCTCATTCCATCTCAAAGGAGAGGAAG
Organism: Actinotignum inguinis; assembly: GCF_051265835.1. Classification (NCBI taxonomy): domain Bacteria; kingdom Bacillati; phylum Actinomycetota; class Actinomycetes; order Actinomycetales; family Actinomycetaceae; genus Actinotignum; species Actinotignum inguinis. The sequence goes on along the minus strand of NZ_JBOZDP010000013.1, from coordinate 22,891 downwards.
CATGGAAAAGATCAATGCTTTGACGGACATTCCGTTACTGGTTACGCCACGCGGGCGCTTGACAGTTCGTGATGCGCTTCTCGATGCTCATATTCTAAAAGAGCCCTCCGACAAAAAAATGGGCCGCGAACCGGTGGTCCTGGATAAGACCGTCCCGGGCTATGTGTATGGCGCAGAGTTGCGACTATTAGCGGCGGTCGTTGCCGTGGTTTTAAGGCAGTCCAATCACACCCACCGGGATCCATTCCGGATCGAATGGGAACACATTCTCTCGGAGGGGCTTGAACCCGAGGCGATTGACAAAGCCATCGAAATACTCGCACCGGGGTCCTTGTTATTCGATGACCAGCAGCCATTTATGCAACGGCCGGCTGAGCCGATGCGCAATGCGAAAGATAACGAGCGCAAGCTCGGGAAAGGGGAGCTGCGGCTCAAGAAGCTGCTACCTTCCATGATCTCCGATCAAGGTGAAGAATTCTGGAGTCTGCTAACGCAGCGCGATACCCTTTCCCTGGAAGATGCAGCGCTTTACCTTCTCGCCTATCACTGCTATTCGCCGGCTGGAAATAACTCTTACGCTGGTCAAAAAGCTGAAATGGGAAGTCCTGGTTTCCATTTTGTCGGCGTAGGCATGACGGCTACCGAACTGATTTGGGAAGGCCCGTCGCTTCTTCATACGCTTTTAGCGATGATCCCACGCTCATGGGTAGAAGGCGACGGTTTACCAGCATGGGCAGATCGAACCGGATCTCGGGGTGGAACTGATCACCCGTTATGGCGGGCTACCTGGTCATCCAATAGTGCTGCCTGTTACTGGGAGGATAACGAGCTCGCCGGTGTGCGCATCGGTGGCGTTCCACCGGCGTGGGTTCCCCCAGAAGCAGGAGCAACGAAAGAGAGCCGAAAAGCTTATTGGGTTGAGCGCGATCAGAGCGATCCCTTCTACCTGTATTTGCCTAATAAGTCCGGCGAGTTAAAGGCTCAGCGGATGGACGTAGGGAGGGACGCGACGGATCTCGCAGTGGAGTGGGCTGCCCGCGGCAGACTGGCACAAGTGGCCGAAGCGCATGATCGCATTATTTCTTCCTCTGGCTGTCGGTTGGTATTTATCCGCCATTACATCGAAGGAACCGCATCTTCTCCAGTTATCCGTTCCTCGCGGGTTGATGTGGCAGATCCGCAGCTATGGGCTTTCGGGCTATCTGATCGAGCACAGGGCCAAGTTCGGCGCCATGCAGAGTTCATCCAGGCTCTGCACTATTGCGTGATCCAACCTTTCCGACGCGCACGCGGGGCAGCCTCCGTTGCACCTAACGGCTTGCCCACCGTTCTTGACTCGCTCGAAAACTATCGGGATTCGGCATCGGATATTTTCTGGCGTTCGATCACTCGCTCCTATGAAGATTTTCTTTCTCAAGTGACAACCGCTGAGCGGCGTCCTGAAGAAATCCGTATGGCTCGCGGCGGAGCTGCTCAGGTTGCGCTCAGAGCTTTCGAAGAAGCGATTGCGCCCTACCGGGGTCAAGATCCGGCGCTCTTCGCGGCAGTTTATTCGAATGTTGCTCGTCATATTCGGGCTGTCACAAAACAATTTGATGTTCCCACGGCTTATGAGGAGAAATAACAATGACGCAGATAGATACCCCGCAACGGGAGCCTTGGAAGGCGTTACTATACGAGATTTTGCAACGGCGTAAAGATCCTGACTATCGCGCCTCGCGTGCAGCAATTCGGCAAGGGGCAACGCCGTTCACTCAAATGCGTGCTTATCCCTATGTCCTACCCGCGGTGCCAGAAGATGCACGCCCCGAGCAACGTAATGCCTTGCTGCGGGTAGCAGCCCTGGCCGCGGAATACGACCGGGTGCCTCATTCCAGTGAGGGTAAGCGCCGCAACAGTTTGGGGCGGTGGGCATATTGCGTGGCAACCGCTGAGAACAAAAACGGACGCGCACAATCAGTTTCACCAGATAATCCAGGAATGATTGCCGCGCGGCTAGCGTACCTACATACCCAAGATATGGAAGAAGCAGCCCGATCCATCAGGCGAATTTTTGAGGTGGCATCAACGATTCCGGGTCCGGTTCCTCCTGTCAATTATTTCGATATTGCCGATACGTTGATGCGCTGGGGGAACGGCCTGTCACCTCAATCTCAGCACATTCGAATGCGAGTAATAGAGGAATTCTATTCCGCACCTCAACTTGTGGTTTCGGATCAACCTGAAACCGTTCCTGCCAAAGCTTCTGAAAACTAAAACCATAACCGAGAGGACCAATCATGTACCGTCACCTAACCCTGCATTTCCTTACTCCGATCAGCTACTCGAATCTCAACCGTGACGATTCGGGAACCCCCAAGCGCCTCATGGAGGGCGGTGTTCTCCGCGCCATGCATTCCTCGCAGGCCATCAAACGTGGTGCACGCGTTGCTTACGAAAAGGCCAGCCTTGACGTTTCAGTGCGCTCTGGCAAACTCGAGGAAGTTATTCGCGACGCCGCACTCGAGCTTTCCCCCGATCTAGACCCGAAGAAAACTTTGACAAAGGCTCGTGCTCTCGTCGGTCAATTCACGAAGAAGCAGACGAAAGCTGATGCCGATGATGGTGCGGGAGCTGCTGAAGCGGATCGTTCGATCTGGTTGAGTGGGGAAGAGATCCAGGTTGCGGCGCAGGTTGTGGCTGGCGAAGTCGATCCTGATACGGAGTTCGTGCTTAACGGATGCACCGGTTCCCTGGCCATCGCCGCTTTTGGGCGTATGTTTGCGGCGAAACCTGAGAAGGGTACAGAAGCGGCGCTGAGCGTATCTCCTGCCGTGACCACCCACGCTGCCACCATTGGCACTGACTATTTCTCGACCGTTGACGATATTCGGGAGCAGAATAAGTTCGCCGGGGAAGAATCCCGCAGTGGGGCAACCTACCTAGGGATCAGCCAATTTACCAGCGGTATTTTCTACCGCACGGTGACTATTGATCGCGAGCAGCTTCAAGTTAGCTGGACCGCTTTTGGCAAGCCGGAGGCGGAGGAAAACCTACGTGAGATGATTACCGCTCTTATTTACGGCCAACCGCGCGGTAAGGAGCATTCCACGGCGCCCTACACGCAGCCCGTCGTCGTCCTTGCTGAAGAGCAGCGCTACCGCTGCGCCTACAGCTTTGAAACGCCGGTGAAGACCAGCTCCCAAGGTGGATACCGGGAGCCGTCCGTGCGGGCTCTCGGGGACCAATTCCATGCTGCTCGCCGTTTCGATCCTGATAACTTCGGGAGCGCGCTGGCCCTTACGGGAACGTTCCCCCAGCTAGAAGAGTTGTTTGGAGTGGAGCCCACCTCGAAGGACGGCCTGGTTGACACGGTCGTGGCGTGGATTTTGGGTGGCCAGAATGAGTAATCCAACATTCCTGCGTCTAGCGGGTCCCGTGCAATCCTGGGCGGGGCCGCGAGTGACGGGGAACGTGGTCAATTCGGAACTTAGGCCTACCCGGTCCGGTCTCCTTGGTCTCCTCGCGGGCGCTCTAGGCGCTCCGCGCGAAGAATGGCCAGAGTGGCTGGAAGGAGCTGATTTTGCAGTAAGGGTTGATCGCCCCGGTCGTCTCATCAATGAATTTCAGACCATTAATCCCCGTGCTACTAAAAGCGGCCTCCGCAATGACGAGCTTGAGTTCCGAACACGCCAGTTGTGGATCCGGAAACAAAGTGATTCGGACAAAAACCTGGCGTTCACCCCGGACCAGCAAAACTCGAACGCGGTCATCCGCCGCACCTACCTGGCCGGAGCTGAGTTCCTCGTGCGAGTCACCTGCCCGGGACATCAGGAGGAGGTCGATGCCGCGCTGCGCAGTCCTGCTTTCGTTACCTACTTGGGGAAGAAAGCCTTTGCGCCGTCGTTCCCGTTCTATCTGGGGCGCGGCGAGGATGACATGCTCAACCGGATCCCGGTGTGTGACCCGTCTTTCGAGAAACCGAAAAAACAGGTGTGGACCTATTCGCGGGCCCCACATATGCCCGATAGGGGGCCGGGAGCATTGCCCGGCACCGCGAGCATGGTGGACGTGGTGACAGAACGGAAGGAGTGGCTCAATCGGGTAGCTGATCTGCTGGAACGCTAGGTTCCGTTGCGTCGCGGCGCGAATGCCGTCGCGTAGCGGCTGCGAGCACCTCCGCGAACCGCCCGCGCGTCACGGCGCGAAGTGGTGGCGAATGCCGGCATGTCGCGGCTGCGAACCCGCCTGCGCGTCGCGGTGTGACTTCGCGCCACAGAAAACGCCCCGGAACGATCACCCATATGAGTGGTCGTTCCGGGGCGCTCTGTGCATATCTATGCGCACGCCAGCAGCGGGTAGCTTAGGCGGTTCGCCGCGAGAGTATTTACTTCACAGAGCGTATACTTCACAGAGTATTTACTTCGCAGCCTTCTCAATAAGCGGCGTCAGCTTATCCAGAGCCCACAGCTGCGCGGCCGGGGTGCCCAGGGAGAACGCATTGGAGAGGTCGCCGTCCACCACGAAGGCGTGGCCGGCAGCAACGGCCGGGACCTTCTGCCAGGTGGCGTCGTCGGTAATCTGCGCGGTATCAATGAAAATTGGGAACGCGGCAATCAGATCTGCATCGATAGCATCGAGCTGCTCGGGGGACAGCTGCACCGCGAAACTACTATCGGCTGTGGCCAGCTCCTGAACCTTCGGATTCTGCACAAAGCCCAGCTTCGTCATGAACTCCAGGCGAGTATCACCCTTCAGGTAGGCGCCCCAGCCCTCGGAAGTCTTGGTCGCCACGGTCACCGACTTGCCCTTCCAATCCGGGTGCGCGGCCGTGACTTCGGCGAACTTCTTCTCCACCGCGTCCAGCTGCGCCGCGGCGGCCTTCGGCTTGCCCAGCGCCGCACCGATCATGGTGACCTGGTCCTTCGTGGAGGTCAGCCAATTATCCGCGCCCTCCGGCAGCGAGACCGTCGTCGCGATCTGGGAAAGCTTATCGTGGCGTTCCTTATCGCCCGAGGTCTTCACATCGAGAATGAGATCCGGCTTGAGCGCCGCGATCTTCTCGTACGAAAGCTCCATGGTGCCCAGAATCTCCGGGGCCTTCTCGTACGATTCGCTCACCCACGGGCCCACGCCGTTGCCGCCGAAAGCCAGCCAGTCGGCAGCGCCCACCGGCTGCACGCCCAGCGAAAGCGCCACTTCGGCATCGCCCCAGCCCAGAGCGACCACGCGCTGCGGGGCTTCCTTGACGGTGACGGGTCCGAATTTTGTATCAATCGTGGCGGGGAACACGGCCTCGTTCGTGGTGTTCCCATCCGCTGCGGAACTTGCCGCCGCGGAGGACGAGGCAGGGGACGCCGAAGAATCGGCAGAATCATTACTCTTCTGAGAACCGCATCCGGCAAAAGCCAGGCAAGCCACCAGCACGGTGCCTGCCCACGCGGTCAGGGACTTCTTCATAACTTCCTTTCGTGGATGCCGCACTCGCGGCCGGACGCACCTGCGGCTGCGGTGGGCGTGTGGTTGTCACTGAAACCACAGATGCCCTATTAGGATACGCTGGCGTTGTTTAATTGGGGTAGCCTGTTCTCGTTATGAACAGCACCGCCCACCTGCGTTTTTCGGTACGACGCCGCGCCTGCCCCGCTCCCGCGAAATCCCCGGATCACCGGAACCCGGGCCGGGCACCTGCCGCGGCCCGCCACCCCGGAGGCGGCACGCCTCCCCGCAGTTCCCGAACCGCACATACGACCCCCGGCCGCACCATCGCGCACCGGCGCGCCGCGGCTCTTATCGTCGGAGCAATCGCTGTTCTCGTGCTGGCCATCCTCTCCATCTGCATCGGCGCCCGCCCCATCTCCCCGGGAACACTGTTTACTATCCTCTCCGGCGCAGACCGCGATTCCATGGACGCGCAAGCAGTGCTTACTTTGCGCCCGCCGCGCACCATCGCCGCCATCGCCATCGGTGCCGCCCTCGGGGTTGCCGGCGCCCTTATCCAGGCAATTTCGCGCAACCCGCTGGCCGAACCGGGAATCCTCGGGGTCTCAGCCGGTGCCGGTTTTGCGGTCACCCTCGCCATCGCGCTCGCGGGCATCAGCCGGCCGAGCATCTACATGTGGTGGGCGGTGGCAGGTGCGCTCGCCGCCACCGCGGTGGTGCTCTTGATCGGATCGCAGCGCACCGGCCGCGCGGATCCGGTGCGCCTCATCCTGGCCGGGGTGGCGCTTTCTGCCGTGCTCAACGGTATTGTGGGCGTCCTGCGCCTGGCCGACCCGCGCACCTTCAACGAAATCCTCGTCTGGACGGCTGGCACGCTGGAAAACCGCCCCTGGGAGGTGATCCTGCCGGTCCTCCCGCTCCTCGCTCTTGGGCTCATCGTGGCCGCGGCGCTTACCCCGGCTCTCAATATCATCGCCCTCGGTGACGATACCGCCCGGGCCCTCGGCGCGAACGTCACCGCCATTCGCCTGGCGGGCATAGCGGCGATGACGCTCCTCACCGGAGGCGCAGTTGCCATCGCCGGTCCCATCGCTTTCATCGGCCTCATGGCACCGCACGCCATCCGCACTTTTGCCGGCGCGGATCAACGGTGGGTCGTGGGACTGTCCGCGATCTGGGCGCCGGCTCTGCTCCTCGCCTCGGATATCCTCGCGCGCATCATCCTCCCCAGCGGCGAACTGCCCGTCTCCGTGGTGAGCGCCTTCCTGGGCGCCCCGGTCCTCATCTACCTCGTCCGCCGGCGAAAGGCATTCGCGCTATGAGTACGCCGCCGCAACCAGCAGCGCAGCAGCTCACGGCACCGCACACGGGTGCCGCGCCGCAGTCCGTTCCCGCCGCGCCAGAGCTAAGCCCCGTAGCTCCAGTATCTGCGCGCCCCCAACGTTCTCGCCTTACCGCTACACGACGACGCCGCCGTTCCCGCCTGGTTGCGGCCGTGGTGAGCCTCGCCCTCGTGGTCGGTTGTCTCGGGGCGCTGCTCCTCGGGGATTTACCCCTCACTCCGGCCGAGGTGGCCGCCTGTTTCTCCCCGGATTCGATGAGGGCGGTTGCCGCAGGCCAGGGGGATTTCGTGGCCCAGGTTGTTCTCACCTGGCGCCTGCCGCGCATCCTCGCCGCGGTCGCCTTTGGGGCGGCGCTCGGACTTTCGGGAGCGCTCTTCCAAATCCTCACCCGTAACCCGCTCGGCTCGCCGGATATTATCGGCTTCAACGCTGGCGCCTATACCGGCGTTATTCTCACCCGGACATTCCTCGTGGGTGGAGCCCTCGCGGTGAGTATGGGCGCGCTGGCAGGTGGCGTCGTCGTCGGAATAATTATTTATGCGCTGGCCTACCGCAACGGCGTGTCCGGATTTCGCCTCATCATCGTGGGGATCGGCATGACGGCGATGCTCAGCGCGGCGAATACCTGGCTGTTGTTGCGGGCTTCGGACGAGGTGGCGCTCAGCCTCGCGGTGTGGGGCGCCGGGTCGCTCGGGCAGGCGTCGTGGGCGAATGTGGGGCCGGCGCTGGGAATTCTTGCGTGCTTGATGCCGCTGGTGGCGTGTTGCGTGCGGCCGTTGCGGCAACTGGAATTGGGCGACGACGCCGCAGCTGCCCACGGCTTGCCGGTCGAGAAGGCTCGCCGGGGGATCCTCGCGGTCGGTATCGCTTTGACATGTGTAGTGACGGCGGCGGCCGGACCTATTGCATTTGTGGCTTTAGCGGCTCCGCAGGTGGGGCGGGCGGCGGCCGGGAGGCGCGGAATTTCGCTCGTGCATAGCGCGCTGGCGGGCGCCTCGATTTTGTTCCTGGCTGATCTATTCGCCCAATTTGCGCTGGCTCGGCCGGTTCCGGTGGGGGCGATTACCACGGTGGTCGGCGGGATGTATGTGCTGGTTGTGGTGCTATCGCAACGGAAAGGGCGATAAATATGCGCGAGAACGAGGGCGGTGCCGCGCGGCTGCGCGGGGAGGATCTCTGCCTCGGCTATGGCGATGTGGCAGTGGCGCGGGATTTGAATGTGGCGATTCCGGATGGGTCGTTCACGGTGATCGTGGGGGCGAACGGGTGCGGGAAGTCCACGCTGCTGCGGGGTTTGGCGCGGTTGCTTGCACCGGCGAGTGGCCGGGTGCTGCTGGATGGGCGGGATATTGCGGCGATGGGTTCGCGGGATTTCGCGCGGGAGCTGGCGTTGCTACCGCAGTCGCCGCATATTCCGGAGGGGATTACGGTTGCCGAGCTGGTGGGCCGGGGGCGTTATCCGCATCAGGGCGTCTTTTCGCGGCCTTCGAAGCGTGATGAGGAGGCGGTTGCTCGGGCTTTGGCAGCTACGGGGACCGCGGATTTCGCCGATGCGCTGCTGGGGGAGCTGTCTGGTGGGGAGCGCCAGCGGGTGTGGGTGGCGATGGTGCTGGCCCAAGATACTCCGATTATTTTTTTGGATGAGCCGACGACGTATTTAGATATTGCCTACCAGATTGAGCTATTGGATTTGTGTGCCCGCCTGAATCGGGAGGGGCGGACTTTGGTTGCGGTTCTTCATGATCTGAATCAGGCAGCGCGTTACGCCTCCCATGTCATCGCGATGAAGGACGGGCGTATTGTTTTTTCGGGTTCGGCTGAGGAAGTGTTTACTCCGGAGAATATCGCGGAGATTTACGAGCTGACCGCGGTGGTTATCCCGGATCCGGTGACGGGCACCCCGATGGTGGTGCCGGTTTCGGCGCGTAGTGAGGCGGCGGGCGCGCCGGAATCGTAGCCGTTATCAGGCTGCGGGCCGGGGCCCGAAAATGGCGCTGCCGACCCGCACCTGGGTGGAGCCTTCCGCCACGGCGATGCCCATATCGTGGGTCATGCCCATGGAGAGTTCGCGCACGGTGGGGTGCTCGCGCTGGAGTTGGTCGCGTAGTTCGCGCACCAGCGCGAAGGATCGGGATATTGCCCGCACGTCGCTGGTGTTCGCGCCGATGGTCATGAGGCCGTCTATCCGCAGGTGGGGGAGCTGCGCGATCTGGCCGACGATTTCTTCTACCTGTTCCGGGTCGATTCCGTATTGGCTGGCAGCTCCGGAGGAATTGACTTGCACGTAAATGGAGAAGGGCCCGTGGGCGTGGCCTTCCTCAAGCAGGCGGCCTTGGAGCCGGTTGAGGCGCTGGGCTAATTTGAGGCTGTCCACGGTTTCGATGCAATCGGCCAGTTCGAGGGCGCGCCCGGCCTTATTGGATTGCACGTGGCCGATGACGTGGGTCCAGTGGGGTGGGTTGCCTGCGCTGGCCGGGGCCGTGCCGCTTCCTTCCCAGGCGCTGGCGTCATGAATGAGGCGTTCAGTTGATTCTGAAGCGGCGCCGGGCGTTGAGGCGGAAGCCGTGTTGAGTGCCAGTGCAGGCGCGGTTCCGGAGCCTGTTTCCGCTGCCGTTTCGGGCACCGCAAGCTGGGCTTCGACTTCTTGGAGTTGTTGGATGAAGTTTTGGCCCATGAGACGGGAACCGGCGGCGAGCGCGGCGCGGATAGCGGTGATGGGCTGGTGTTTCACCACGATTTGGAGTCGGGCAGTGCCGAGCGGTATTCCGGCAGCTTCTTCCGCTCCGCGTAGGGCGTCTCGCACGAGGTTGATGCGCCCGGGGATTTCCTCCGCGGTTGGGGTGATGCTGGATAGCTCAGCAAGGCGAGCAAGCTTGTCATGCTCCGTATATGTCATGGTTTGTGTCAGCTCCACAGGTATCGGGTATCCGCCGGTGTTTATGGTAGGTCTCTGGGCCGCGAACTGGCGAAATGATCTCAGAACCGGATAGATAGCCTCATAGTTCTCCCACGCTAATAATGTCGAGGATGGCATGCCCGGCAGTATCGCTTGCCTCAAGGTCCACAACTGCCCAGAATCCCCAGGCGTTGTCACCTGCGCCGTCGTCAAAAACTTGACGCACTAACCAGGCGCGCAGGCGCCCGGTGGCGGAGCTCAAGTTGTCCATAACGCTATCCACGTGTTCCGCAGGGACGCCGGCAGTGATGAAATCGGCTCGGTCGGGGTGCTCCAGCATGGTGACGAGTTGGGCGGAGCGTGCTTCGGGTCCGATGCCGATCTCTTGGTAGGAATCGAAGTAGGCGTCGGTAGCATCCATCCAGGTATCGCCATCCCAGACCGGCCCGCCCAGCCAGAGCGGGATGCCGTCCCCGCGGGCTACACCGGCGCCATCATCCAGGGCGGCTCGATCAAGCCAGTCGAGATTTTCGTGCGCCACGGCTTCCACGAAGCGGAAGAGCGCATTGCGGATGGAGACGCGCAGCGCGTGCGGGCTGCGCGAGAGCGTGACCTTGCCATCTTCATCCGCCCCGAAAGCGCGCTCGCGGGCGCCCCCGGCGCTGCTGTCAAGATTGGCGATCTCCGTGGCGGTGATACGGCCATCGCGCAGGGCTTCCCATTCGTCCAGCAGACTGGAATCCACCGAGCGCACCAGGCCACCCAGCCAGCCCGTCATGTCTTCAAGATCCGGGGTGCGGGCTTCCAACGGAACGGTTTGCCGGAGTGCCTTGTAGGTGTCCGTGAGGTAACGCAGCAGGGTTCCTTCGGATCGGGCCAGGTCATAGCGAGAAATAAATTCGGAGAAGGTGATCGCGTTTTCGATCATTTCCCGCACGATGGACTTGGGGGAGAGCTGGAAATCATCCACCCACGGGTTGGTTTGCCGGTAGATCTGGAGCGCCGCGCCTAGTTCTTCCGCGAGGGGTTGCGGCCAGGTGATTTTATCTGCTTCGGCCATGCGTTCGTCGTAGCCGATACCCGCGGCTTTCATACGCCCGATGGCACGCCCGCGCGCCGCGCGTTCCTGCGCGTATAGAACCTGCATGGGGTTATCTTGGACCGCTTCGATAACCGAGATGACATCGAGGGCGTACTCGGGGCTGTCCGGATCAAGAATATCCAGCGCAGCCAGCGCGAAGGGTGCCAGCGGCTGGTTCAAAGCAAAATCAAAAGGAACTTCGCGCGCGTATTCGATGGGGGAGTGGCCCGGGTGCTCGGCCAGCCATTGCGGAGTGTGATGGAGGATCACCCCGGCCCGCTCCAGAGACATATAGATGCGGGTGGCTTGCCGGATAAGCTGGTTGGATGCCGTGCGCGGTTCGTGATTATCCGTGAGCAACGTGGTGACGGCCGCGACGTTATCCCCCGGGCGCTGGAACAAATTGAGCATGAGCGAATGGGAGACCCGCATCTGGGACGTCAGAGTTTCCGGAGCGGCACCCTTGAGGTACTCAAAAGTTTTTTCCGACCACAGCACCGTATTTTCCGGGGGCTTCTTCTTTTGAATGCGGCGCTGTTTGACCGGGTCATCCCCGGCCCGGGCAACCAGCCGCGCATTTTCTATTTCAAATTCGGGCGCCTGCACGATCACGTCACCCTTAGTGTCAAAGCCGGCCCGCCCGGCGCGGCCCGCGATCTGGTGGAATTCGCGTGCGCTCAGGTGCCGATTACGCTGGCCATCAAATTTAGCCAGCCCGGTCATCACAACGGTGCGAATCGGAACGTTGATACCGACCCCGAGGGTATCTGTACCGGAAATAACCGGAAGCAGGCCCGCTTGCGCCAGCTTTTCCACGAGCCGCCGGTAGCGGGGGAGGAGGCCCGCGTGATGCACGCCGATACCGGAACGGAGCAGCTTAGAGAGAATTTTCCCGAAACCCGGCCCGAAGGAAAAATCCCCGAGGGCTTCTTGGATGCGGGCTTTCTGTTCCTTGGAAACGAGCGCGTGAGTGAGGAGAGCTTGGGCCTGCGCCACCGCTTCCCGCTGCGAAAAATGCACCACATATACGGGCGCCCGGTGCGTGGAGGTGAGTTCCAGGAGGAGCTCACCGAGCGGCTGATAGGAATACGAGAAGGACAGCGGTACCGGCCGTTCCGCGTTACTCATAAGTTCGACGGCGCGCCCGGTGCGCTTCTCAAGATCCTCCGCCAGCCAGGTGGTATCCCCCAGAGTGGCGGAAAGAAGTACCTGCTGAGTGTGGGTGAGTTCCAGAAGTGGCACCTGCCAGGCCCAACCGCGCTGCGGATCGGAGTAGTAGTGGAATTCATCCTGGACCAGCACTCCGATATCCGCAGCCGCACCATCACGCAGACTCAGGTTCGCCACGATTTCCGCGGTGGCACACACCACGGGAGCGCCGGCATTAATGGTGGAATCCCCGGTTACCATCCCCACATTATCCGCACCGAAAACGTTGATGAGTTCGAAAAACTTCTCCGATACCAAAGCCTTGAGAGGCGCGGTGTAATACGCGGTTTTCCCGCGCGCGAGCCCGCAGAAAATGGCGGTGAGCGCAATGAGTGACTTTCCCGACCCGGTAGGCGTGGAGACAATCATATGAGCATCATCAATAGCGGCGAGCAACGCTTCTTCCTGATGGGGGTAAAGCGGCCGCCCGGTGCTTTCCGCCCACTGGGTGAACGCCTCATAAAGCGCATCATCAGGCGGGTTGAGCCCATACTTATCCTCCAGAAGGTCCAGGGCAACATTGAGTTGCGGACGAGGGCGCGGCGCCGCGGCCCCGGGCTGATCTGACTGTTGTGAACTCATGACTTAAGGGTGCCACACTCCTACGACATAAAAATTGGCCGAAACGGATGTACGGTGTTTGTCCAGTAAATTCTGAAGAAATAGATAGCGATGTGACCGCGTTCGAATCTTTCCTGTGCAAACGAGACCCACGCGCTGTATCTGCTGCGGGTACCGACAGTCTTACTCTCTATTTACGACGACGCCGCCCGCGAGCAAGGCATCGCTCTGCGCGGCACCGGAACCGGCAGTCGCCCTGTTTTTGATTTGGATGGCGTGCTGCTTATCGGGACGAGTGCAAAGGGTATAGGTATGGCGCAATAAGCTAAATTTGAGAGGTGGGAACTAACGTGGTTGTTGCGCCCGGCGCACCGGCATATCTCGCGGCGAGCCGCAAATCTTGAACTCTGTTCCATTGCGTTTTCCGAGTCCGCCGCCGATAAACAGCCAGGTCAGCCAGCTGTTCCCCAAGTAAGTGGGGGTAATTCTGTGGACCCGAAAGAGCAAAGCGATTTCAGTGTCTGTTCCCCGCGCAAGCGGGGGTAATTCTGCTACCTGCCTACCTGCGCTTCGATGGGCAAGCTGTTCCCCGCGCAAGCGGGGGTAATTCCAGCCCAGCAAAAGTGCTCGGGCCTGTGCATCGCTGTTCCCCGCGCAAGCGGGGTGCAGGGGCGTGGAAACGGGGAGGGTGCGATGTTGCGCTGGGCGAGTGCCCGTAGACCCTTAATCACCGGGGTTAAGGGTTGCCGCAATCGCGTGGGATACCGTTTGTAGGGCGGCGAAAAGCGCGCTATCTTGCGCTTATCTGGTGGTGGGGAGGTGATGTGAGGGAGGAAACAGCTTTAGGTAGGCTTCTTAACTTGCGCTGGGTGGTGGGCCTGAGTAAAGTATCTATTCGTTGCCGCGGGCGGCAAACATAAAAGAATAACGAGCACCGCTAGCTCAATTGGCAGAGCAACTGACTCTTAATCAGTGGGTTCTGGGTTCGAGTCCCAGGCGGTGTACAGCAGGCCCCGTAGTGTTCAAGCTACGGGGTTTTCCGCATTATCGTACGGAAAACAGTCATGTGACTAGCGTACGTCGGGGATTGTTTTTACGCCACCATTTTTCAGCACTGCGCCATAGGAGCCTTTTAGGGCTACGCGTAGGGCGAAATTGCGGATCCGTCCCGCAACTATCTAAGCGACACCTGTCGCGTTATTCTTGGTGGCGAACTAAGAGGTTGGCGCGACCGGCGTGAACGGACCGGTGTGGTTGGCGCGAGCCGTGCGAACTGGGCGGCGCGAACTAGTAGCGCGAGCTGAGCGGAGCCAACTGTGTAAACGTTGCGATTCGCACGCCCGACCGCTGTGACTGCGGCAGAGGAGTATTCATGAGCGACTGTTCCTATTTCCGGATTTCTAAGAGCGGGCTGATTGTGCTTGCCGGCGGGGTGTGGTGCCTGGCGGGGGTGAACGTCGTGCGAATCGGAGTGGAGAGTATTGCGGGCTCCACTATGGGCGCGCCGTGGATCTGCCTGCTTCCTCTGCTCGTCTTCGCCGCCTTCGGGGCGATGTTTGCCAAAGTTGCCGGGAAACACATTCGGCGTATTCGCTCCCATCCGCGCCCGGCACGGCCCTTGTGGCACTTCTTTGATGCACGCTCCTACCTCGTTATGGCCATCATGATGGGTGGTGGAATTGGTCTGCGCGCCAGCGGACTCTTGCCTGATTCCTTCATTGCTTTCTTCTATACGGGCCTGGGTGCCGCGCTCGCCGGAGCTGGTCTTCTTTTCTTCGCGGCTCTCGTCCGCGATGCGCGCCGCGCGGGTTAGGCGGCGGTCGCGGTACGCACCTTCTCTAAACCTGAGTGCTACTGACTCAACTACTATTGAGCCTAGAGTGAACAATTATCCCTGAGTGGAACAAATGCAGGGCAGTGGAGGTTGAAGTTGATGTCAAGGCGATAGGCCCCGGGCGCCGCAAGGCGCGCGGCGTCGTCGTTCATAGAAGTGAAAGAAGGATTGACCATGGCATACGATATTGATCGCACAGTGTCCAACGCGGTGGACCGGTTCCTCAGCCCCTTTGATGGCTTTTTCGCCGTTCCCACTCGGATGGTGAACGGGCGGCGCTCCGATCTGGAGAATCTCGCGCTGCAATACCGTTCGCAGCTCAAGCAAACTGAGGACGGCTACGAAGTTCTCTTCGATGTTCCCGGGTTTGCCGCGGAGGATATTGACCTCAATGTTTACCCGGATCACATCACCCTCAAGGCCTCGCAGGAAGAGGAAATTGAGGGCGGTACGCGCACGCGCTCCGTCTCCCGCAGCCTCGGCTTCGATCAGGCGGTGGATACCACCACGGTGGATGCGGATCTGAGTGATGGCGTGCTCACCGTCTCGGTGAAGACCACCGCGGGTGCGCAGGGGCGCAAGGTTCAGATTGGTTCGGCTAAGCCGGCTTCGGCAGCTCCGGCAGAAACCGCGGCAGAGGCTCCGGCTGAAACCCCGGCCGCCTAGCCGGCTGAAGCGGCCTACGCGCCGCTAACCGTAAAAATCGAGGTGAAGGGCAGCCCCGGGATTATTCCTCCCTGTGGCTGCCCGTTGCCAACCGTTTTGCCAACCGTTTTGCCTCGCCGCGTTTTCTTCCCCGCGCGTTTTACCTGCTCTTCCCTAACCGCGTTCTGCGATATTCCAGCGGCGTCATCCCGTGCCGCTCCACAAAAGCGCGATTGAGCGCCCGAGTGCTGGGAAAACCGACCCGCTGGGCAATATCTTCCAGGGTGGGGACCTGCTCCTCCATGAGCAGGTAATACGCGTCCTCGACCCGCAATTGCGTGACGTACTGTTTGAAGGTCATACCGGTGCTAAGCCGGAAAAGTCGGCTGAAATGCTCGCGCGAATAGCCGTGCGCTTCGGCCACGCTCGCAGCGGTCAGCGGTTCTTTGTGGCGGCGCTCGATATCGCTCACAATCGCGAGAATCGTGGTGTCGGTAGCGCGGCGAACTCCGCGCGGGCGGCACCGAACAACGAAGTTCTGGTAGAGCAAAAATAGGATGTCGAAAAGGATCGCGTTAATTCCGAAAACCCGTTCCGGGCCGAGCATGCGGGTGGTGTCGATCATGCGTAGGCATAAGTCAATGAGAGCTTGGCGATCCTCATCACGTGCCCGCGCTGAATCCACGGACATCACATAAAGATCAGCCTTCTTATAAATCCGTTCAATACGGCTGCTGTCATACGTAATGGACAGAATGAGCGGAGCTTTCCCGCCGCGTGATTCCGTAATAAATGAATGGGGAGTATAAGGGCTGATAATGCAGAGTTTTCCCGGGTGGAGGGCCTCAACGCGCGAATCGATAGTCACGCTCCCGCCACCCTCCACAACGTAATTGACCTCAACGCCCGAATGCCAGTGGGTCGGAACCACTTCCGGGTGGCGATGGACCAGCACCAGAGCGGGATATTCGGCAGGCATGGAACCCACCTCACAAAAAGCACGATTGAGGATGGGCTCTCTCGGGGTGTGTATGCGGTTATCCATCATGCTTAACTCCTCGCGGATTCATCTCTCATAGTAACGAGCCGCCCCGGAGTCTGGTCAGGTATGAGGGGATAGCTCCCAGGTATGAGGGGATAGCTCCCAGGTATGAGGGGATAGCTCCCAGGTATGAGGGGATGGCCCCATTCTTCGTGAGAAAAGCTGCGGGGCCGCCAACCATGTCACGTTTGAGCATAGAGTGTGCCACATTTCGGCACTACCGCCCGGAAAATTTCGCCTAGGCTCAGTGGCGCGAGGGGTAAGGAACAGCCAAGAATCAAAACGGCTGAGAAGCACAACACCAGCCAAGATTCACGCGAAGCAGGAAGTAGCACGCATGCGCTTCGGCTCCGCACTTACCCCGGCTTTCGACAGTGCCTCCTTCGAATGGGAGAAGGGGGCGGTTGATAGAGAGGAAGATGCGCAATGACGCGTAATAAAGAACAGCGCGGCACCCCGGCACCAGCGGCAAAGCACGGTACTACCGCAAAAGCCCCGCTGGACCCGGTCATCAAACGCCGCATTATTATTGTTTGCCTGGCCGCCGCCGTCGGCGGTTTTTTGTTCGGATACGACACATCCGTTATTAACGGCGCGGTCGATTCCATTGCCGGTTCCCGAACCGGCTGGGACCTGAGCGCCTTCATGAGTGGTATCTCGGTTTCCTGCGCCCTCTTCGGGTGCGTGATCGGCGCCTGGTTCACCAGCCATATTGCTGATCGCCTGGGCCGTGTTCCCACAATTTTCATCGCGGCAATCCTGTTCGTGGTGTGCTCGATTTTCTCCGCGATCGCCCCGAGCGTCTGGATCTTCATTATTTTCCGATTCATTGGCGGTCTTGGCGTTGGCCTCGCCTCGGTGATCGGGCCGGCCTATATCGCTGAGGTAGCTCCGGCTCAGATGCGAGGATTCCTCGGCTCCTTCCAGCAGATGGCCATCGCTTTCGGTATCCTCGCCGCCGTGGTGGTGAACGCCAGCTACGCGAAGGCTTCGGGCGGCGCCGACGAAACCTTCTGGTTCGGGATGCCCACCTGGCGCATCATGCTCCTCAGCATGATCGTGCCGGCCCTCATTATGCTCATCGTCTCCCTCAAACTCCCCGAATCCCCGCGATTCCTCGTTATGAAGGGCCGCGATGAGGAAGCCGCCGCGATTTTGAAGCGCCTCACCGGTGAACAGGATCCGGAAGGCAAAGTCCGGGAAATCCGCGCAACCCTCTCCGGCGAGAAAGCCGCGAAGCTCTCCGACCTGCGCGGCAAGACCTTCGGGCTGCGCAAGGTGGTCTGGATCGCCATGGCGGTCGCCGCCCTCCAGCAGCTCTCCGGCGTCAATATCATCCTTTACTACGATTCCTCGCTCTGGAAGTCGGTTGGTTTCAGCGAACAGCTCGCCCTGAATATTTCGGTGTACCGGACCATCGGCGCGATTATCGCGACTATCCTCGCGATGTTCATCGTCGACAAGGTGGGCCGCCGTTTCCTGCTCATCACCGGCTCCACCGTCATGACGATCTTCCTGGGAGTTGCCGCCCTCGGTTTCTACCAGGCCGAAGTCGACGGCGCATCCATCACCCTGCCGGGCATGTGGGGGCCGATTACCCTGGTCTCGGTCTACATCTTCTACCTGGCCTTCTGCTTCACCTGGGGCCCGGTCATGTGGGTTGTGCTCGGCGAGATTTTCCCGAACAACATCCGCGCCCTCGGCGTTGCGGTGGCAAGCGCGGTCAACTGGATCGCGAACTTCCTGGTCTCGACCACTTTCCCGCCCTTGAAAGACGCCATCGGTACGGGTAACGTCTACCTGCTTTACGCCGTCTTCGCCGCCGTGAGCTTGATCTTCGTGATGAAGGCCCTTCCGGAAACTGCCGGTGTTGAGCTCGAAGATATGCCGGCGGAGTAGCCGCGTGCCAATTAATCGAGTGCAATTAACTCAAGTGTCATGAGCCGCGCGCTAAATAGCCGAGCGCTCATGAACCAAGTAGTGAGGACAACACATGCATCCTGATACCCCGGAGAATATTGCCCGGGCCCGCACGTGGACGCCTATTGATGAGGATCTGGCCGGCGTTGATGCCGCGATCCGGCAACGCGCCATCGAGGTGCGGAAATCTTTCGTTCTCGATGTTGATATCGTGCGGTGCGAACGTTGGCACACCCCGGACACGGTGGATGTGATCGCGGATATTCCCTATCTTCCCGACGGGGAAACCAATCCTTTCCACCGCCTGGATCTCTACCTTCCCCACGATGCGTACCTGCGCGGCGGCAAAGCGCTGCCGGTCTACATCGATATTCACGGTGGCGGTTTCGTGTACGGAACGAAGGATCTCAACAAGAATTTCGGAGTCCATCTCGCGGAGCGGGGATGCGCGGTCTTCTCGCTGAGCTACCGGCTCGCCCCGGCTGCTGATTTCCTCGACCAGCTCCGCGATGTGCTCGCGGGTTGCGCCTGGATTGCGCGCCACCTCGATGATTACCCGGTTGATCCGGATTCCGTTGTGATCACGGGGGATTCCGCCGGCGCCACCCTGGGGCTGTACGCGGTTGCGGCTTTGCGTAATCCTGAAATTTTCGCGGCCCTGGATGCGCCTGACACGCCTGCCGTTGCGCCGGTTGCGCCGGGCAGCGCGCCGCACGCCCCGGCGCCTTCCGTTCTGGGGGAGGAGCGGCTCGCCGTTGCGGGCATGGCTTTCGTCTCCGGTCTTTTCGACCTCTCGGACCTGGTGCCTTTCGTTTCCGGCCGCCGCGATGGTGGGAACGACGACGCCGCCACTCCCACTCTCGCCTATCTGACGGAGATGGGTGGCTTCATCGATCGCGCCGTGCAGGTGCTCGGCGAAGAGCTACTGTGTGCCGAAAAGCTCGTTTCGCGCTGCGAGCTCCCGCCGGCTTATCTGGTCACGAGTTCGGATGACTTTATCGAATTCGAGACCCTGCTCTTTGCCGGCTATCTTTCCCGCAAGGGAATCCCGGTGGAATGCCATTCCTACCGGCCCCCGCGCGGGGCAACCCTGGGCCACGTTTTCCCGGTGGGGCAGGTGTGGCTAGAGGAGAGCCGTGAGGTGCTGAGCGACCTCAAGCGTTTCGCCCTCGAATGCCGGTAGCACCTGAAATGCCGGTAGTCCGTGGAATACCGGTCGCACCCGGAATGCCACGAGCATCCTAAAAACCGGTAGCACACGCCGGATAAGCCGAGCTCTCTACTTCGGCGCGCACTCGCTTTTCTGCCCGCGCGCCATGAGCTCGGCTTCCGGCGTGCCTTCGCGCACGTAGGTGGCTCCGGCATTCGGAGTGGCCTCATTGGCCAGCGTGATGCTCTTCCCGTCCTCGGCGAAATGCGCCACCGAGGTGCCGATCTCCTTACCGTCGATATCCTTCCAGGTCACGAGGTTATTCGCCGGCTCAAAAAGCCCGGTCATCACCTGGGATTCCCCGCCGTTGCAATCCACTACCTTGGAGATCAGTTCGCGCCCATCCACGCTCACCACGTACATAGACGCCCCCGCCTGCCGCATAAAACTCCCGGCCTCGGTGGTTTCGCCAGCATCGCAGCCGCCCAGCAGCAGCGCCCCCGCGCCCGCCAGGCCCAGCGCCGCCGCGCTCGCCGCCACCTTGCGCACCATATCGCGCATCTCACGCCTCACTTCCCGTATTTTCCGGAAACGGTTTCGTATCTTCGTCCCTACTTTAGCCGCGGTACGACGCCGCCGCCCGGCCCGCCCACTCGCTTCCACGCCGCGGCTTACGTTCGCGCGGCCGCGCTAGGGAACCGCCACGTTCGCGTCCGCGCCACCGCACCACCGCGCCGATCTCCGGCGCGCCGCCACACCGCTCCAGCCTCGCTACAACACCAAGACCGCGGGCACCAGGAAAATCTTGACCACAATCGAGAAAGCGAAGAGGGTGGCGTAGGCATTATCGATGCGCTCATCGCCCACCCGGGAGGTGGCCGCATCCAGGACCGCCGGCTGGCCCAGGAAACCGGCGATGGCGCCGGCGGTACGGGGCGCGGAAAGGCGCAGCACCCAGGCGCCGGCCACCAGCAGAGCCGCGCAGGAGACCAGCGTGATCACGCAGACCGTCACCGCCGCGCCCACGGCCTGCGGGGAGACCACGATCTGCGCGAAACCGGGCCCGGCCGTGAGCCCCAGGCCCGCCAAAAACAGGGTGAGCCCCAGCTGGCGCATCGTCAGATTCGCGGCCTCCGGCATGGCCCACACAAAGGGCCCGGTGCGCCTGGCCGCCCCCAAGAACATTCCCGCGATGAGCGGCCCGGCGGCGGTACCCAGCTGGAACACCTGACCGCCCGGCAGCGGGAACGTCACGAAGCCGAGCAGCAACCCGGCCACCATCCCCACCGATAGGCTCAGCACGTCAATCTCCGAGATGGAGCGTTCGGAATCCCCAAAAAGATCCGCGATGGCATCCCAGCGTTCCCGCGGGGCCACCACGGTGACGCGGTCGCCCGGCTCCAGGATGAAATCATCGCGGGCCAGCAGCTCTAGGTCTCCGCGCCGCACCCGGGTCACCACCGCGCCGTATTTAGCGGGCAGATTGAGTTCCCCGATGGAACGCGCCGCCACGTCCGGATTGGACACCACCAGGCGGTTGAAATCCACGTGGCTGCGATCATCGGCCAGGTGTTCGCTGCGCAAATGCCCGAGGTGCGCGGCGGCCGCCTCCACATCTGCCGCCAAACCAACAACAACGACGTCGTCCCCTATCTCAAGGTCCTCACCGGGCAGGGCCACCCGCACGCGTTCGCCGCGCCGCAAGTAGGATACTCGCACCCGCCCGTCGGCCCACTCAGGAATATCGCGCAGGTTCATGGGGTGTTCCACGGTGATGGTGCGCGGATCGAGCAGGCTTCCCGCCAGCGAGGGGGTATCGCGCAGCCCCGGCCAGGCCCGCCCCACGATGAGGGAAACCAGGATAATGCCGATAATGACAGCCAGAGGATACCCGAAGGCATATCCGATAGCGGGCTGTGTGGAACCGTCCGTGAGTCGGGTGGCGGTGGCGAGGGCCGGTGCCGCCGTCGTCGCCCCTGTGAAAAGGCCGGCCAAAAATGGCCGTTCGATACCGAAAAGAATGCCCATGACCAGGGCGGCGCCCGCGGCGAGGAAAACCGCAACCACCGAGGCCAGAAGCAAGGAAAGATTGCGCCGCAGCTGCGCGAAAAAGGCTGCACCCGAGGCGATGCCCACCGTGTACACGAAAAGGGCGAGCCCGAGGGACTGCACCACGTCCATACCCGCCCCGAGTTCGGGGAAGCGCGCGGACATGGCCAAGCCCACAAAGAGCGCGCCGGCCGCGCCGATACGTATCCGGCCCAGCGGAATCGCCCCGAGCAGGGAGCCGAGGGCCACCACAACGAAAATTGTTAATAAAGGAGAAGAGTCAAGGATCGCCACGCCATAAGACTAGCCGGGGTAGAGTTAGAGTGTGTCTGATCCCATTGTTACTCTTGCAACGAGCAAAGACTTACCGAAGCTCGACGTGGACGAGGCCGGCCTGCCCGATGCCCTGCGTGAGCGCCATATCGAACCGCGCGTCGTAGCGTGGAACGATCCCGATTACGACTGGAATAACGCCGGAGTCGTCGTTGTCCGCTCAGTTCGTGATTACGGGCGCGATCCGCAGGCTTTCATTTCCTGGGCCCGTTCCGTTCCGCGGATTCTCAACCACGCCGATATTATGGCGTGGAATTCTGATAAGCATTACCTGCGGGAATTGGAAGCGGCGGGTTTGCCGACCATTCCCACCACCTGGCTGGAACCGGAGGAAAACCTCACGAAACACCAGGTCCATACCCGTTTCCCGGCGCACGGCGATTTTGTGGTCAAGCCCGCGGTGTCATCCGGCGGGCGCGGCACGGGGCGCTATACCGCCACCGATCCGGCCTCGCGGTCCCAGGCGATTCTGCACGCCCAGCACGAGCTGGCTAAGGGCCGCAGCGTGATGGTGCAGCGCTACCTGGAGAATATCGACCGCACCGGTGAGGTCTCGCTCATCTTCCTCAACGGCCTGGCTTCCTACCGGGTGGAAAAGGCTCCGCTGCTCCACCCGCGTTTCCGCAGCGCGGACCAAATCCAGGAAGAAGTGGTCTCAGTTTCCGCGGCGCGCGAATCGGAATGGCGCTGGGGCGAGCGGGTGCGCAATGTGCTGCACGGGCTCATCCGCGAACATACCGGGCGCGACCACCTGCTGCTCTTCAACCGCGTGGACATCGTGCCGGCCGCGCCGGGGGACCCGAACGAGTTTTACGTTATGGAGATTTCCCTGATCGACGGCTCGCTCTACCTGTCGCTGGATGAGAGTCACCTCAATCGTTTCGCGGACGCGATTGCGGTGCGTACGGCCTGGTAGCGGTACTAAATAGCACGACGGCGCAGCTCCCGCTCCCGCGCATAAACGCGACTGAGGTACGACGGCGCAGCCGGGCGGGGCGCCGATCTGGCTCACAACGTGGCCGCTATCACCGCCGCTGAATTGTCTTTGCGCGCGGTGACCGGCTATAGTTGTTTATCGGCGTTCTTTCGCCGAAATGGTGGCCATAGCTCAGCTGGCAGAGCACCTGGTTGTGGTCCAGGAGGTCGCGGGTTCAAGCCCCGTTGGCCACCCCAGAGTTCAGGCTCGTTTTGAATGTTTGGAAGCAAGCAGGCGAAACGAGCCTGAGTCGTATCGCTGGTAGGGGATGGCGGTGGTGCCGGCCTATCGGGTTAATAGACAAAAAGTGGGTCTAATGACGGCGTGTCGTTGGCTTGGATCCGGATCAGATCCGGCCTATAGGACACTTGGTGTTGGTTTTATCCGGACTTTTCGGCTTGCTAGCGGGCTAAAGTCGGGTTCAAACTCGG
>NZ_JBOZDP010000012.1:0-61116 GCF_051265835.1 Actinotignum inguinis | reverse complement strand
GCGCGGCAGTGGCACGCGCACCTGTGCGGGATGCTGCGGCACTGATGTTCCGGCACTGATGTTCCGGCGCCCGCGGCCCCGGCGTGCGCCGCGGTTCGCGCGTGCGGAACGCGGTGAGCGCGTGAAACGGTTCGAGCGTGCGCTGCGCGGCGGGCTCGCTTAGACTAGGCGGCATGGCCGGGCTCATCAAAAGGGAAGACATCGATCGGGTGCGCGCCGCGGTGCGGATCGACGACGTCGCCTCCCAGTACGTGGCCCTGCGCCCCGGTGGGGTGGACTCCCTCAAAGGCCTGTGCCCCTTCCATGACGAGAAAACTCCGTCCTTCCACGTGCGCCCGAACCTGGGGCGCTGGCATTGCTTTGGCTGCGGGGAAGGCGGCGACGTTTTCGCTTTCGTGCAGCGGGCCGAAAGTATTGATTTTGTGGAGGCGGTTGAGCTGCTGGCGCGGCGCGCCGGAATCGAGCTGCATTACGAGGGCGCGCGTGAACGGCGGCCGGGGGAGCCGTCCAAGCGGCGGCTCATCGATGCGCACCGGGTTGCCGTGCAGTTCTATCGCGCCCAATTCGATACCCCGGCGGCGGCCCCGGCCCGCACGCTCCTGGCCGAACGTGGTTTTGAGCGGGCGGCCGTTGACCATTTTGAATGCGGCTACGCCCCGGACTCCTGGGACGCGCTCTACACGCACCTGCGCAGCCACGGCTTTTCCGACCGGGAAATCGAAACGGCGGGCCTGGCCACCCGGGGCAACCGCGGGCTCTACGACCGTTTCCGCGGGCGGCTCATGTGGCCGATTTTCTCCATCACCGGCGAACCTATCGGCTTCGGGGCGCGCCGCCTCGGGGAGGATGACCGCGGCCCGAAATACCTCAATACCCCCGAAACACCGATCTACAAAAAATCGCAGGTGCTGTACGGCCTCAACCTCGCGAAAAAGGAGATCGCGACCTCGCGTTCCGTGGTCATCGTGGAGGGCTATACGGACGTCATGGCCGCGCACCTGGCCGGAATCACCACGGCGGTAGCAACGTGTGGTACAGCTTTCGGGGCGGAGCACGTCAAAATTGTGCGGCGGCTTTTGGGCGACGGCGCCAATCCGGCCGCCGGGGTGGTGCTCTCCTCCGGGAAGGCTTACGGCGGCGAGGTTATTTTTACGTTCGACGGCGATAGTGCCGGCCAGAAGGCA
Source organism: Actinotignum inguinis (assembly GCF_051265835.1). Classification (NCBI taxonomy): domain Bacteria; kingdom Bacillati; phylum Actinomycetota; class Actinomycetes; order Actinomycetales; family Actinomycetaceae; genus Actinotignum; species Actinotignum inguinis. The sequence continues at coordinate 59,932 of NZ_JBOZDP010000012.1, read as the reverse complement.
GCTTTGCGTGCTTTCGGGGAAGATCAGGCTTTCGCCACCCAAACCTACGTGGCGATTGCGCCGGATAATCTGGATCCCTGCGATGTGCGGCTCCAGCGCGGGGATGAGGCGCTGCGCGAGGTAATCGCCGGGCGGCGCCCCCTTTTCGAATTCGCGATTCGCTCCCTGATTGAGGACCTTCCGCTCACCACCGCGGAGGGCCGCAGCGCCGGGCTACGGGTGAGCGCGCCGATTGTGGCGGGGATTAGAGATCGGGTACTGCGCGGGGAATACACCCGGAATCTGGCCGGCTGGCTCGGCATGGATGAGCACGTGGTGCGCCAGGCGGTGGCGGAAGCCGGGCGCCAGGGGCGAGCCCAGGCGCGCGCGGTGCTGGAGGCAGCCAGCGAGCACACCCCGAGGGCGCTAGCGGCCGGCGGTGCGCAGCAGGCGGGAGTCGCGGTGCAGCCGGGGAATGCGCCGTCGTACCAGGCGGCAGCGCAAAGGACGGGTACAGTGCAGGGGAGTGCGGCCGATGCCGGTACCCACCGGGCGGCGACCTTGCCGCCGGTGTCGCAGCTGCGTGACCCTACCGAAAAAGTCGAGCGGGCTGCGCTGGAGATTTATCTTCAGCTTCCGGCTTTTGCGGCACGGGCGGAGATGGATAATCTGCCTCCGCATACGTTCACCCATCCGGTGCACCACGCCATTCATACGGCGATTCGGGCGGCGGGCGGAACCCGAGTATTTGCCGAGCGCTTCGCGCAGCTGACCGGCGCGGGTATGGACGTAGAACACGCCGAGCCCCAGGCGAGTGCCGCTTACGTGGAGGCGGTGATTGCGGCCGGTGGCCCGGAGCTAGCCGGAGTGATTTCCCAGCTCGCCGCCGAGCCGCTCCCGGAGACCGATGTGCAGCGCCTCCCGCACTATGTGTGGGGGATTGCCCTCGCGCTCATTCGGCTAGGTGTGCTACGCCAAATCGAGGACGTGCGTTCCGCGCTCCAGCGCACCAATCCGGAAGATGCCGCCTACCAGCAGCACTTCGCCCGCCTCATGGAACTCGAGGCGCAGCGCCGCACATGTGAGGAGCGCATGGAGCTGGGGTAGTTCACTCCAAATACTCGGTTGATTATTCTCAGGATTCTTTAGCACCAAGAGAACGCGAGATCTTTGCTGCGGTTTGTTTAACTTGAGGAACCAAGGCAATGACTTCGTCCATGCTTTTCTCCAATGTTAAAGTCGTGATTGATAATGCATGGTTCACCCGTCCAAGATGGTTGCGAATAGGGACGGCAACACATCGAATTCCGGGAACATTCTCTTCGTCGTCAATAGCGAACCCGCGGTCACGAACTGTGTCGATTTCTTTTATCAGTTCAGCGGTTGTCGAAATAGTTCGGGGTGTATGTTTAGGGAGTTGCATCTCTGCCACGTAACGAATGATCGCCTCATCCTCTTCCTCGGCGAGGAAACACTTACCAATTGAAGTTGAATGGAGAGGAAGCCGATCCCCAATTCGTGATGGTATGCGGTACGGGGTATCAGTTTCTTGTATGGCAACATAAACGGCATCTTTACCGTTCCTCGCCCCAATGTGCACTTGGCACCCAACTTCGCGGGCAAGTTGTCGGATGTAGGGTTTCGTTTGTTGAGAGATGTCGATTCTTTCGAATGCTGTTGCGGCGAGTGACAAAGCAGCCGGTCCGGCGTAATAGTTTCCGTCAGGGCTTACCGCAATGAACTCGTACTTCACCAAAGTTTGGAGAAGGCGATGCACACTAGATTTTGCCAGGCCGGTCGCGTTAACGATGTCGGTAAAACGGGGGTGTTGCAGTGCTGCCTGAAGAACAATGAGAGTTTTATCGGCTGCGCTCGGGCTCTGTTTGGTACTCAAGAGAAGAACCTTCTTCTAGATCGATACGGACCACCAGTTCCATTTTATGGAACTCAATTGTAGATGGTTGACTGTTGCTTGTGCGCCTCCTCTCGTAAGGAGCCTTGAGGAACCGGAAACGATTCAAAGTCATGCGGGAAGAGTCGCCCCGCATTTGTTTTGAACCTGAAATTATTATTTCCTGTAGCTTTGGCGAGATTATGAGAATGTGTGAAGGGTGTCATACCTAAATACTAAACCCGCGTATTTGTGCAGTTTTACGCACTGGGTGCAAATCTTGGTCGCAAAAGGTCCTAGGATAGTTCCCCAAATGGGACTAGGGTTCATGACGTGGAACTTCCACGGTGGGTAACTAAAACAAAGGAGTTTACTCGTGAGTAAGATTACCGGCGTAAAAACGTACGATTTTCGATTCCCCACATCTAACACGCTCTCTGGCTCGGATGCGATGAATCCCGACCCTGACTACTCGTCGGCTTATGTGGAGATTTCTACTGATGCTGATGATGGAATTATCGGTGTTGGGTTTGTGTTCACCATTGGTCGTGGAAATGATGTTGTTTGCGCGGCAATGAACTCTATGGCTCACACGCTCGTCGGGCGTAATGTTGAAGAGCTGCTCGACAATATGCGACTCGCGTGGGATCTGCTCGTAGGGGATTCCCAACTGCGGTGGCTTGGTCCCGAGAAGGGCGTGGAGCATATGGCTATCGGTGCATTGCTCTCAGCGCTTTGGGATATTAAAGCCAAGCGTGCTGGAAAGCCTCTGTGGCGCCTGCTGGGTGAAATGGAACCGGAAGAGTTGGTCGCAACTCTTGATTTCCGTTATCTTTCTGATGCGCTTCGTCCTGAAGAAGCTATTGAGTTCCTAAAGGACGGTCAGCGTGGTAAGCAAGAAAGAATTGCCAACCTTCTTGAAAATGGCTACCCCGGGTATTCCACTGCCGCGGGTTGGCTAGGGTACTCAGATGAAAAGATGGTCTCGCTGTGTAAGGAAGAGACTCAAGAAAAAGGGTTTAAGCTTATCAAGCTGAAGGTGGGGCGCCGCGTCGAGGATGATATTCGGCGTCTTGGGTTAGCTCGCGAAGCGATTGGTCCCGATGTAAAGTTGGCTGTTGATGCTAACCAGGTGTGGGACGTTCCTGATGCGATTTCTTGGATTAACGAATTCCATGATTTCGATTTGGCTTGGGTTGAAGAGCCGACTTCGCCGGATGATGTGGTGGGACACGCAACCATTGCACGCGCTATTAATCCGATTCCTGTAGCAACTGGCGAACATATGCAGAACAGGATCATGTTCAAGCAGTATCTCCAAATGAATGCGTTTGGAATCATGCAGATTGATGCAACCCGTGTTGCGGGCCCGCAGGAACTGGTTATCGAATACCTGCTTGCCAAGAAGTTTAATAAGCCTGTCTGCCCGCACGCTGGCGGCGTTGGCCTATGCGAAGCTGTGGCGCACTTTGCGATGTTTGATTACGTCGCGGTATCCGGAACTATGGAGAACCGGTTGATTGAGTACGTTGATAACCAACATGAACACTTTGTGCACCCGACAGTTATCAAGAATGGCAACTATATGCCGCAAACGGCTCCCGGCAACGGTGCTGAGATGACTCAGGCAACCGCTGAAAAGTACCTCTACCGAGGCTAATTCTCCCGGGAAAACCACGTTCCACTGCCGCACGCGGGCTAAATAAATAGCTGTCGCTGCTTGCTATTGGTAATCCATTTGGATTCCCCGCGTGCGGCAGTGCGGACGCTGCACTCGTCAGAAAAAGGAAATATAGATGAATGCTTTACTTGTAGGTGTGAGTCAGCTACAAAGCTCAATACCCCAGGGACTTTTACCTTTCGCTCGCGATATCCCGGAAGTAAGTCTTAACCCGGCAGCGCTTCTCATCAGTATCGTAACCGGCGTTGCCATCCTCATTATTTTGGTTAGCTGGGCGAAAGTTCACCCCTTCCTCGCGATTATGCTTGCGGCCCTGATTACCGGAATTGGGTCCGGGTTCGGGCTGATGAACACCGTCCACGCCTTCCTTGACGGCTTTGGAGACACCACTAAAAGTGTCGGTATCTTAGTCGGTATCGGTGCAATGCTGGGTGCGGTTTTGATGGTAACGGGAGCGACCGGCGTTTTAGTTGACGTTCTGATTTCGAAGTCGTCTCGCAAGATGCTCCCTTGGACTATGGCTCTCATCGGGTCTCTTATTGGGTTGCCCCTGTTCTTTGATGTTGGACTGATCATCATGGCTCCGGTGATCATCATGGTTACGCGGAAATCTAAGATGCCCCTTATGATGATCGCGATGCCAGCCCTGGCGGGCCTTTGTGCGATGCAGGCACTCGTTCCTCCACACCCCGGGCCCACCGCCGCTCTCCAAACCTTTGAGAATGGTTCCATGGGTATCACGATGGGTATGGGCATTGTCCTTGCTATTCCTCTCGTTATTATCTGCGGACCGCTATTCGCGAAGTACTCGACGCGTATCGTGCCGCGTGGTGCGCCGGACACGTTCGCTATGGCGGATAAAGAGGACGGTGTTGAAGGTCGTCGTAAGCCTTCCTTCGGGTTGTCTCTGCTTTGTGTCACCATGCCGGCCATTCTTCTCTTGATCACTTCAATTATCATGATGGTCCGCCCTGACCTTCACGATTCCAAGGAAATGGGTGCTCAGATTTTGCAGTTTATCGGGAATCCCGAGATTGCCCTTCTGATTTCACTGGTATTTGCATCTCTCACGCTTTTCGTTACGACAAGGTACCCGTGGGAAAAGCTCAACGATGAAGCCGGGAAATCGTTACGTCCCATTGCTGGAATTGTATTTATCCTCGGAGCTGGTGGCGGTTTCAAGAACCTTCTGATTGATACCGGCATTGGAGATATGATCACTAAGTTTGTAGAAAACACAAATATATCGATCATCTTGATCGCTTGGGTGATTGCGGTGTTCGTGCGTGTGGCTACAGGATCCTCGACCGTTTCGGCCATTACTACGGCCGGCATTCTGGAGCCGACAGCCACTGCGCTTGCTTATGATCCGATCCAAACAGGTCTTCTTGTCCTTGCAATCGGTGCTGGGTCGTTTATTTTCTCCTTCGTAAACGATGCGGGCCTTTGGCTGGTAAAGGAATACTTCGGGTTCACTCTTCCCGAGATGTTTAAGACCTGGACAGTGATGACATGTTTGATCTCCATTGTTGGGCTAGTTCTGGTTTGGGGTCTTGGACTCTTCCTGTTGTAGTGTAAATTCAATAATTTGAATTGGTCCTAACGTAGGGCTATCGCTGGCCGGCGTGTTCAATGATTCAGCGCGCCGGTCAGCGATGTTTCCTACGGTACTTATTGTCTTCTAGTGTTTTGCGCGGGTATGGATTCGCATTCCTCCTGTTATCGTTCGAAGTAAGTCGCAATGATGCGTGAGACATGGAAATGGGTAGCTTTTATTTGCCCAAACCTGGAAGGGGTTGGAATGTTTTCTGGTGTGTATTGCCCGTCGGTCACGTTGATCGACGATTCGGGTGCGATTGATTATCCGGCGATGGCTGCCCATATTGATCGTCTTGCCGAGTCCGGGCTCAACGGGGTGCTCTTCTTCGGCTCGATTGGGGAGTTTTTCTCTTTCTCCACTGAGGAGAAGGCCGAGTTCTTGAAGTTCGCGGTCAAGCAGGCCGCGGGGCGTTTCCAGGTGTTGGCCGGTGTGAGCGCGGCGCGTTTGGGTGAGGTGCTGGAGAATATCGCGGCTGCTGAGGCGGCTGGTGTGGATGGGGTGGTGGCCCTCCCGCCGTTCTATTTCGGGCATTCGCACGGGCGGGCGCTTGATTTTTATGACGCTGTTGCGGGCGCGACGGCCCTTCCTGTTATGCTCTATAACTTCCCGGAGCGCACGGGTGCGGATTTAACTCCGGAATTGGTGGCTGAGCTGGCTGCCCGGCACGAAAATATTGTGGCGCTCAAGGATACGGTGGATACCCAGAGTCATACGCGGCGGGTGATTCGCGAGGTGCGGAAGGTGCGCCCGGATTTCGCGGTGCTTTCTGGTTTTGATGAGTATTACATTGGGAATCGGGTGTGTGGCGGGGCCGGGGTGCTCTCTGGCTTGACGAATTTGATTCCGGAGGTGTTTGCGGCGATGCATGCGGCGTATGAGGCCGGGGATGTTACGCGCGCGGCTGCGGAGCTCGAAAAGATTACGCGTTTGGCTGCGGTGTATGAGATTGGTGATATTTTCATTGCTGCGATTAAGGAGGGTGTGCGTTTGTGCGGGGTGGAGTGCTCGCCGTTGATGCGTGCCCCGCAGGTCCCGTTGAGTGCGGAGGATTCGGAGAAAATCGCGACGCTGCTGCGCGACGTACGCGCATAGATTTAGCCGACAAGTTTCTATTTTTCAAAAGCTGGGCGTTCCGGTCTGACGCACTCTAAAGGCCGGAACGCCCTTGTATTCTACCTGTTTTCTTGGATGTGAAAGATGAGCCTGATGATTGGGGCTCAGACCAATTAGGAGCTGTTAGAATTTACGCGCTGCCCCCGTAGCTCAGCAGGTTAGAGCAGTGGACTCATAATCCATCGGTCGCGGGTTCAAGTCCTGCCGGGGGCACTATGTGGGTTAATAGACAAAAAGTGGGTCTAATGACGGCGTGTCGTTGGCTTGGATCCGGATCAGATCCGTACGAATCGGGTACACAAACGAAGTGCGAGGGAGAGCACCGTTTGTCCCCGATTTCGTGTCTCTAACGCGCACTATGGCGCCTACACGGCCCAGAAAGCGGCTCTGACGCCTCTGCCCACCCCGTGGCTGTGGCGCATGGCAGCCCGGACGGAACGAGTTTTCCGTCAAGGCATGTCACGCAACGGATGTCAAGGAAGCAAGCTTATTGAGGTGCCCGACCTCAATAAGGCCGACTTTTCGTTGGTATGACAGGGCAAACTCCCGGTATAAGACCCACCATTTGTCTATTAGCCCCACTATGTGATGTCCCGCGTCATAGTTCCGCCAGCTACGTGGGATTTTCGTGTATTTGGACTTGGAGTTCATTGACTTTTTAGACGAGGAGTCCAGTAGCTTCTTCGACAATATATCCACCTACTTTTGACACGGTTACCCGGCCAGTGGTCGGCCTGTGGGGTGGCAGTAACGCCGACCGCCGGCGAGTGTTGAGTGGTGGTATCGGTAGGGATGCTTGGGCGCCGGGCGAGATTGCCTGTTCGGTGAGGGGGTGCAGTTTTGGTTGCGCTGGGTGTGCATTTTCCTTGCGCTAGGCATGCAATTCGTATTGCGCTAGGCGTGCAGTTTTAACTTGCGTTTGACAATCGCGTAAGACGCGCGGATTTAACTCGTGCTTGACGCCCACGGAAGCATTTCATTCAGGGGGGTGCGTGAGGAAGTTAAACATGTACGCACCCGTGGTGGGTGTAGATCCAGCCCGCGGGTGCGTACACGTGGTTTTGTGAGTTTGAGTTTTCTAGACGATGAGGTAGACCAGGGAGCAGAAACCGAAGGATACGAGGGATATTACTGAGGTGAACGTGGTCCACATCTTCAGATTCGTTTTCGTATCTACTTGCAGGAAGCCACCTACTAGCCAGAACCCGGAATCGTTGACGTGGGAAGCGAAGAAGGATCCTGCTCCCATCGCCACCACGACGAGCGCGGTTTGGATGTCATTGAGTCCGGCACCCGACACGGTAGCCGCGAGCAAGGCCGCGGTGGTTTGGATGGCCACGGTTGCTGAGCCTTGCGCGACTCGTAGTGCCAGGGAGATAAGGTAGGCAGCCAGGAGCAAGGGAATACCAAGATCGGCTAGCGTGTTAGCAAGCGCGGTACCGATACCGGTTTCGCGTAACACGGAACCGAACATGCCACCAGCACCGGCGACCATGACGATCGCGGCTACTGATTTGAACCCGGCGTCGTTGATCTTATCGATATTCTTCCAGGGTACTTTACGTACATAACCCAAAATGATTGAAGCTACGAGTGCGGTAACGAACAGGGCGACAGCGGTTTCACCGAAGAATTTCAGGGCGCTTGCCCAGGCAGCGTTTTCCGGGATGATTCCAGCTGATTGAAGGGTACTGGTGACCGTGTTACCGGTAATCAACAAGATCGGGAGCATGAGGATGAAGAGAACGGTCGCGAAGGCGGGTTCTTTCCCGGGTAGTTCACGCCCGGATTCTTTCGATCCGAGAACGTTAGGGATGGGAACATCAAACCGCTTGGAGAGCCACAATGCGAAGCGGTAGCCGGCCAGGTACCAGGTGGGAATCGCGACGATCAAACCAACCAGGAGCACGGTCCCGATGTTGATGTTCATTGTGGTAGCGGCGGCTACTGGTCCGGGGTGGGGTGGCATGAGTCCGTGCATGACCTGGAATGCGCCGGCTGCTGGTAGGGCATACAGCAAGACTGGTCCGCCCAGGCGGCGGGCAACGGAGAAGATGATCGGGAACATGACGATGAGCCCGGCGTCGAAGAAAATCGGGAAGCCGAACAAGAGCGAGGCTACCGAGAGGGCGAGGGGTGCTCGTTTCTCACCGAACCAACGTAGCAGGGTTTGGGCGAGTACTTCAGCGCCTCCGGATTGTTCGAGCATACGCCCGATGATTGCTCCGAACCCGATAATGAGAGCGAGTTTGCCAACGGTGCCTGAGAACCCGGTGAGCAGCATATCGAATAGTTCGCTGACTGGGACTCCGGTAGCGATAGCAGTCAGAGCTGATACGAGGATAAGCGCAACTGTGGCGTTGACTTTGAATACGATGATGAGGAAGAGTAAAACGGCTATCGCTGCTAGAGCGATACCGAGGAGGCCTCCTGTTGTGAGAGTCATGAGTGCTCCTTGGATATGTGGGCTTCTCTAGGAGAGAAGCTGGGCGGCGTTGGCCACGGCGCCTTGAACGTCGCCTGATTGTGGATAGAGCAATGACCGGCCAATGACCAGGCCGATCACGTTAGGGATCTCCAAGAGGAGAGCCCACCTGTGCAGGGTTTTAGCAGCGTCGTTGCTGACTTCCCCGCCGAGGATAACGATGGGTAGGGTAGTAGCCCGAGCGAAGCGTTCCAGGTCTGGGGTATCGGGGAGTTTGAGGACCGTGTAGGAACTATTAGCCCCCAAACCTGAAGCGATTGCTATCGAGCGGGTGACAGCATCGGTAGAAACATCATTGACGACCTGGCTGCCTTCACGCCGTGAGATGAAGGGTTCGACCATGGCGATGCGTTGGCGCCGGGCAAGGTCGGTGACTACTTTCCCGGCCATCTCTAACGTGCCAACGGTTTGTGTTTCCTGGTAGGCGATACGGAGCAGGATTTTCCCTCCTTGCAGGCCTGCTTTAGCTATCCCTTTGGCCGTATAGCCCGTGATACGATCATCGAGTTCCCACGCGGCGCCGGCCAGTCCTGCCCGGTTCATGGACCCGTATACCCATTTGCCGTCCAGGGCTCTCAGGAGTGCGAGGTCTTCAATGATGTCGGCTGTTCCTAACAGGCCGGAAACCCCGGGCACGGCAAGCGCGTCACACAGGCGTGCGAGCAGGTCGAAACGGTCTTCCATAGCGCGGGGGTTAGCGCCAGCCGCGAACGCGCCCCGGGCGGGGTGGTCAGCGGCCATGATAAGGAATTTCCCATTGGGTAGGAGGCTGGCGGGTTGCTCGCGTGTGAGCAAGGCTTGGTGAGCAGTGCCCGGGCAACGCCGTCCTGCAATAAGCCTGGCAATATCCATGGTTACTGGTTGCTTTCTACTGATTTGGGTGTATCGAGTAGCGCGTCGGTGTGGTTAGCGGCCAGTACTTGCTCGATTTCATCCTGGGTGGGCATCGCGGTAGAGCATTCGATACGCGAGGTCACGATCGCGCCGGCAGTGTTGGCATACCGGATTGTTTTCTCCAGGCTCCAGCCCTGTAAAAGCCCGTGGACAAGGGACCCACCGAAAGCATCCCCGGCTCCAGCCCCGTTGACCACGGTCGTGTTCATCGCGGGGATAAAGAATTCTTCCGCGCTCGATTTCGCGAGGGTGCCCTTGCTGCCTTGCTTGACCACAGCGATCTGGACCCCGCGTTCCAGTAGTGCTGTTGCAGCCGCGTGTGGATCAGTTTCCCCGACCGCGATTTCACATTCTTCCACGTTACCCACCGCGACTGTCGCATACTCAAGAACTTCCGCATAACGCTGACGTGCCAGATCAACTGACTCCCAGAACATTGGACGCCAGTCCATATCGAAAACGGTATGGTCTTTACGCCCCCGCATGGCAAGCGCGCTCATATGGGTGGAATACGAGGGGTCCTCGCACAGGCCCGTCCCGGATACCCACAAGAGTTTAGCCTCGCGTACCTGGTCTTCATCCAGATCACTGTCCTTGATCTGGAGGTCAGGGGCGGAGGGTTCACGGTAGAAGAAGAACGGGAAATGTTCGGGTGGGATAATCTCGCAGAAAGTAACAGGCGTGTTCAGGGTATCGTCAACGATCACGTATTCATCTGATACGCCGAGCCGGCGCATTTCCAGGCGGACCCACCGCCCGAAAGGATCATCACCTACCCCGGTGAGGGTGGCGCAGTCTTCTCCCAGGCGTGCTGCTGCTACCGCAACGTTAGTAGGCGATCCTCCCAGGAATTTCCCGAACGTTGTGACTTCTTCGAGGGTGCAATTAGTTTGTAGGGGATAGATATCGACGCCGCAGCGTCCGATTGTTAGTACATCATGGACGACCATGTCCATCACTTCCTTACCTTATTGTTTATTCGGTGCGTTCAAACGACATTGTTGCTTCATAGGTGCCCTCGGAAGGCCAACGCACCGTGGTGGCCTTCGCGCGCGTGTAGAAGCGCACGCCTTCGGGCCCGTGGATATGGGTATCTCCCATGAGAGAGTCTTTCCATCCGCCAAAGGAGTAGTAGGCCACGGGGGTGGGGATGGGGACGTTGATACCGACCATGCCAGCTTCAACTTCCAGTTCGAAACGACGTGCCAGACCACCATCATTCGTGAAGATCGCTGCCCCGTTGCCATACGGCGAGGAATTAACAAGAGTGATGGCTTCTTCGTAGGTGTCTACCTCGACGATTGCCAGGACGGGACCGAAAGTTTCTTGCTTGTAGAGGAGGGAGTCTTGGGGGACGTGCGTGCAGATAGTTGGGCCGAGGAAATACCCTTTCTCGTGCCCGCTCACGCGAAGCGTGCGGCCATCAAGAATGACTTTCGCGCCTTTTTCTTCGGCATCATTGATCGCATCAATAATGCGTTGTTTTGATTGGGCGTTGATAACCGGGCCCATTTGGACGCCTTCGTCCAGGCCGTAACCCACCCGGATAAGCTCGGCGTGTTCTTTGACTGCTTTCGCTAGTTTTTCACCGATCCCACCCACCGCGACAGCAACGGGCAGGGCCATGCAGCGTTCACCTGCCGCGCCGAAAGCCGCTGCTGAGAGGTGTTTACCAGCGAACTCGATATCAGCATCGGGCATCACAATCGCGTGGTTATTAGCCCCACCCAATGCTTGGACACGTTTACCCGCGCGCACCGCACGCTCCTGGATCAGTTTCGCAACCGGGGTTGAACCCACGAAAGAAACAGCCCTAATATCCGGGTGGTCAATCATAGCCATCGTGAAATCATTCGACCCGGAAATAACCTGGAAGACCCCGTCCGGCAGTCCGGCTTCCTTATACAAACGCGCAATCACAAGAGAAGCCGAGGGCGTGGCCGGTGCGGGTTTCAAAATGAAAGCATTCCCGGTAGCAATAGCAATCGGGTGCATCCACATAGGCACCATCACCGGGAAATTAAACGGGCAAATCCCGCTAACAACACCCAGGGGCTGGCGTAGCGTGTGAATATCTACCCCGGTGGAAATATTCGACGAGGTTTCACCTTTCAAAGCGACGTTAATCCCGCAAGCAAAATCAAGGGTCTCCCGCCCACGCTGGATCTCCCCGATAGCATCCGAATAATCCTTACCATGCTCAGCCACAATCGCTTTAGCGATCTCGTCTTGATGATCCAAAACAAGCTGACGCATCCGATACATGATCTCGGTACGCTTAGCCAACGAGGTACGAGCCCAAGCTTTTTGAGCTTTAACAGCAACCCCTACCGCGTAGTCAAGATCTTCACGGCTTGCCTGTAACAAATACCCGCGAATCTCACCACTCGCCGGGTCATCAACCTCAATCTTTCCCTCAGGTTGCCCCGCATAGAGGCCACCATTAATCCAATGAGGTATATCCATTCGTATCACTCCCTTGTGAGTCCAAACCAGCACCCCACCAGCGGGGTGTCTCATTGGTTTCCAAAATAACCCCACCCCACCCACTTGTAAACACAAAAGACCAGCCAGGGCGGCCAGCAAACTTGAATGAACACGGCCATATAGGACAGCATCGAAGCGATAAAATGAGAGAAACACTAGCTAATCTCACTATTGTCCGCTATGTTTACAATTGGGTGAACAAATAAGAGTGAGAGGGTCACGTTAATGTCAAACCTGGGTGGGAAAGACAACCCGGATCAGCTGGATATCCCGGTTGCTCCGCAGATTGTTTTCGACTCTCGCTCCTCGCTTCCTTTGCATCAACAAATCACGCAATCATTAGGGAGCCTGATTGACTCCGGCGCGCTTTTACCCGGTCAGCTCCTTGAAGACGAAGTATCTATGTCACGCAGGCTGGGAGTCTCACGTCCTACACTACGGCGGGCGTTGCAAGTGTTGACTGATGAAGGCAAACTCTCACGGCGTCCGCGCGTGGGAACCAGGGTGATGCCACGGGTTTTCCAACGGGATCCTTCCCTGGCGAGTCTTTCCGATGATTTGCGGGCGGCGGGCCGTGAACCACGCACGGATGTTCTCCAGTATCGGGTGGTGTTTGCTGATAGTGGTCTAGCTGGCGATATGCATTGCCAAGAAGGTAAAGAGATCGTGGCTTTAGAGCGGTTGCGGTGGGCGGAGGGGAACCGTATGGGGATTATGCGTAACTGGATCCCAGCCGATCTAGCGCCCTCTCTTACCGCGATATCATCGGGTGGTCTCTATGATTTCTTCAAGAGCCACGGGATCGTGTTACGTGGTGGGGTCCAGCGTATTAGCGCGCGTAGCGCGACGCCTACGGAAGCAGAACTTTTACACGTAGCATCCGGGGCACCTCTCTTACGGGTGCGGCGTAGTGCTTATGATGAATCCGGGCGGGTCGTGGATCTAGCCGACCATTTGTATGACGCGGAACAATACGACCTCACCCTCCCACTCAACTTCCCGGCGTGAATCACACCTGGAGGAATCAGTTTCTTGGTAAAAGGGAACTGGGTGGCTAACGCGAGAATGATCGCGCCAGCCACCCAGCTTTGTATACGGTAACCGTGCTGTCCTACTCTGGGACATCTAGAAATCCGGCAAGTGCCATACGGGATTCTCTGGTCCTAAAGTACTTCCGGAGGAGTTTCTAACTGGTCGGCTATATCTTTCCAGTTAGACGCGAATTTGCCGTATGCCGTTTTGATATCGACACCCACAGGGAGCTCCGGGCATTCGTTTTCGAGGTTGGTACCCCAGTTTCCCCATCCCGACTGCTTGCGCTGCACGATCTGGAAGCCTCCCGATGGCTTCGAGGTATACCAGATCATTGCACGACCGGTAGATGTGTCATATTCGACTGTCTTATCGGAAGCTCCGGGGAAGATAGTCTCGTGCTCCTCTTTCTGGACGTCGATAGGTTCAGAATCGACTCGCCAATCACGCAGCTCTGCATCAACAAACGATTTCTCGCGAACAATTGCCAGCCGGTCGCGGATCGTTTCGTCCGTTAAAGCACCTTCGAAAGTCGAGAATAGGCGCCAGTACAAATCCCAATGGGCGTTCTCAATATCATCCGTTAGGACGGCCTTAAACTCTTCAAGTTTCTTGCGCTGAGGCAATGTACCGTCAGAAATGGTCTGCTCGACCATGTCGGCCAGGTGTCCAGCATAAGGATCGCCGCTGCGATATCGGGATCCACCGTAGCACGCAAACCGATCAAAGAGCAGCTTTCCTTGCCCGGCCTCGAATTCATCCCCAACGGTGATCTTGTTAGTTACAGAACGCCCGTTGATCACGGTTTGGAAATCATCTACGTAATAACGACGGCTGAACCAAGGCGTCCTATAAGTGAAAGCCCACTCGATTGAGAAGTTCTTACCCCTGAGCTCTGGGAGGAGCCCGTCGGGAATCACACCTAGCATTCTGAAAGAAAGCAAGACCGGTCCGTCTTCACGGATCTCAATCTTCACCTTTGTGTGTTCTGGCGGATTGATCAGTCCGTTTTCAGGAGTGAAGAACGGGCCGTAAAATCCACCAATCGCATTGTTTCCAGAGGGGAGGAGATCAATACCCTCATCAAGGGTGCGGAAATGCTTGAGCCCCCACTTTGAGGCACCAGTGCCCTCGGCGGTACCCGTGCATACATCAATATCGAAGTAGCCGGTATTAACGCGGGCCCATGAGTCAACTTCAGTACCGGGTCCTTTTGTGATTCCTTCTCCGGATTCGACTGGTTCATCCAGTGTGAAACTTGCCTCGCCCTCAAAACTGAGTGTAGTGACAAATCTGGTGGCCTCTTGTGGAGCCGGCTGATCAACCAATCGCTGGCAAAGGATCTGCTCTCCAGTATTGGTTCGTGCTAGCCATAAAGACTCTGTGAGCACTTGTGGTTCATCGAAGTAAATCGGCTCGAATGCCCGCTTTCCTTCGATACTACTGATTACTTTATGGGTCTTCATCTACTTTCCTGCCTTGGTGCTCTTCTGCTTGAGGGAATCAATGGCGACGGCGAGAATAATGACGACGCCCTTAATTAGTAGCTGAGTGAAGAATTGGACATTCATCAGAATCATGCCGGTCGAGAGCACGCCGAGAATGATCGCACCGATGAGGGTTCCGATGATCTTGCCCTTACCACCGGCAAGGGATGTTCCACCTAGAACAACTGCGGCAATAGCATCAAGTTCGTATCCGGTTCCAGCGGTCGGCTGCGCGGAAACAACGCGTGCGGCGAAAATGACACCCGCAAGCCCTGAGAGTGCCCCTGCAATGACGTAAACAGATGTGAGTACACGCTTCACGTTGATTCCAGCGAGCCGTGCTGCCTCGGGATTGCCGCCGACTGCGTAAACATGCCTGCCGTACTTCGTGCGTTCGAGGATGAACCAGCAGATGATGTAGACAATGATCATTACAATGACGGGAACTGGAATTCCAGCCATGTATCCGTTTCCGAGATCTCTGAAAGCCAGCTTGTTATCTACGATGGGTTGGCCGCCGGTCAGTGTGTATCCGAGGCCACGGAGGAATGTCATCATGCCGAGCGTCACGATAAAGGGCGCGAGGGCTAGATACGCCGATAGGGCACCATTTACCCATCCCGCAACTGCACCGGCAAGAATGCCAGCGATTATCCCGACGATGGCTGGAGCACCGGAGATACAAGCCAGTACTGCGGTTACACCCGATACGGCAACGATTGATCCGACAGAGAGATCAATGCCGGCAGTAATAATAACGAAGGTCATACCGGCCGCAATGATCGCGTTGATAGAGATCGAACGGGCGATATTCATGAGATTGTTCATCGACATGAAGTTCGGGGCGATGAGCGCCATAATCACGACGAGAAGGACGAGGACCGCGAGAATCCCAACCTTATCCCACCACGCAGCGAAGTTCATTTTCCGTCGAGGTGCAGCTTCTATAGTCATGCTTGTTCCTTTGTTGCTCCGGTCGCGAGGCTCATGACCGATTCTTCTGTGGCATCTCGTGCATCGAGTTCTCCCACGACTTTTCCTTTTCGCATAACGATGATGCGATCAGACATTCCCAGAACTTCAGGGAGGTCAGAAGAAACCATGATGATGGTTTTACCTTCTTTAGCCAGATCATTCATGATTTCGTAGATCTCCCTTTTCGCCCCGATGTCAACACCGCGCGTAGGTTCATCGAAAATCAAAAGATCGGCACCTGCCATGAGAGTGCGGCCGAGAAGTGCCTTTTGTTGGTTTCCTCCCGAAAGAGCTCTTACCGGAAGACTTGTGGAGGTCTTTCGAATATTGAGCACTTCCATGATCTGGCGAACTTTCTTTCGAATTGCGCCTCGCGCGAGTACGCCGAGTTTGGTGAAGTCACCCAGAGAGGCAATCGAGATATTCGATGCCGTTGTGTGATCCAAGAACAGACCTTGTTCCTTTCTTGATTCCGGCACCATGGCAATGCCAGATTCCAGGGCCTCCTTGGGACTTTTAGGATGATATCTTTCGCCTTTGAGTAGCAACGTTCCGCTACTCATGGGATCTGCTCCCATAAGTAGCCTGACGGTTTCCGAACGCCCGGCACCGACCAAGCCTGCAAATCCAAGAATTTGACCGGCGCGAGCTTTGAAGGAAACGTCGTCAACTCCAGGCGCTTTGAGATCCTTTGCCTCAAGCACCACTTCTCCCGATGCACGGTCCGCGTGTTCGTAGAGATCACCGATTTTTCTACCGACCATCATTCGCACGATTTCGTCAGGTGTTAATTCGGCTAGAAGCTGTGTTCCGACGGACGTTCCGTCCCGAAGAACGGACACCCTATCAGCCAATTTCCACACTTCTTCCATGCGGTGAGTGATGTAGATAAGGCCGACACCGTTTTGCTGCTGTTCCCGAATAATTCTGAAAAGATCCTCTGTTTCAGCTCGGGAAAGCGCGGCAGTTGGTTCGTCGAGAACGAGGATGCGGGCATCCTCGGCAGCAGCACGAGCAATTTCGACCATCTGCTGCATACCGATGGAAAACGAGCCGAGAGGCCTGTTCACGTCGATGTCCACTCCAATAGCCGATAACTTAGCGCGTGCATCCGAACGCATCTTTTCACGGTCAAGGATCCCGTGTTTGAGTGGTTCAACGCCGAGGCAGAGATTCTCGGCTACCGTCAGATTTGGGACGGTATTGATCTCTTGGTGGATGATTGCGATTCCATGTTTACGCGCATCGTTAGGAGATGAGATATGGACTTCCTGACCGTCAACGAAGATCTTTCCACTGTCGGCAGCAAGATTCCCCGCCAGGATTTTCATCAACGTTGACTTGCCAGCGCCGTTTTCTCCCATGAGGGCATGAATCTCTCCGGCGTTCAGATCAAAGGAAACTCCTCCAAGCGCTTGGGTAGCGCCGAATCTTTTCCTGATCCCTTCGAGCTTGAGAAGAGTCATTTCTACCATCCCGGGTATTCGTCTACCGCATCCCGGGTAATGATTTGCGAGGGGATGAGGATAGTGGTTTCGGTGAGTGATTCTCCACGAGCAAGCTGCTGCCCAACCTCGATTGCTTTTTCGACCATTTTTGCGGGTTCTTGGGTGGCCGTGCCGACGAAGGGAGAACCAGCGGTTCGGAGTTCCTGGAGTCCTTCGGGAGAAGCGTCGATTCCTACCACCTTAATTTCATTAGTACGTCCAGCTTGCTGCACGGCAAGCGTCGCACCAAGGGCGGACGGGTCATTCATTCCAAAGATGCCTTGGACATCGCTGGCTGCAGTAAGCATGTCGGTAGTGACGGAGAGACCGGTGGCGCGGTCATTTTGCGAGTTTTGGTGCCCGACTTCCTTGATGCCGGGGAAATTCTTCATTGCTTGATTGCAGCCCTTAATGCGATCCGTGATCGTCTGGATAGGTGTGCCATCAACAACCAAAATATTTCCCTTGCCACCCATCTGTTCGAATAGATAGGTGCATGCAATTTCGCCAGCCTGAACGGCATCGGTCATAACAATGGCATCCGCGCCCTTCGCAGGAGTATCAACAGCTACCACGAAGATCCCTGCCTGTCGCGCACGTTCGATGGCGGGTTGGAGGCCGGACTCGTCAACGGCGGAGACAACGATAAGGTCTACGCCTTGCTGAATGAATGTGTCAATCTGAGTATTCTGATTCGCCAGATCAAGTTTGGCGTCTTGGACGTTGAGGGTTGCGCCAATCTTCTCGGCTGCTTCTTTCGCTCCCTTATCCATAGCTGAGAAGAACGGGTTCGACATGTCCTGCACCATTAAGCCGATTTTCTCGATCTTGTCAGGTTTCGGCGCTTCCGTAGCGGAGTCACCTGAAGTACAACCCGAGAAAGTTGCGGCGAGCAGAATGCTTGTCGTGAAGGCGAGCGCCTTTTTTGCTGTTCTCATCGTTGAGATCTCCTTTTGGTTAGATAGGCCGGTTTAGCCCAATTTGGTTTTCTAATTTGTTTAGCAGCCGCAGGAGGCGCGAATTCTGAGCTTGACGTTCACCTCCTCAGACTCCTGGTTGTGGTAACGGATAGCTCCCTGCGGATGCTCTTGCATGATGTGAATAAGTTTTAGAGCGGCTTTTGCGCCGATATCGCGAGAATCTTCGTCAATCAACGTCACTGGAGGATTGACGAAAGTTGACCAGGTGAATTCGTCAAACGCAATTAAGGCGACTTGATCAGGAACATGGAGATCACATGCCTGGAGTGCGTGCATGGTTCCGAGGAGGAGAGGATTGTTACCGGCAATAATCGCGAGCTTCTCTACCTTCGTATTTCTGAGATATTCCTCTAACGCAATTGCGCTCGATTGTGAGTCATTAGCGCATTCGAGAATCGAGAGAGTTGCCCCGAATTTCTTGGCGGCGTTTTTCATGCCTTTAATTCGAGTTTGCCTTGTCGACCACCGCTCGGGATAGATCAATAAAAGCCACGTGTCGAGTTCATGATAATTAAGATGTTCACCGATTTGATGAGCGGCTTGTTCGTTATTTGAGGTTACAGATACCGAACCGGACGGCGCAGTCGGTCCTTGCGAGTCGACATAGACAATGGGGATTCCCCACTCGCAAAGTTTCTCGTGATTGTCTACAGATAAAGTAAGAGTGCTGATAACTCCGGCTGCCCGCGATTGGATTGCTTCGGTGACAACCAAATCTTCAGTTTTCTGATCAAATCGGCCTTCAGGAGCAAGATCGGCTGTGCGTACTCCATGGGAAGATGCGCGCAACATTTCATGAATGCCATCGAGCATATCGACGTAGTAAGCATTAGATGTTGATGCGGTCATCACGACGATTGGGCCGGGAGTTTCGCGACGCAGGGCGCGTGCTGTCTGGTTCGGGATGTAGTTGAGCGTTTTAGCCGCTTCCAATACTCGGGCTTTGGTCGATTGCGTGACGGGCGCTTTGCCGGAAAACGTATTGGAAACAGTCCAAATAGACACACCGGCGGCCCGAGCCACGTCTTTAAGAGTTGCCGGTTTCATCAGGGTCTCCTTTGTCCCAATTGGTTGCGTTGAGGTCAAGCTATGTCACCTAAACGTTTAGGGCAAGGATGTGCGTTTGTCTAAGTTGATGTGGGGTGTGCCACAGGTGGTTGTGTTGTGGGCATTTCAAGATGCTTACTCTCAACAGTTTTGTATTTATTAGCATCGGGTGACTTGGTGGCTAAGGCAATGGGTGGATTTCTAGTGGTAATTATTCGCTTTTATGAGTTGTCAGGTTGGTGTGAAATCGTTGTGACACGCCCTTTTCTCACCAGGCCCGCGGGATTAAGGTGAATCCATGATCGATGACAATGCTCCACTTCCGCAATCTGATCGTCCCACCGCTACCGCCGCCGGGCACTGGGTGCTCGCCCGCGCCGGCAAACGGGTATTGCGCCCCGGCGGCTTGCATTTGACGAAGGCCATGCTTGAGTATGCCCAGCTGGCCAGCGCGGACGTTGTAGAATTCGCCCCCGGCCTGGGCCGGACCGCAGAACTCATTATCTCCGAGCCCATTCACTCCTACACCGGGGTAGATCAAGACAAGAATGCGGTGACCCGCGTCAAGGGGATTGTGGAGAAAGTGGGCGGCGTCGTCGTTAATTCCACCGCGCAAAAATCTGGACTACCCGATGCCGGTGCCGATGTGGTCGTGGGCGAAGCGATGCTCACCATGCAGGGCGCGAACTCGAAAGCCGCGATTGTGGGCGAGGCGTTCCGGCTGCTGCGCCCGGGCGGGCGCTACGCCATCCATGAACTGAGCCTCACCCCGGATAGCATCGACCCGGCCATTGCCGATACCCTGCGCAAAGGCCTGGCGCAGACGATTCGCGTCAATGCGCGCCCGCTCACCCAGGCCGAATGGCGGCAGGTGCTCACCGATGCCGGTTTCGAGGTGGAATGGGTGGGGGATGCCCCCATGGCCCTGCTTTCTCTGCGCCGCAACCTCGCCGACGAAGGCCTGCGCGGGGTGGCGCGTATCCTCCGCAACGTGCTGCGCGATAAAGAGCTGCGTGCGCGAGTGCTGGCCATGCGCGCGCTCTTCCGCAAGTATCGCCACCACCTGGCCGGCGTGGCCATGGTGGCCCGTAAGCCCGTTGAATCCGTTGGTGCTGCTGGTGCTACTGGCGCCGCCGAATCTACTGGCATCGCCAGCTCTGCGGATGCCGGCACTTCCGCTACCACCGCTAACTGAAAGGACAACCGATGAGTGAAAACACCCCGCAACTTTCCTACCTGGAGGATCTGGGCGCCACGGTGGACTACGCCGCTGCCTCGACCGTTTCCACCACCGCGCTGCGCGTTGAAGGCGCGAATGTGGTGGTCTTCTCCTTCGATACCGGCGAGGAGCTCTCCGAGCATACCGCCGCCGTGCCCGTGCTCATCCAGGTGCTGGAAGGGGAAGTGGAGATGTGTACCGAGGGGCGCACGGTGCAGCTGCGCCCCGGCGGGCTTGTGCACCTGCCCACCCGCCTCCCGCACGCGGTGCGCGCCCTGGCTCCCACCAAGATGGTGCTGTTCATGCTCACCGGGCAGAGCGTGGGCTAGAGTAGCCCCATGTCACAACCCGAGAAACCGGACCTGCCGGAAGGGCCTGAGGCGGCGGAAGGGCCCGAGGCGCAAGAATCCCGCACCCTTGACGCCGCCCAGGCGGAGGAGATTCAGCGCATCGCACGCCGTCGTATGATCGCCGCCGCGATTGTGGGGGTCATCCTGCTTATCGTCATGTTCTTCGCCGGGCGCGCCCTGCGCCAGCACCTGGCCGCGGCTGATGTTGGCGCAGGGGAGCAGCAGGTAGTGGCGGTGGTGGTGGCGAACGGCGGCGGTGGTGACCAGCCCTAGCACGTGTAACAACGCCTGAGGCGCGCCTAGCAACGGCTGAAGTACGGCAGGGGCCCGGCCTATAGCAACCCTTTGAGCCAAGGGTGGTAGAGCGCACACCTCTCAAGTTGCTTCACGGCCCGCCATTGACTATTATCTTTTCTGTTGCAAATTCCCGCATAGCTCAATGGCAGAGCATTCGACTGTTAATCGAACGGTTGCTGGTTCGAGTCCAGCTGCGGGAGCGAACGAACGGCGGTGAGCGTAGGCTTACCGCCGTTCTGCTCTGTCCGGCACCCGCGGTGCGGTCCTGTAAGCCATAAGCCTAAGCCGCGCCGCCGGGCAGTCTTAATGTGAGAAATCTTATAAAGGAGTTCGTGATGGCATTCCGGGAGATTCGCGTGGTGGGGGACCCGGTCCTGCGCACCCCCTGCGATCCGATTCGGGAGATCACCCCGGGCATCGTGCGCCTGGTTGAAGACCTCCTCGAAAACGTGAACGACGACGCCCGGGCGGGCCTAGCAGCCAACCAAATCGGGGTTTCCCTGCGCGCCTTCTCCTGGCATATCGACGGCGAGATCGATTACATCCTCAATCCTGTGATCGTGGCCCTCTCCGAAGATGAATACCAGGATGGCGAGGAAGGCTGCCTATCCGTCCCGGACCTGTACTACCCGACCAAGCGCGCCTGGTACGCCCGGGCGGAAGGTATCGACCTGGACGGCAAGAAGAAAATCGTGGAAGGGGAGGGGCTCCTCGGGCGCTGCATCCAGCACGAATGCGATCACCTGGACGGCCACCTCTACCTTGACCGCCTGGAGCGGGAGGTCCGTAAACAAGCGATGCGCGATATTCGCCAGCTGCGCGTCTCTTCTGCGCTACAATCGCTCTAGTAGCCCCTCCGCGTGGGTAGCACGGGGAAAGCCACCCAAGCGCAGGAGGAATGCTATGGCACACAAATACGCCACTCGCGGCGTCATATTCATTCACTCTGTTATGCCGGCCGTTCAACCCCACGTTGAATGGGCGGTTACAAGTGTGCTCGGATACGAACCGCATTTTGAGTGGACGAAACAACCCGCAGCCCCGCATATGAACCGGGCAGAAGCCTCGTGGACGGGAGAAGTGGGAACCGGAGCCATGCTCGCCTCCGCCCTCAACGGCTGGGAGCATTTGCGTTTTGAGATCACCGAGGATGCCAGCCCGGTATCCGAAGGAGGCCGCTGGTCCGCCACCCCCGGCCTCGGTATTTTCTACGCCCAAACAGATCTGACCGGCAATGTGGTGATTCCGGAAAACCGGGTGCGGGCCGCCCTGGAAAACGCGGGGAACGACGCCGCAGAAATGCGCCGGCTCCTCGATATTGCCCTCGGTCAAGCCTGGGATGATGAACTTGAGCCCTTCCGCTATGCCGGCGCGGGTGCGCCGGTACGCTGGCTGCACCGCGTGGGCTAAAGCCCCAGGGCAGCCCGCAGATCCTCCGCGGATAGCGGGGCGTTTTCATCCGGCACATCTGGCCGATTCGTCTCAGTCGGCGTCTCCGGCTTATCCCGCACATTCGCCTTATCCGACTGCGCCGGGCTAGGCCCCGCCGCCGCATTCGCGGTGGTGGCAGAAGCGGGGCGGGCCGCAGCTGCGCCGTCGTGCTGAGAAGAAGGTGCGAGGCTGAGGTCCGCGCCCGGGCAGCTGAGCCGCACCAGCTCCCCGAGGGTGCGCGCCGCGCAGATCTCGCTATCGGGCACCACCACGCCGCTGGCGTCTTCCAAGGTGACAGCGATTGCCCAGCGTGTCACGCTATCCACGCGGTTCAGCTCGAAACTTTCGGTGGCATCCGGGTAGCCTTCGCGCTCCAGAACATCCGCGCCCAGCGACATGAGTTGCGCTACCTCCATCGCACGACCTCCCTATTTTCGGTACGCTCGCATCATGGCATTCCTCGATTTGATGCAGCAACTCTTCCAGCATACCCGGGCCCCGGAAGCCGGTACCGCCACCGCGCAGGCGCTGCGTGAGCGGCTTGCTGAGGACCCGAACGACGTCGAGGCTTTCACCCAGCTCGTCACCCTGGCACGCGCGGCCGAAGGCGAACTCCCGCCCGCTGATCCGCTCACCGCGGAGCTCACCGGAACCGGAAGCATCCTTTCCGCGGACCTGGCGATTTATGCCCTCGCCGAAGAACTCTCCAGCTCACCGGCTTCCTGGTACCCGCAGCTGCATATGGCTCGGCTTGCGGTGGACTCCGATCCCGAGCGGGCCCTGCGGCTCCTCACCACCGCCACGGATCGCAATCCGGATGGGCACATCCTCGCCCGGGCCATGGCAATTCTGCGCGACGCCGGGCATCCGGATCAGGCCCTCAGTTTGGGGCTGGCCCATTGGGATCCGGCCACCCACAGTTTCGAGGCCGGTGAGGCTCTGGTACGCACCGCACTGGCGGCCGGGCGCACCAATGAAGCCCGCGCGTATCTGCGGGAAATGGAACCCTATGGCAAGGCGAATGAGCTCGCGGAGCTGCGGGAGGCGGTGAGCGCGGCGGAGTAGTCAAAACCGCCGCTTTTTCGTGTCGCGGCCTCGACTAGACTAGGGGCTATGGCTACCTTCATTGATATTCATCCTGAGGATCCGCAACCGCGGCTCGTCACCAAAGTGGTGGATCGGCTGCGCCGCGGTGAGGTGGTGGCCCTGCCCACCGATTCCGGTTACGCCATTGTGTGCCAGATGGGCAATAAGGAGGGCCTGGAGCGGATTCGCAGCATCCGGCAGGTGGGTGATAAACACCATTTCACCCTGCTGTGCCACGATTTCGCGCAGCTCGGCCAGCTCGTGATTGTGGATAATCCCGATTTTCGGCTCATCAAAAGCCTCACGCCCGGGCCCTACACCTTCATTCTTAAGGGCACCAAAGAAGTGCCGCGGATGACCCTCAACCCGAAGAAGCACACGGTGGGCGTGCGCATCCCCGACCACCGCATCACCCAAGCCGTAGTCACGGAAATGGGCGAACCGCTACTCTCCTCCACGCTGATTCTTCCCGGCGCGGAAGAACCCCTCGAAGAGGGCTGGATTGTGGAAGATGAACTGGGCCATGCCCTGGATGTGGTGGTGAACGGGCCCGTGGGGCGCGGTCCCACCACCGTACTTGACCTGGTAACTAACGAAATCGCGAGACAAGGAGCAGGCGATACCGCCGGACTTGACCTGTGAACCCTATCCTTATTGATCTGGACGGAACCTTCCACGATTCCGCCGCTATCGTCAAAGAAACTTTCCGGGCCACCCTGCGCGAAGAAATGGGGGAGGACCACCCCGAAGAATTCTTTGTGCAGTTCATCGGCCCGCCGCTCATCGATACCTTCACGAAGCTCGGTGCGGCCGACCCGGTAGAGATGGTGCGCCGCTACCGCGTCCGCTACGAACAGCGCATGCTCGACACCCCGATTTTCCCCGGGATGCGCGAATTGGTAGAGGAGCTGGACGCGGCCGGGGTGCCGCTGGCCATTGCGACGTCGAAAAACGAAAAGAATGCCCGCGCGATTCTGGAACACCAGGACGTGGCGCAGCACTTCCGCTATATTGCCGGGGATCCCGAAGATATCCCCGGGTACGGGAAAGCTGAGGTGGTGGGGGCCGCGCTGCGCGAATTGCGGGCGCAGGGCATCGATACCTCGCGTGCCCTCATGGTGGGGGATCGTATTCACGATGTCGACGGCGCAGGCCAGCACGGCCTTCCCACGGTGCTCGTGGAGTGGGGGACTGCACCGCGTTCCGAATGGGAGCTAGCTTGGCGGCACGTGGGAACCGCGCGCGAGCTCGGTGAGATCCTGTGGGATTTCGCCGGAGTGGAGCGGTCACAATCCCATTAACATCAGGCACGGGCATATTAACATAGGGTCACAGCAGCATTAAGTCTGGATACAATTTGATTAAGATCTGAGCAGCGAAGGGCGTGGCCGTATACATCCACCCGAGGCGTCGTTAGACTCCCACATAAGATCGTCACCGCGGCGATTGGCTACCTAGCTCAACGGAGGGATCTCATATGAACGCGTACACGGCTGGAAAGATCGCGGCGGGAGCTGCGGTTCTCGGCGGTTTTCTCGGTTATCTTTTGCTGTGCGTTAGCGCAATGGAAACAATGCAATGGGCTCCGGAATATAGCCTGGTGGTGTGGACCTGCACCTGTTTTGGCATGCTCTGGGTCGCGCTCGGCCAGGTTTATTTCCTAGGGGTCTACCAGTGGTTTGGGCTGCTGGAACAACCCCGGCGCTCTGCACCGGCGTGGCTGCGCCCCACCATGCAGGCCGTCCCGGTGATCGCGGCTGCCCTCGGAGTGATCCTCCTGGTCTTCCTCATTATTAAGGATGCCGGGCATCCGAGCATTCTCATTCTCATGGCTGCTCTGTGGGTGCTCAGCCTGGGTGCCAGCGCGGTAGCGCGGCTCATGTCCGGGTATCTTGCCAGCCGGGAAATCCCGGCGGAGGAGAAGCTGGCGGTCCCGGTCGCCTAGGCTCGCAGGTCTCAGGATCGCGGCTAGCTTGGGCGCGCCACCGCCAGCATAGGCTCGCACCGCCGCTAGCTTAGGCCCACTGGCTTTCGTAGAGGCGGGCGTAGGCGCCGCCGGCGGCCAGCAGTTCCTCATGGGTGCCGCTTTCTACCACGTCCCCGGCTTCCATAACCAGGATCGTGGTGGCATTGCGGACGGTGGAGAGCCGGTGCGCAATGATGAAGGAGGTGCGCCCTTCGCGCAGCCGCTCCATCGCATCCTGGATAAGTGCCTCGGTGCGGGTATCCACCGAACTGGTGGCCTCATCCAAAATAAGCACATCGGGATTGGCCAGGTAGGCCCGCGCGATGGTGATGAGCTGTTTCTCCCCGGCGGAAACATTCTCGCCCTCATCCCCAATATGGGTATCAAAACCGTGGGGGAGGGTCTCAAGAAGATCATCAATGCCCAGTGCGGCCGCGGCGGCAATGGCGTCGTCGCGCGTAGCACCGTCCTTCCCGAAAGCGATGTTTTCCCAGACCGTGCCGTCAAAAAGCCAGGTGTCTTGCAGGACCATCCCGAAATGTTCCCGTAGGGATTCTTTCGTGAAGGAATCGATGGGCGCGCCGTCCACGGTAATCGCCCCGCCGTCCACCTCGTAGAAGCGCATGAGCAAATTGACGAGCGTGGTTTTCCCGGCGCCGGTGGGCCCCACAATTGCCACGGAATGCCCCGGCTCCACCCGCAGTGAGAGGTCGCGGATCACCGGAGTATCGGGCTCGTAGGCAAAACGCACGTGCGAGAATTCGATGGTGCCGCGCCGCGCCTCGGGGGCCACCACCTCGCGGTAGCTGGACTTCGCATCCGGTGCCATTTCTTCCTGGGCCAGGTAATCGAAAATGCGTTCCGCGGAAGCCGCCGCCGATTGAATAAGATTCGCGGTGGAGGCCAGGGACTGGAGCGGGTGGGAGAGCTGTCGAGTGTATTGCATCATCGCCTGCAGCCCGCCAATCGTCATGGTGCCGGCCATCGCCTGAATACTGCCTAGGAGCGTGACGATGGCAAAGGAACCGTTCTGCACCAGCATCATAAGCGGCTGGGACATTTGCGCGATTGCCTGCGCGCGGAAAGACGCATCGTAGAGCTGCGCATTCGCGCTATCAAATTGCCCCTGGAATTCATCTTCCAGCCCGTAAGCGGCCACCACATCCAGCCCGGTGAAACTTTCCTCCACCACCGCGGACACATCACCGGTGAGGCGCCACTGGTCGCGGAAATAAGGGCGGGAGCGGCGCAGCAGAAGGAGGATCCCAATAATCCCCACCGGGATGACCACCAGCGAGGCGAGGGCCACCGACCAGGACAAATAGACCATCACCGCCACGATCCCGATGATCTGGTAGATCGCGGAGAGCACTTCGGAAAGGGTTTGCAGCAGGGACTGGGTCACGTTATCAACGTCGTTCGTGACCCGCGAGAGCACATCGCCGCGCTGCTGTTTGTCCAGCACGGATAGCGGCATCCGATCAATTTTCTGCTGGCAATCCCGCCGCATCTCATAGCCGAGATCCTGAATAATAAGGCGAATAATATAGCCGAACCAGAAACGCAGCAGCGCCGAGAGAATATAGCACCCGGCCGCCAGGCTCAGCACCCGCGCCAACTCCGGAAAATCGACGCCGCCGGCGCGAATTCCATCCACCACCACATTGGTGCCCTGCCCGAGCAGGAAGGGAGCGGCTACCACCGCCGCGGTGGAGATAAGCGAAAGCAGCAGCACCGCCACGATCCGCCCCACGTAATGGCGCAGGTAATGGCGAATAAGGGTGAGAAGCGCCCCGCGGATATCGCGGGCTTCGTCAATATTTCCGGCACCTCTCATGCCCGCGCCTCCTCACTCGTTGCGGCCGCCGTGCCGCGTTCCGTACCGTTCGCTTCCGTTCCGCGTTCCGCGCCGCCTTCCGGCTCGCGCTCCTGGGAGCGCACAATCGAGCGGTACATGTCACTTGTTTCCATCAGTTCGGCGTGCGTGCCGCAGCCTACTACCTCGCCGCAATCCAGTACGACGACGCAATCAGCGCTGCGGGTCGTTGAAATACGTTGGGCAATGATGACCACCGCCGCGTCCCGGATCCGCTCCTTGAGGTTGGCCCGCAGCTGGGCATCGGTGGCGTAATCGAGGGCGGAGAAAGAATCATCGAAAACCACCAGATCAGCCCCGGCCCGCCCGGAGCTATCGGGTAGGGCCCGGTAGAGGGCCCGCGCGATGGTCAGGCGCTGGCGCTGCCCGCCGGAAAGATTGGTTCCTCCGGTTTCCACCGGCATCTCTAGCCCTCCCCCGGCCTGAACGAAATCCCAGGCCTGGGCGCAGCGCAGCGCATCAATGACCCGCTCCTGGTTGATATCGCGGGTGGAGCCGGCAACATTGCTGGCCACCGTGCCGCTGAACAGGAAAGCCCGCTGGGGCACAAGGGCCACCCGGCGGCGGAAATCAGCGAGTCGAATATCGCGCACATCCACTTCGCCCACGCCGGCCTCACTCATTCCAGCAGTACGCGTTGCGGCACCGCCGGATTCCGTTTCGCCGGCCTCGCTACCCGCTCCGGCCCCGGCGCTGCCTTCCACGGTGAAGCGCCCGGCGGTCACATCCACGAGGCGCGGCAGTATTTTCACCAGCGATGATTTGCCCGAGCCCGAGGCGCCAATAATCGCCGTCGTCGTTCCAGGCCTGAAACACAAAGAAATGCCGCGCAAGGCAGGTTCGTCCGCATCCGCGTAAGTGAGGGAAATATCGCGCAAGCGGAAGGTGACCGGACCGGGCGGCATCTCCCGCGCATCCGGCGCGTCCGTAATAGAAGGAACGGTGGTATTGACTTCGATAACGCGTTCGGCGGAAACGTTCCCGCGCGGAACCACCATAATAATCATGCCGAGCATCATGACCGCGCCCAGAATCATCATGAGGTAGGTGATAAACGCGGCGAGCGCCCCCACCGGCATGGAGCCTCCGGCAATCCGATGTCCGCCAATCCACACGATCAGCGCGGAGGCCAGCCCGATGACCGCGCTCATGGCCGGCAGCAGCGCGGACCAAATCGTGCCGATCTGGAGCATAATGGAGCGGAAATTGCGGTTATGAACCTCGAATTCCCCGGCCATGGCTTCCTCGCGGCGGAAGGCCCGAATCACTCGCACCCCGGAAAGCTGGGAGCGCAGCGCATCGTTAATGGCATCTACGCGCCGCTGGAGAGTTTCGTAGCGTGTGGCCAGCATCGCGGTACACACCAGAATAATCGCGGTGAGCACCGGGATAATCACGAGGAGGGTGAGGGAGAGAACTACGTCTTGCCCGATGGCCATGAGCACCCCGCCCACGCCCATAATCGGGGCCGTCACCATAATGGTGAGGGACATGAGCGTGACCATTTGGATTTGATTGACGTCGTTCGTGGTGCGGGTGACCAGGGTGGAGGCCCCGAAACGCTGCTGGTCCGCGGGGGAGAAGCGTTGCACATGCGCGAAAGTTTCGCGGCGCAGCTCCCGGCCCAGGTGGGTGGAGACCAGTGCCCCGTAATAGATCGCCCCGATGGCGCAGAGCACCTGCGCGAGGGTGAAGAGCCCCATGAGCAGTCCGCGCGACCAAATATAGGAGCTATTGCGTTCCAGAATGCCGTAATCGATAACGTTAGCGCCCAGCGCGGGGAGGGTGAGCCCGAGGAGCACCTGCGCGATCTGTAGCACAGCAATCGCGAGGAGCTGGAATTTGCGGTCGCGCAGATGCCTCCACGCCAGTCGATAAACGGTCAATCACTAGCCTCCATATATGTGTGGCGGTCCGAAAGCTCAGCTCGCGATAATTATTCACGGGTGAGAAAGGACCGCCACACTATGCTACGTGTGAGAGCACGGATGCTCAAACACTATTCAATTAGTTACGACGACGCCGGGCCTGCGCCGCTGCCAGTGCAGCACCCGAGCGCCGTAGCTTGGGCGTGCCGGGTATCCCGGTGATGCCGGGAGCGCCGGCGTGGCCCGCGCCGCTTTACTCCGGGTCGTTATCGGGAACCGGTTCGGCGGCTGCCGGGTTATGCAGATCGTACTTCTCGATTGCCTGGCGGACAACCGAGCGGTCGATCTTGCCGGCCTTGGCGAGCGCGTACAGGGCCCGCACCACCATGGTGGCATCATCGATCTTGAAGTAGCGCCGGGCAGCCGGGCGGGTATCGGAAATACCGATGCCCTTGGCGCCGAGCGTCTCATAATCACCGGGGATCCATTCGCGGATGGAATCCTGGACCTGGTGCTCGAAATCGGAGGTGGCGATGAAGGGGCCTTCTTCGCCTTCCAGCTTCGCGGTCACGTAGGCCTTGCGCGGCTCTTCCTCCGGGTGGAGGTAGTTGTATTCGTTGGTGGCCAGGCCATCCTTGCGCAGCTCATACCAGGAGGTTACCGAGTAGACGGTGGCATCCACGCCCCAGTCATCGCGCAGCATGCGCTTGGCTTCGCGGGCCCAGCGCACCCCCACGCCCGATGAGAGTAGATTGACGCGCGGGCCGCCCAGGCCATCAGCTTCATCAAGCTTGTAGATACCGCGGATAATGCCGTCCACATCCACATTCTCCGGTTCGGCGGGCTGGTGGATGGGTTCGTTGTAGACCGTGAGGTAGTACATGACGTTTTGTTCACGCCCGTCAGATCCATCCCCGTATATACGCTTCAGGCCATCCTTGAAGATATGGCCGAGTTCATAAGCGTAGGCCGCATCGTAAATGACCATGCCCGGGTTGGTGGAGGCGAGGACGGGGGAGTGCCCATCCATATGCTGGGAGCCTTCACCCGTGAGGGTGGTGCGCCCGGCGGTGCCACCAATAATGAAGCCGCGGGCCAGCTGATCGTAGGCCGCCCAGAACTGATCCCCGGTGCGCTGGAACCCGAACATCGAGTAGAAGATGTAGAAGGGCACCATCGGGGTGTTATGGGTGGCGTAGGAGGTTCCGGCCGCCACGAAAGCGGAGAGGGAACCGGCTTCGGTAATACCGGTGTGGAGCAGCTGGCCCTGGGTGGATTCCTTGTAGGAGAGCAGCATATCGTGGTCCACCGCGGTGTACTGCTGGCCCTGGGTATTGAAGATCTTGGCGGAGGGGAACATGGAATCCATGCCGAAGGTACGCGCTTCGTCCGGAACGATCGGCACCATGCGGAAGCCGAATTCCTTATCGCGCATAATGTCCTTGAGCAGGCGGACCAGGGCCATGGTGGTGGCCACCTTTTGCTTGCCCGAGCCCTTCTTCATGGACTGGAAGGGCTTATCGGCCGGCAGCGCGATACCACCCTGGTGGGTGCGGCGCTGGGGCAGGTAGCCGCCGAGTGCTTCGCGCCGCTCGCGCATATGCTTCATGGCCGGGTGATCTTCAGCCGGCTTGTAGTAGGGCGCGTTATAGGGATCTTCCAGCTGGGAATCATCGATGGGGATACGCAGGGTATCGCGCAGCAGCTTGAGATCGTTGCTATTGAGCTTCTTCATCTGGTGGGTGGCATTACGCCCGGCGAAGTTCGAGCCGAGGTCATAACCCTTGACCGTTTGCGCCAGAATCACGGTGGGCTGGCCCTTATGGGCCAGGGCTGCCCGGTAGGCAGCGTAGATCTTGTGGTGATCGTGGCCGCCGCGGCGCAGCGCCCAAATCTCATCATCGGACCAATCTTCCACCATGGCCTTCGTGCGCGGATCGCGCCCGAAGAAGTTATTGCGCACGTAGGAGCCGTCATTCGCCTTGAAGCCCTGGTAGTCACCGTCCGGAGTGGAGGTCATGAGATCCACGAGGGCGTGGTCCTTATCCTGGGCGAGGAGCTTATCCCAGCCCGAACCCCACAGCACCTTGATGACATTCCAGCCCGCGCCCTTAAAGAAGGATTCGAGTTCCTGCACGATATTGCCGTTGCCGCGCACCGGCCCGTCCAGGCGCTGGAGGTTGCAATTGACCACCCAGGTGAGGTTATCCAGCTTCTGGGAGGCGGCCAGCTGGAGCATACCGCGCGATTCGGGTTCGTCCATTTCGCCATCGCCCAGGAAGGCCCATACGTGCGAATCCGAGGTGTCCTTAATGCCGCGTTCGCTCAGGTAGCGATTGAACCAAGCCTGGTAGATGGAGTTCGTGGCGCCCAGCCCGAGGGACACGGTGGGGAACTGCCAGAAGTCCGGCATCTGGTGGGGATGCGGGTAGGAGGGTAGGCCGCGCCCGCCGGAAATACGGGAGGCTTCCTGGCGGAAGGAATCCAGATCCGCTTCCGTGAGGCGCCCTTCCAGGTAGGCGCGGGCGTAATTACCGGGGGAGGAGTGGCCCTGGAAGAAGATTTGATCCCCGCCACCGGGAGCATCCGGGCCGCGGAAGAAGTGGTTGAAGCCCACTTCGTAAAGGGTGGCCTGGGCGGCGTAGGAGGAAATATGGCCGCCTACCCCCACGCCGGGGCGCTGGGCGCGCGTGACCATCACGGCCGCGTTCCACCGGGTCCAGCTGCGGAATTGGTGTTCGAGTTCCTCTTCTTCCGGGGTGCCCGGGTAGGGAGGTTCTTCTTCCGCAGGAATCGTATTGATATAGGGCGTGACGAGATCAGGGGAGACCGAAACTCCCTTGGAGCGTGCGTGCTCATCCACGCTGGCGAGGATAAACCGCGCCCGATCCGCACCATTTGTTTCAATCAGATCATCCACGGACGCGAGCCATTCGCGGGTTTCTTCCGGATCAACATCCGGGATCTGGCTGAGCTGGCCGGACACCATGCGATCATCAGAATCTTGTGAAGCCACGGAATCTCCTCCATTGCTTGAGTGGTTGTAGTTCATAGGGACGTGTCAAGGTTACCCGTTCGCGGCTTTGGTCCCAGAACGGCTGTGGTACCTCTTACACATGCACTCTTATATTACCGCGTTGTTGAGAGCCATCGCACAGGCATGAGCGGAATTAAGCTGAGCGGTGGACGGGGCGCATGGCCGGTGGCTTTCACGGCGCCCGGGAACCGGGCGGCGCGCGTCGTCATACGGTAATGATCACCAAAATCACGGGCGACGCGGCTGAGATTAACTTGAAAAAATGCCGGCGATCAGATGAGCTTAAGCCATGAGTTCGTTTGGTTTCCAGAAAGGGAACATCATCCAAGAATTTGGCTACGACGACGACGTAGCCGCCCAGGTCCGCGCGCAGATCGAAGAAACTATCGGAAGTGCGCTGGTGGACGAAGATTCGCGCGATATCGTGGACGGCGCCATCGCCTGGTGGCGCGCGGACGACGGCGACGTCGATGACCTCACCGATTTGCTCCTGGATATCAAGGCTAATTTCGACGACGAAAATGCTATCTGCTGGCTCTTCGTGCCCACGGGGCGGGTGTCGAATGCGGTGCCGCATAACGATATTGAAGAGGCTGCTGATACCGCGGGCATGCAACCAACCACATCTGTGGCCCTCGGGGAGTCCTGGACGGGCGTGCGCCTAACCAATAAGGGCCTGCGCTACTAGAAGCCGGCGGGTTCCGCCGGTATTTTCGGCGCGGAGCCGTGCGGTAGGCCGGGCCGGTAGTGCCGGCGGGCAATCGCAACGGAAGCGCTGCCGGTATTTTCGGCGGGAAGGTGCGCGCGGGCCGCGCATCGGGTAGGATCATCCGAGTGCGCAGCGCGCGGGCCCGTAGCTCAGTTGGTCAGAGCACCTGGTTTACACCCAGGGTGTCATCGGTTCGAATCCGGTCGGGCCCACTCTTTATGCCGTGAGCGCCGCGAAATCCGCTACCACTCTTCGTGCGTGCGCGCATCCCATACGTGCAGGTCGCCGGTATCCAGCGCGGCCAGATCGCGCATATCCGAGTCGTCCAGGGTGAAGTTGAAGATATCGGCATTTGCCCGCCAGCGCTCGCGTTGGGACGACGACGGAATCGCCACAATGCCCTGCTGGACACACCAGCGCAGCACAATCTGCCCCGCACTCACCCCGTGCTTGGCGGCCAGGCGCTTGACCACGATTTGATCCAGCAGCTTTTCCGGCCCGCCGAGCGGCCGCCACGCCTGGGTGACAATACCGTGGCGCTCGTGGAAAGCACGCAGATCGGTGCGCGGGAGGGCAACCGAGAGCTGAACCTGGTTGAGCACCGGCCACACCCCGGTGGCCTCATGCAAGCGGGTGAGATGTTCGGGCAAGAAATTAGAGACTCCCACGTGGTGCACCAGGCCCTCCGCCTGCGCCGCGAGCATCTCCTCCCAGGTTTCCACGTACAGGCCGCGGGAAGGATTGGGCCAGTGGATGAGGAGAGCGTCGAGGTAATCGGTATCTAGGCGACGCAGCGAATCCTCAATACTACGCCGGGTGTACCGCTTCCCCTGTTCCCCGCCGGCCACCTTCGAGGTGATGAATACCTCCGCGCGGGGTACCCCGGAGCGTTTCACCGCTTCCCCAACGGCCGTTTCATTGGCGTACTGCTGGGCGGTATCGATAAGGCGGTAGCCGTCAGCAATGATCTGGCCGAGCGTGGTGGCGAGCTCGTTACCTTTGGCCAGTAGGGAGCCGATCCCAACCAGGGGAATCTGGCCGCCATCGGCAAGGCGAGTGGTGGGAATATTGCATGTGGTCATGCCCTACAGCCTATCAATGTGACCGATGTCATGTCTATTCGAGTTTTTCCTACGGGCTCAGGGCTTGCGGCGGGTGGGCGGTAGGGCGAAAACGATAAAAAAGTACTCAAATCACGGTTATGTCGGAGGCCCTTGTTACCCTGGAAAACGGATAGCAGGGCCGAAAAGTGCCCCTGCTGTGCTTGAAAAAGCCGGGGATGTGCGCCCGTCGTACTGCCCCGGGAAGACGCACGCGCGCGCCTAGAGAAAGGAGGAAGCGGCCGCGATAGCGGGGTCAGACGGTCCCGTTTTTCGAGAAGGAGTACCACGTGACTGACCTACCCACCCACGCGCAGATTGCCGCGCAGGTCCCCGATAACGTCGAGAATCCCAAAAAGTACATAAAGGAACACAAGGAAGCCCTGCGCCGCGACCGGCGCGCCCGCGCCACCCGCTCCTTTATGGGCCAACCCACCGGCCTGTATTCCCTTTTCGGCC
This sequence comes from Actinotignum inguinis, assembly GCF_051265835.1. Taxonomy (NCBI): domain Bacteria; kingdom Bacillati; phylum Actinomycetota; class Actinomycetes; order Actinomycetales; family Actinomycetaceae; genus Actinotignum; species Actinotignum inguinis. Next base: position 25,396 of record NZ_JBOZDP010000012.1, on the reverse strand, counting down.
TGGAACTCTGGGAGCGTTTCTCCTACCTGGGCTTCCAGGCCATCCTGGTCCTTTACTTCACCGATGCCATCGCCAGCGGCGGGCTCGGCTACGCGGAGGACGTAGGATCCTCCATCGTGGCCGCCTACGGTGCCCTCGTCTACCTGCTTTCTATCGCGGGAGCCTGGATCGCGGATCGTATTTCCGGCACTTACCGCACGGTGCTCTGGGGCGGCATTGTTATTGCCGCGGGCCATATCGCCATGGGTATCCCCACCGAGTTCTTCACCTGGGTGGGCCTGGGTCTCATCGTGGTGGGAACCGGGCTCCTCAAACCCAATGTTTCCACCATGGTGGGTGAACTCTACGCACCCGGGGATAGCCGCCGCGATGCCGGCTTCTCCATCTACTACGCCGGTATTAATATCGGGGCGTTCCTCGGGCCGCTGGTGGCCGGGTTCCTCGGCCAGCGGGTGCATTGGCACGCCGGCTTCGCCTCCGCCGCCGTGGGAATGATCCTCGGCCTCATCGCCTACGTGGCAACCGGCAAAAACCTATCCGGGCGCGCCAAAGCGCATCGCATCCGCGCCAGTTTCGTGGCGGACCGTTCCTTCTGGATGCTCGTGGGACTGGTTGGGGGAGTAGTCGCGGTAGCCACGCTTTTCGCCACCTTCTCCTCCGCCACGCTCAGCGACGTCGTCAATGGCATCTCCGTGATCACCTGGATCGTGCCGGTGTTCTTCTTCCTGTGGATGTACCGCTCCCCGAAGGTCACCCCGGTAGAACGGCGCAATCTCATCCCTTACGCGCTGCTGCTCATTGCCCTCATCCTCTACAACCTGCTCTATTTCCAAACCGGAAATACCCTCAACCTCGTGGCCCTCAACGCCACCGATAACACCATCGGCTCCCTGAGTTACCCCTCCTCCTATTACATTTCCCTCACCGCCATCGTGGAAATCGTCATGGGGCCGGTGCTCGCCTGGATCTGGCTGAAAATGGGCAAACGCCAACCTCACGTGGCCGCGAAAGTGGGGCTGGGCGCGGTGCTCGGCGGGATCGCCTTCGTCATTGTGGCGCTCGCGGGCATCCTCACCCCGCGCGGGGCTCTTCTTATGCCGCTGTGGCTGGTGGGATGCTATATCTTCCTCGGCCTGGGGGACCTGGTGCTGCAAACCTCGGGGATGTCCGCCACCACGAAACTCGCCCCGCGGGCTTTCGCCTCCCAAACCATGGCCCTGTGGTTCGCGGCGATGGCCTGCGCCCAGGGGATCCAAGCTCAGGTGGTGAAATTCTTTGATTACGAAAATATGGCCGCCTCCATCCCTGCCTACTTCGGAGTGCAGGGAGCGGTGGTTATTGGTTACGGAGTGCTGCTCATGGCGCTTACTCCGTGGATGCGTTCGCGTATGAAAGTCGTCGCGTAAAGCTGGCGGCGTCGTCGTTCCTCAACACGCCCCACGAAATCCGCAGCACACGCATAGAAGCAACACAGCACAGACGCATAGGAAGGAGAACAATGGAGTACATCACAGATTTTCCCTACGAGACTGAGATTCGCGAGGGGTGGATTCCGCTTTCGGACGGCACCCGGCTGTGGATGAAAGCCTGGATGCCGCGCACGGAAGAAAAAGTGCCGGCGATCCTCGAATATCTGCCCTACCGCAGCGGGGACTGGACCGCGCCGCGCGATCACGAACGCCACCCGTATTACGCCGGGCACGGCTACGCCTCCATCCGGGTCGATATCCGCGGGCACGGCAATTCCGAGGGCATCCCGGGCGATGAATACGATGCGCAGGAACACAAAGACGGCCTGGAAGTCATCGAATGGATTGCTTCGCAGGAATGGTGCACGGGCAGCGTGGGTATGTTCGGGATTTCCTGGGGCGGTTTCAATTCGCTCCAGCTCGCCTCCTATCAGCCGGAAGCCCTCAAGGCGATCGTCACCACCTGCTCCACCGACGACCGCTACGACAATGACGTGCACTATTTCGGCGGCTCGATGCTCGCGGTGGATATGCACGCCTGGGGGGCCACCATGCTCGCCTTCGAATCCCGGCCGCCGGACCCGCGCGCCGTGGGGGAAAACTGGAAGTCCATGTGGCTAGAGCGCCTCAATAATATGGAGCCCTACGTGGATACCTGGATGAGTCACCAGACCCGCGATGCCTACTGGAAACACGGCTCGGTGTGTGAGGATTATTCGAAACTCGATGCGGCGGTGCTCGCGGTAGGCGGCTGGTTCGATCCGTACCGCGATACCGTGCTGCGCCTGGTGGAGAATCTTTCCGCGCTGGGGAAGAACGTGCGCGGGCTGCTCGGGCCGTGGAGCCACCAGTACCCGGATCGCGATTTGCGCCCGGGCCCGCATATTGATTTCCTCGGGGAAACGCTGCGCTGGTGGGATAGATGGCTCAAGGGCGTGGATAACGGCGCGATGGATGAGCCGCTGCTGCGCACCTGGATCAGTGACCCCATGCGCCCGGCCTCGGTATACGAGGAAATCGAGGGCCGCTGGGTGGCGGAACGCGCCTGGCCCTCCCCGGATATTGAGCCGCTGCGTTTCGAGTTAGGGCAGGCGAGCGTATCGCCAGGTGCGGTGCGTGGTGGCACGATTCTTGTGAAGTCGCCGCAAGATATCGGCTCGGATGCCGGGCGGTACTTCCCGTACGGGAACGACGCCGATTTGCCGGTCGATCAGCGCGCCGACGATGGCCGCGCGGTAACCTGCGATTTTTACCTGGGGGAATCGGTGGAGATTCTCGGCAATGCCAGGGCGTTGTTGCGGCTGCGCAATGGTGGGGAACGCGGGCATATGTATGTGCGCCTGGAAGATGTGGCCCCGGACGGTGCCTCCACGCTTATCACCCGCGGGAACCTCAACCTGAGCGCTCGCGAGGGGCGCGAGCGGATCGTGGAGATGCCCGCGGGGCAGTGGGTGGATGTGGAGGTTCCGCTTACCGGTATTGGCTACCATTTCGCGGCCGGGCACACGTTGCGGGTGGCGCTTTCCAGTGCTTACTGGCCGTGGATTTGGCCGGCGCGGGAAAACGCCGGAGTGGAGGTGGATCTGGGGGCCTCCGCGCTGGTGGTGCCCGCCCGCCCGATCCGTCCCGGGGGAGAGCGCGATGCGCTTGATGATGCGGTGCGTTTCGCCGGGCCGGTCCAGCCCGTTGGTTTGGATGTGACGTACCCGGAAGCGGGCGCTGCCGGGGCGCGCCGCCCCGAACGCCTCATCGCCCGCGACGTGGTGAAGAAAGAAACGTTTATCCAGGTGGATCCGGCCTACGGGGGAACCCGGGTATACCCGGACGGCCTCCACTACGACGAAGATTCGGTGGAGCGCTACTGGATTTCCTGGGATGACCCGCTTTCGGCACGCACCGAAGCCGAATGGAAAATCGGGCTGGCCCGCCCGGATATCGGTTGGGAGGTTCGCCTGGAAGCCGATACCCGCATCCGCTGCGATGCGGAGAACTTCTACGTGCAATCGGTGGTCACCGCCTTTGATCACGAGGAGGAAATCTTCCACAAGGAGTGGGAGAGCACCGTGGAGCGCACGGCGTCCTAGGGTAGGGTGAGTCCATGACATATACAGTGGCGGATATCACCGCGGCCATGGACGAATTCTTCCCACCCGCATGCGCGGAAAGCTGGGACCGGGTCGGCCTGGTGGCCGGCCTACCCAGCGACGGGGTGCGCAGCGTCGGTTTCGCCGTCGACCCGTGTGAAGCAACCGTGCAAGAAGCCTGCGAACGCGGGGCTGACCTCCTCATTACGCACCATCCCCTCTTTTTGCGCGGGACCTCCACCGTGGCGGGAACGTTCGCCAAGGGAAGGTGGGTCACGCAGCTGGTGCGCGGGCGGGTCGCGCTTTTTAGTGCCCACACCAATGCGGACGTGGTGGCCTCCACCGCCGCGCTCGCGCGGCTGCTGGACGTGGAGATTGAAGCGCCGCTGGATCCCGAATCCGGAATCGGCGGGGTGGGCAGCATCGCGGCCGTGTCTTTCGGGCAGCTGGTCGAGCGGGTCGCGCAGGTGTTGCCGCATACTCCGGCCGGCGTGCTCGGAGCGGGCGATCCGGATCGGGTGGTGCGGCGGCTAGCCATCTGCTCCGGGTCGGGGGATTCGCTATTGGCGGCCGCGAAAGCCGCGGGCGCGGATGCGTATCTCACCGCCGATTTGCGCCACCACCCGGCCACCGACCATATCTGGGACGGCGGCTGCGCGCTCATTTGCGCCACCCACTGGGCCAGCGAATGGCCGGTGCTGGGCGAGATGGAGCAGCGTTTACGCAAGCGTTTCCCGCAGCTGGATACCTATATTTCCGAGATTCCCACGGATGCTTGGAATATTGCGGTGCGCGGTTAAAGGTACGACGGCGCAGTGGTGCCTGCCGGGCTACGTAATGCTTGCCGGGCCATCGGCGCTGTGCGGGTGAGGTGATGCGGGTGAGCTCGCTGCGCGGGGCCGGTTCTCCCACATAGAATAGGGGAAGGCGCGCCGTGCGCCTTTCGTGCGAGTCGAAGGAGATCCACCCGATGAAAGCACCCCGTGCCGATCAACTTATCCTGCTTCAGGTTGCCGACTTGGACGCGCAGCTCAACCGCCTCGAGCGGGAAAATACCCAGCATCCGCTGCGAGCCTCTTTGGGTAAACTCCTCAACGCGATTGCCGCGCGCGGGCGGGAAAAAACCGCGGCGGAGACGCAGCTGGAGCAGGCACGGGCGGATTTGGCGAGCGTGGAGAAGGCTAGCGCGGATTTGGCTCGCCAGGTAGCGGATAAAGAAGAAAAATATAATGCCGGCACCGGGCTGACCTCCCGCGATTTGCTCGTTCTGGAAGACGAAATGGCGGCGCTCCGTACCACCCTGGAAGAAACATCGGAAAAGGAATTCGCTGCGCTCGAAGCTGTTGAAGGCGGTGAGGAACGGGTGCGGGAATTGGGCGCAGCTATCGATTCACTCCAAGAAAAAGTACTGGCCCAGCGTTCCGAACTGGAGGACGTGGTCGCGGACATCACCGCCTCCCAAGAAAAAATCCGCGCCCAACGCGAGGAACTCTATGCACCGCTGGCGGCCTCGCTCAAAAAAGTGTACGAGCACTCGGTTGCCACCGGCGGCTACGCGGTTATGACCATGACGCCTAACGGTGCTACCGGGGCGGGAATTACGCTCTCTCCAGTGGAAGTGGCGCAAATCAAGGCCACCCCGGAAGATGAGATTTATCTTTCTGAGGACTACGACTGCATTATCGTCCCGGTTGATTACGACGAAGCCTAGGCCGGCTCTCTTTTTCACGCCTGTACTTCGCATGTACGACAGATGCAGTACAGCTCGGAAAAACAACCCGTCCCCGCCAGAGCAATCGCCAGGCGGGGACGTACGAAGTGCGCATTTGAAACCATGAGAGGCACAGAGTGCGCATAAGAAACACGAAATTAGCTGAACACGGTGTTCTTATGCGCACTCTGAGGCTTGCGGCGTTAGCGCGCGGCGCGCTTGCGGGCGTAAGCCACAGCGCCCGTTCCGGCGAGCATCAGCAGCAGAGCCGAACTAGCGATACCGCTGCTCTCCGCACCGGTGTTCGGCAGCTGCGCCGCGGGTGCGGCGTGCTTGCCAACCGACTGCTGACCGCGGGAGACCGGCGTGGAAGGATCGGCATGCTTGCCGCCCCGCACTGAAGGATTCTGTGCAGAAGCTCCCGGTGCCGGCGTGCCCGGAGCCGCGGTCCCGCTACCGGGCTGCTCGCCCGCGCCCGGCCGCTCCGCTTCCTCAGCAGCGCACTTCTCCAGGAAATTCCGCAGCGTCGCGATACGCGCATCAACCGCGGCAAGATCATCCGCGGAACGCTTCACCGCCGCATCAGCCTCCGCGGCCTTCGCCGTCGCGTCCGCAAGTGCCGTGCCAGCGGCCGCATCTTGCTCACGGGCCGCCGCCGCATCCGCCTCCGGCTGGGTAGCAGCCGCAGCCAATGTGTCATATTCGGCCTGCAAACCGTCCAGCTTCGCGCCGGCCGCTTCCAGCTCCGTCACCTTCTGGCGTGCGGCGTCACGCTCAGCTTCAGCGGACGTGACCGCCGCAGCGCTCTTCTGCGCCGCAGTTTTCGCCTTCTCAAGCTCCTGATCCGCAGCGCCCTTCGCGGCCTCCGCCTCCGCGAGCGCCCCGGCAGCTTGGGTCTGCTCCTGCTGTGCATCTTCACGCTTGAGGCGCAGATCATTCCACTTGGGTACGTGCACGGTCATAATTTGCTCGGAAAGTGCGGCGTGCTCGGCGGCTAGCTGCGTGGCTTTCTCCTGCGCGGCGGCGGTTTCCCGCTGGGCCGTGGCCAGGGCCTCATCCACCGGGCGGGTCGCTTCCGCGGCGGCCTCCTCCGCGGCAGCGAGGGCGGCCTTCGTCGTTTCTACCTGCTGCTGGGCCGCGGTAAGCGCCGCGTCCTTCTCCGTGAGAGCCGCGCGCTTCGCAGCCTCGGTCTCCACCGCTGCGGCGAGCTTCGCGGCGCTGTCCTGCGCGGCCTGCTGATTCGCAGCGTGAGCCGCCTCCAGTCCGGTCTTCTCGGTCTGCGCGGCATCGCGCTCCGCTTCCTTCGCCGGAACCTGGGTAGCCAGCTGATCCTTTTCCGCAGCCTTGGCAGTATAGGCATCAGTGGCCTGCGTGAAAGCCGCCTTCTTCGGGGCAGTTTCCGCCTTCTTCGCCTCCCATTCCTGCCGGTACTGCTCTACATCCTCCTCGGTGAAATTCTTCTTATCTCCGGCAGCGGCCTCGTACCATTCCCTTGCCTCGTCCTCGGCCGCCTGGGCTTCGTTGTAAGCGGTTTCGGCATCATTCTTGGCCTGCTCGAGCCCGGGCAGCGCGGCCTCCACCTCGGCCTGGCGGTTCTTCAGGTCGGTCACGGCGTTTTCAAGATCGCCGAGTTTCTGCGTGGCCTGCGCCAGCTTCGCCTCCGAGTCCTTGACCTTCGCCTGGGCGGCTTCGGCCTCCCCGCGCTTGGCGGTCACATCGTTAGCGGCTGCGGTGGCCGCCTGCTGCGCTTCCTCCTTCGCCGCCTGAGCGGCGGGAAGGGCGGCAACAGCGTCGTCGTACCCGCGCTGCGCGGCGGCGACCTTTTCTGCTTCCCGCGTAACCACCTCGAAACGGGCATCCTGCGCCGCGCGTTCCTTCGCCTGCGCCGCGACCAGATCCGCATCCGCCTGCGCCTTCTTCTCGGTCACCTCACGCAGCTGCGCGGCGAGCTTCTCACGTTCGGCATTGCCCGCGGCCTCGGCGGCCTGCGCCGCCTCCAGCTTCGCGCGCGCATCCTTTTCCGCCTGCGTCTTTGCGGCGAGATCCGCGTTCTTTTCCTCAAAAACGCGCTGCGCTTCCGTCACCGCCGCGCTGTCCTTGTCTTTTTGCGACGACGCCGCGCCTACCCGGCCCTCCGCCTCCTCGAGGGCGGTGCGGGCCGCGGGAAGCGCATCTTTCGCAGCCTGACCTTCCGCCTGGAAAGCATCGAGGGCGGCCTTGGCGACATCGCGTGCCTCCGCGGCGGCCTGGGCGGCCTTCTCCGCCTCACTCAGTTTCGCGGCGGCCGCATCCTTGGCGGCCTGCGCTGCAGTTGCCGCTTCCTGAGCGGCGGCGAGCTCCTGCTGCGCCGTTTCCGTTTTCTTGAGCAGTGCCTCACGTTCGGCATTCGCCTCATCCGCCGCGGCCTTCGCTTTGGGGGAATCGGTGCAGGAGGTAAAGGACGCGCCCGGGGCGGGGGAGCCGGCGGCCGGCTGGGCGTGGGCGGCCACGGTGCCCGCCATGGTAAGGGCGAGGGTGGTCACGGTAAGAGTACTGGCGAGTCGGGAGATGCGCTGTGTCATGGGGATCCTTCGCGAAGACGTGCAGTACTACCCGGAACGGCTAATCTGCAACTTTTGACCGTTTATAAAACAGCTAAAGTCTACGGGCCAAGCCGTATATTCGTACATGACCTTTGGTTAAATGTGGTGAGCGTCTACGGTGGTGGGTATCGGTGGCGCGTGGCACGTATTCGTGGTGTTCCGTAGCGTGTGGGGCATTCGCGCAATGCTGTGGAGAGAGGTGCGGGAGCCGACCCTCACGCAAAGTCGGCCCCCGCAGCCATTACCTACTAACAGAGAAAACGCACGAAACGTCGCTGTTTTGCCTGTTGCCTGGATTCTAAGCAGGTTTAATATTTACAGGCAAGGGATCCTCAAAGACTTAACAATCGCCGCCGTGGCGGTGGGAACGGCTTGCCTTACTTTCCCGCACATTCGGACTTTTGGGTGTGAGCAAGGAAACAATAGTGCATAATTACTCACGGTAATCGATGGGGGAGATATATTCAGAAACGGCATTCTTAGATGCTGCCGGAACTCCGATCAGAACCCTGGTCAGAACCCTGGTCAGAACCCTGGTCAGAATCCCGGTCGGAACCCCGGGGTGCCCGCCGCTCACTGTAGGGATGCGCGCGCACCCGTAGGCCCGCTACCACGTGTCCGTAGGGCGGTGCCCGCGCGCCCGTCAGGCTGGTAGCATAAACGGGTCATGTTGGCCGGGCGGCCGCGCGGCGCGTATGCGCCTCGAGGAACGTCCGGGCTCCGTAGAGGACGGTGGTGGGTAACGCCCACCCGGGGTGACCCGCGGGAAAGCGCAACAGAAAGTAAACCGCCGCAAGGTAAGGGTGAAAGGGTGGTGTAAGAGACCACCGCGTGCCGGGTGACCGGCATGGCACGGCAAGCCCCACCGGGAGCAAGATCAGACAGTGCCCCGCCAGGCTCCTCGTCTAGGGCACGGGTGGATTGCTAGAGTGCGTCAGCAATGGCGCACGTAGATGGATGGTCGCCGCCGCGCAAGCGGTACAGAACCCGGCGTATAGGCCAAGATGACAGTGGGGGCGGATTCTCGGATCCGCCCCCACGCGCATAGCAACGCCGTAGCCCGCCGCGGCCCGCCGCGGCCCGCGCAGCGTATACCCGCCTAGAGCCGCAGCCCAAGATTCGGATCAGAGGGCAGCGTGAGGATTTCCGGTCCGCTTTCCCGCACCACGATGGTGTGCTCGAATTGGGCGGTGCGCCCGCGATCCTTGGTCACAACGGTCCAGTCATCATCCCAGATCTCATAGTCGATAGTTCCCAGGGTCACCATGGGCTCGACCGTAAAGACCATATTCTCTTCAATAGTTTCCCCGTGCAAAGGTGCGGCGTCGTAATGAGGAATAATAAGGCCGGAATGGAAAGCTTCGCCTACGCCGTGCCCGGTGAAATCGCGGACGTCCCCGTAATCGAAACGCTTGGTGTAGGACTCGATGACCCGCCCGATCACATTGACCTGGCGCCCGGGGCGTGCTGCTTTAATCCCGCGCAGGGTGGCGGTGGCGGTACGTTCGATGAGGAGGCGGGATTCTTCGTCGATCTCGCCCACGCCGAAGGTGGCATTGGTATCCCCGTGCACGCCGTCCTTATAAGCCGTGACGTCCAGATTAATAATGTCGCCCTCGCGTAGCACCTGGTCATCGGGGATGCCGTGGCAGATAACCTCGTTCACGGAGGTACAGATCGACTTGGGGAAACCCATATAGCCCAGGCAGGAGGGGTAGGCCCCGTTATCGATCATGTATTCGTGCGCGATGCGATCCAATTCATCGGTACTCACGCCCGGGCGGATCGCTTTGGCGGCCTCGTACATGGCATCTGCGGCAATGGTTCCCGCCACCCGAATCCGCTCAATTGTCTCCTCGGTTTTCACATCCGAGGCGGTGATCACTTCCGGCCCGTCATGGAACATGTATTCGGGGCGTTCAATGGAAGCCGGAACTTTACGGCGCGGCGAAATCTTTCCGGGACGCGCCGTACCGAGCGGCGCACGTGCTGCAAGACTCATAGCCACCATTGTAGTGGCTTAGAAACTGTGCTCCTTATCCGGGAATTCCCGGCCCTTGACGGCCGTGCGGAAAGCGGTGACCGCGTTACTCAGCGCCGCACCCACCTCGCCGAAACGCTTGGCGTAGGAGGGCTGCCATTCGGTCATCCCGGCCATATCCGGCCAAACCAGCAGCTGCCCGGAGGTGCGATACCCGGCCCCGATTCCGAGGGTGGGAACCGAAAGAATCTCGGTAATTTTTGCTCCGAGTTTCCCGGGTACCATTTCGACGACGACGGCAATAGCTCCGGCCTTCTCCAGCGAGACCGCGTCATCAATAATGGCCTCGCTTTCTTCTTCATCCCGGCCCTGGACCCGCGGGCCACCCAGGGCGGCATCGGCGTGGGGGCGGTAACCGACGTGGGCCACCACGTTAATCCCGGCTTTGGTGAGGGCTTCGACGGTGGGGGCGAAAGCTTCCCCGCCTTCCAGTTTCACCGCGTCCGCCCCGGCCCGCACCAGGCGGATGGCGGTGCGGATAGCCTGCGCGGGGCTTTCTTCGTAGGTGCCCATGGGCATATCGGCAATAATAAAAGCCCGGGTGGTGCCGCGCATGACGGCGCTGGTGGCTCGTTCAATATCTTCCAGGGTGACCTGGATGGTGGAGGAGAATCCCAGGGCGGTATTGCCAATGGAATCACCCACCACCAAAATATCGATTCCGGCCGCGTCCAAGATCCGCGCGGTTAGAGCGTCATAGCAGGTGAGTGCCGTGAGCACCTCTCCGTTAGCGACCATCTCGTTCAGGTGCTGCACCCGAATTCGTGCCGGTGAGAACTCCGTCATGATTACCTCCCGATATCTATGGCTTAGAGTACTAGGTCGCGCGCGCCGGTGCATCATCGGGCACGGTACGCTAGGTGCGAGGAGGTGACTGTGGAACCCTTGCTTGAGCTGGTGTCCATGAACGCACTGGAATTCTGGTTGGCCTTAGGGATCGGGGTGACTGCCCTGGTCATTATGTGCTTGGCGCTCATCCCGAGTCGGGAATATGCCGATCTGCCGCGCGGGGTATATCCGCGTGAACCGGCCGGGGTGACCGGCCATAATTACCGGCGGCGCCGCCCGCATACCCGCCCGCCGGTACGCACTATTCCGCCGGAGATGCCCGCCGCCCTCGGTGCTTTTATGCACCGCCACTACGCCGCGGACGACGCCGCCATCACCACTCTCCTCGACCTGGCCGCCCGCGGATTCCTCACCATTGACTTCTTCCGGGATCCGGCCCTGCGCGGCCAGATGATCACCATCTCCCTCACCGAAGCCGATACCTCCACCCTCGAACCTTTTGAGGCACGCTTCCTGGCTGCCCTGGCCTCCCCGGAAAGTGCCGAATCGGCAGCATTCCGGGAATCCGAACCCTTTGATGACCGCTCGTATCGCACCGCGATGGAAAACGCCGGGCTGCCGGCCGCCTCCCGCCCGGTGCTGCGGGTACAGGGATTCTCCACCCGCCTCGCCCTCGCCATCGCGCGCGATAGCAAAGCGGAAGTGGTCTCGCGCCGGGGCTGGTACCACCACGGGCGCGAATTGGTGGGCTCCCTGGCCGCCGTGCTTTTCTTCGGGGGTATCGCGCTCACGGGCCTGGCTTTTATCGGGGCTCTGGCTTTCCAGCTGTCCTGGTACTGGCTCATTGTGGGCGGCTGGCTGGTGTTCTGCGGATTCGTTGGTCTCCTCAACTTTTCTTCCCTCACCCCGAACGGAGTAGTGGCCTCCGATCAGGTGGAAGGCTTCCGGCGCTTCCTCACCGCGGCGCCCCGTTTCGCCGGGGTGAGCGCGGAGGTCCTCGCCTCCTACGTGGGCTGGGCGTACGGCCTGGAATGTGCCGATGAGTGGGTTCGTTCTCTCGAGCGAATTAACTCGCGGGATATGCGCGACGTCGGCGCTGCTCTCCCGTGGCTGCACCTGGCCGGAGAAGATATCACGAACTGGTACCAGCTGCGCGAAGCCTTGAGCGTTCTGGAAACCCGGTTCCGTTCCCACCCGCTCGCCCACGATCTTCCGCACGCACGGCGGCGCCACCTGCGGCGTTTCGTACGCGGATTACTCCCCGTTTCCACTCGCACGCACACATAACGGGCATCGCCCGGACATAACGGATCGCGCCCGAACGCATAACCGAAATCGCCGGAACTAACGGACCCTCCCCGAAAAAACACGGAAAGATGAAGCGCCATGGATGACCAGCAAGAACACGTCCTTCGCACCATAAGCGACCGCGGTATCCGCTACGTGCGGCTGTGGTTCACCGATATCGTCGGCACCCTCAAATCCGTGGCGGTGGCTCCCGTGGAGCTCGATAATGCCTTCGCAGAGGGCGTCGGCTTTGACGGCTCGGCCATCCAAGGCCTCACGCGCGTCTACGAATCGGATATGATTGCGCGCCCGGATGCCTCGACCTTTGCGGTCTTGCGTGGCGTGGATGGGAGCGACGACGCCGCCTTCATGTTCTGCGACATCCTCACCCGCGAAGGTGAACCGGCCCGCTCCGACCCGCGAGCTATCCTCCAGCGCACCCTGCGCCGCTGCGAGGACCTGGGCTTCACCGCCTACGCCCACCCGGAAGTGGAGTTCTACCTCTTCCAGCCGGGAGCCAGCGATGATGAAGAACCCACCCCGATTGATTCGGCCTCCTATTTCGATTACGTCACCCGCTCGGTGGCCCATAATTTCCGGCGCGATGTGATCCTCTCCCTGGAAGACGTAGGCATCAGCGTGGAATTCTCCCACCACGAAATCGGCCCGGGCCAGCAGGAAGTGGATCTGCGCTACGCCGACTGCCTCACGATGGCCGATAGCATTATGGCCGCCCGCGTCATCATTAAAGAAGTGGCACTGCGCCACGGGGTGGAAGCATCCTTTATGCCCAAACCCCTGGCGCACTGGCCCGGCTCGGCCATGCACACCCACTTCTCACTTTTCGAAGGCGAAACAAATGCCTTCCACGACCCGCGCGGCCAATTCGGGATGTCGGTCACGGCGCGGCGCTTCCTGGCCGGGCTGATGCGCCACGCCCGCGAAATTACCGCCGTGACCAATCAGCATGTTAATTCCTATAAGCGCCTGTGGGGCGGCGGGGAAGCCCCGCCCTACGTGTGCTGGGGGCCGCGTAACCAATCGGCCCTCGTGCGGGTGCCCGAATACAAGCCCACCAAACCGCAATCCGCGCGCCTGGAATACCGCGCCTTGGACACGGCCGCCAATCCCTACCTGGCTTTCGCGGCCGTGCTGGGCGCGGGCCTGGCCGGAATCGAAGGAAAATACGATCTTTCCGACCCGGCCGATACGGATGTCCTCCTCCTCACCGATATGGAACGTTCCGTGCTCGGTATCGAATCCCTGCCCGGGAGCCTGGATAGCGCGCTCAAACTCATGGAAAGCTCCGATTTGGTTGCCGAGATCCTGGGCGAGGATGCCTTCGATTACTTCCTGCGTGATAAACGCGCCGAATGGGCCGAATACCGCGCCCAGGTCACCCCGCTGGAACGCGCGCGTTTCCGGGCGGATCGCTAGGGCCGCGGGGAGCGGGTATGCGACGTCTCACCCTCGCCCAGCGGGCCCGGCGCTGCGGATTCACGGCCCCCGAACGCGCCGCCGCGGAACTGGAGGCCGGCGCCTGGCAGCCGGAGGATTTCGCGCAGGTAGCGGATCCGGATCGTGCGCTTGCGGCCTGCGCGCGGCTCGGCTTAAACCGTAGGGAGGGCGTAGGGAACGACGACGCCGCCCGGCCACGCCTGCTCGCCGTGCTCGGGCTCTCCACCGCGCTAGCCGACCACCTGGCCCGCCATCCCCAAGCCGCCCAGGAACTACGCGGGACCGCCGAAGAAGCCGAAGCTCGGGCCCTGCTGAATGAGGCAGATGAACGCAGGGCCATGCGCGCCGCTCTCGCGCCCTGGCTTGCCGGTGCCGTGGAAGGTACCGGGACGGGAACTGTGACCGGTGCCGGGCCGGGTCCTATGAGCGGGGCCGGGCCGGAGGCTGGGAGCGATTCGCGCGAGAACCGCAATGACCTCCAGGATGCTATTGCCGCGCTGCGCGCCCACTACTACACCCGCATCCTCACCCTGGCCGGCTGGGACCTCACCCTGCCCGATCCCGCTGCCCGCATGCCCGAGGTAGCCGCCACCCTCTCCAACCTCGCCTGCGCCACCCTGGAAGGCGCCCTCCAACTCGCCCGCACCCGGGTACCCGATGCTCACGATGTCGATTTCACGATTATCGCGCTCGGGAAAACCGGGGGAGGGGAACTCAATTACGCCTCCGATGTGGACGTTGTCTATATCACCGAACCGCGCCCGGGAGTCAGCGAAGCACGAGCCCTGGAGATCGGCACCGCCCTGGCGACCACCCTCGCCGGATATATCAGCGCACCCGGCCCCGAAAGCGCCCTGTGGACCATTGACACCGCGCTGCGCCCCGAAGGCGGAACCGGCCCCCTGGTGCGTACCCTCGCCTCCCACCTGGATTACTACGCCACCTGGGCACAAAGCTGGGAATTCCAAGCCCTCCTCAAAGCCCGCGTGGCCGCCGGCAACCGCGAACTCGGCGCCAACTACCTGCGCGCCACCGCCCCGCTCGTCTGGAACGCCGCCTCCCGGGACAACTTCGTGACCGACGCCCGGGCCATGCGCGCCCGCGTGGAAGCCCATATCCCCACCGCCCAACGCGACCGCCATATCAAATTAGGGGCGGGCGGCCTGCGCGACGTGGAATTCACCGTCCAACTCCTCCAGCTCGTGCACGGGCGCGTGGATACCACCATCCGCTCGGCCACCACCACCACGGCGCTCGCGAGCCTCTCCGAAGGCGGATATATTTCCCGCCCGGATGCCGCCCGCCTCGACCACCACTACCGCTGGCTGCGCTGCCTGGAACACCGCGCCCAACTGGTGCGGCTGCGCCGGGCCGCCGTGCTTCCCACCCGCGAAGACGACCTGCGCCGCCTGGCCCGCTCCCTCGGCCTACCCGACGCCGCGGCCCTGACCGACACTTTCGCGCAGGTACGCCGGGAGGTGCGCGAACTCCACCAAGATATTTTCTACCGGCCCCTCCTTCCCGCCGCCGCGCAGCTAGCCGCCGATGATATTTCGCTCGCCCCCGAAGCCGCCCGTACCCGGCTGGCCAGTATCGGCTACCGCGACCCGGCCGGCGCACTGCGCCATATCAGCGCCCTCACGGAAGGCACCAGTCGGCGCGCGGCCATTGCCCGCCAGCTCCTGCCCGTCATGCTCGGGTGGTTCGCCGAAGGCCCCGAACCGGATGCTGGCCTGCTCGCCTTCCGGGTGCTCTCCGAAAAAATGGGGGCCACCTCCTGGTATATGCGCACCCTGCGCGACGGCGGGCCCGTCGCCCACCGCCTCGCCCTCATTCTTTCCCGCTCGCGTTTCCTGGCCCGCGATATTCCCGAACTACCCGAATCCATTGCGTGGTTGGGCGACGACGCCGAGCTGGCCCCGCGCAGCGCGGCGGCGCTGCGCGGGGAGCTGGACGCGCTCCTCGAGCGGCGCAGCCGGCCGGAGGAGATCGCCGGGGCGGGCCGGTGGTTGCGCTGGCGGGAAGTGCTGCGCACCGCCATGGCCCAGGCTCTCGGGCTGCTCGGGCCCGAAGAAGTGGCGGGCGCGGTGAGTAACGCCGTGGAATGCGCGGTGGAAGCGGGGGTACGCGCCGCCAGGTGCGCCGTCGTCGCCGAAAAAAACGAGGCGGATAGCTCGCATCCCGATTTTTCTTTTGCGGTGATCGGGCTGGGGAGCCTGGGCGGGCGCGAATGCGGCTACACCTCCGATGCCGATGTGATCTTTGTGTGGGACGGGCCGGAGGAGGCCGCCGGGGATGCCGACGCACTGGCGCGTGCTTTTATGCGCCTGGAGCAGGAGGTGGGCGGGGCGCCGCCACTGGCGGTGGATACTGATATGCGCCCCGAGGGCCGCAGCGGGGTGCTCGCACGCACTTTGGATTCCTACGGAGAGTATTACCGCAGCTGGGCTGAGCCCTGGGAATTCCAGGCGCTGCTGCGGGCCCGCGTGGTGGGCGGGGACCGTGAACTCGGGGAACGTTTCCTTGAGCTCATCGCCCCGCTGCGCTACCCGGCGCACTGGGATGAGGCGCGGCGCACCGCCATCCGGCTCATGAAAATCCGGGTGGAAAAAGAACGGATTCCCGGGGGAGTGGCCCCGGCCTCCCACCTTAAGCTCGGGCCGGGCGGAAGCGCGGATGTGGAGTGGACCGCGCAGCTCCTCCAGCTTGAGCACGCCGCGGCCTACCCGCAACTCCGGGTTACCGGAACGGGGGAGGCACTGCGGGCGGCCGGTGCTGCCGGGTTGATCACCGCGGATGAGGAACATGCCCTCGTGGAGGGCTGGCAGGCCGCCAGCGCCCTGCGCCAGGCCGCTTTTGTGGCGACGGGCCGCACCGGGAGCGCCGCCCAGGTCATTCCGCGTGATCCGCGCGAGCGCGAACGCATGGCCGCGATCCTGGGCGCCGAGCACGCCAGCGATATCCTCGACCGGCGCGCCCGGGCCGCGCGGCACGCCCGCGCCGCCGTGGAGCACGTATTTTACGGGCGAGGCTAGCCCGCGCACCGCGGCCAGGCCGCCGCGGGCCGCTTCGGCAGCGCCCGTTTAGAGCGTGTAGTACAGCTCGAATTCGTACGGGTGGGGGCGGGCTCGCAGCGGGGTGACCTCCGCATCCATCTTGTATTTAATCCAGGTGGCGATGAAGTCCTCGGTGAACACATCGCCTTCGAGGAGGAAATCGTGATCGGCTTCCAGCTCGGCCAAAGCCGCATCGAGGGAGGCCGGAATCGTCTCAATATCCGCGTATTCTTCCGGCGGCAGCTCGTAAATATCCTTATCGATGGGAGCCGGCGGCTCAATCCGGTTGCGGATGCCGTCCAGACCCGCCATGAGCTCCGCGGAGAAAGCCAGGTAGGGATTAGCGGTCGGGTCGGGAACCCGGAATTCAATACGCTTGGCAGCCGGGGAATTCCCGCTCAGCGGAATCCGGATCGCCGCCGAACGATTACGCGCCGAATACACCAAATTGATGGGCGCTTCAAAGCCGGGAACCAGGCGGCGGTAGGAATTCACGGACGGATTAGTGAAAGCCGCGAGCGCCTTCCCGTGGGCTAGCAAACCACCCACGTACCAGCGCGCGAGGTCCGATAGCTGCCCGTAGCCGCGCGGATCGTGGAAAAGCGGCTGCCCATCCTTCCACAGCGACATATGGCAGTGCATCCCCGAGCCAGCCGAATCGAAAAGCGGCTTGGGCATAAAGGTGGCAGTTTTCCCGCACACATCGGCGGCCCGGCGAATGACGTACTTGAATTTCATGAGGTCGTCCGCCGCGGCACGCAAAGAATTGAAGCGGTAGTTGATTTCTTGCTGGCCGCCCGAGCCCACTTCGTGATGGGCACGTTCCACATCCAAGCCCACCTGCGCCAAATACTGGCACATGAGGTCACGCACATCCTCGTTCGCGTCCACCGGTGCCACCGGGAAATAGCCCTGCTGGTGGGGAATTTTGTAGCCGGTATTCCCGCCCGGCTCCAACCGGCTCGAATTCCAGGAGCCCTCATTGGAATCAATCACGTACATGGAATGATTGACCGTGGTGTCATAGCGCACGTCGTCGAATAAATAAAACTCGGCTTCCGCACCCACCGAAATCGTGTCCGCAATACCCGTGGAACGCAAGTACGCCTCGGCGCGTTCGGCAACATTGCGCGGATCGCGCGCGAAAGGCTCATCGGTATACGGATCCACCACATTGAAATTCATGACGAGGGTGGGTTCCGCGCGGAACGGATCCACAAAAGCGGTGGACACATCCGGAAGCAGTTTCATATCCGATTCATGAATCGAGGTAAAACCGCGGATCGAGGAGCCATCAAACATATAGCCCTCGTTCATTTTTTCGGCGGTTGCCTGGGTGGCGGGCACCGTGAAATGCTGCATCACGCCAGGCAGGTCACAGAAGCGAATATCAAGAAATTCGATCTCGTTTTCCGCGATAAACTCGGCAGCTTCGGCGACACTTGTGAACATGCGGACTCCTCCCGGCGCGCGGCGCGGCTAGCGGTGCGGTTACCCCATGTAGTTTAGCGTGCTGCCCCCGGCTCAAAAAACCTCCGGGCGTGCCTCCGCCCGGAGAACTCACGTGGAATTCCCCGGGCGGATACTACATATGTACGACGACGGCGCGGCCTACTGGCCGCGCAGGGCCCGCCGATTAGCGCGAATATTAGTGGGATCAATTCCCTTGGGGATATTGAGTGCCTTATTCCCCAAAGCTTCGAGGCGCTGGGCCAGGGCAGAAACTTCCTGGGCGGAAATTTCCTTTTTGAGCTTCTTAATGGCCTTTTCGATCTTGGCCAGCGGGATCTGACCTTCGCCATTGCCCATGAAAATGGCGTGCACCGGGGCATTCGGGGCTACCCGGCGGATGGCGCGGCGTTCATCATCAACGAGCTTGCGGGTACGCGAGATGGGGCCTTCGGCAACCAGAACCACGCCAGGGCGCCCGATGAGGCGGAAAACGAAATCCTGGTGGCGGGCGTTGAAACGCACCGGTTCGGTTTGCTTGACCCACGAGCCGCGCAGCGAATCGAGAATCGCGGAGGTGGCTCCCGGCATGCCATCCAGCTGCGCGTAGCTAGCCGAGCGCACCGCCCGGGTGAGAAGCAGCATGGGAAGCAGGAGCATGAGGAGAATCCCGAACACGGTCCATGCGATCCAGCTCTTGGTGAGGAAACCGAGGAGAATACCGATTCCCAGGCCCGCGAGCCCGGCCAGGGCAAGCCACCAGCCCAGATGCTTGTAGGTGCGCTTCGCGATGGTGAATGCGTCACGCAGAGTCTTGAAAAAGCCAGGCTTCTTCTTCGCGCCCTTGTTCTTATCCTGTGCCATCTGATTCCTTTTAGATCCTTCTCGATAGTCCCCGTCGATTCTAGACGATAGCGCCGGCTTTGTTGAGCGCCTGGCCCAATCTCACGCTGGCGGAGCGTTTGGGGGTGGAGGTGTGGATCCTGTGGTGACCTCGGCATCAAGGGTAAGCGCGGTGATATGCTCGAGAACTCTGCGTGAGGCGTGAGGAGGAGGTAGGAGGCGTGCGGCTGCGGCGTGAGCGGCTTGTGGATAACGACGCAGTGGCGGGCCCTCCTGTGGATGGCTTCTGGACGAGATGGGCCGGCGGTGGTGAAGTAGGCCTATGGCAGGCACAGTGGTGAAGCGGCGCGAGGCGAGCAGGGCACGTGACGTAGGCGGGGTAGGCGGAGCTAGTGACGGGCGCGTGGCTATGTTGGTGCGCCTATGCGTCCTCGGGTTGGTGGCGGGCGTGCTGGCAGGGATGGCACTGGGCGCGCTAGTGCCCGCGGTGAAAAAGGCATCCACGGAGCCGGTGCGGGGAGAAGACCCGGGGTATGGCGATGGCGCGGCGTCTGGCGAGGGCCCGGGGTACGGTGACGGCCCGGGGCGTGGCGAGGGTCCGGAGCGTGGCGACCGTTCGGTACTCGGCCAGGGCCTGGCACGTGGCTCTGGTGCGAATACCGAGCCGGAGCCGGATGCTCTGGCGGTGGCCCGCCAGTTAGTGGCGGCCCGCGATGCCGCTATTGGCGCGGGTGATATAGCAGCGCTGAACGCCTTGAACATGCCGGATGGTGAAGCGGCGGCAGCCGATGCGAAGTTGCGTAGGGTGCTGGAGAGCACTCCGGTTGCGCAGGTGGAAACTGAGGTGCGGGAAGCTTCCTGGGTGGGGGAGAACCTTCTTGAAGTTGTCACGGTGCAGCACCGCCTCATTCTCGCCAGCGGGGAAACTATCGGGCCGCAACCGGAGCGGTGCGCGCGCTGGCAGCTGAGCCCGCAGCCGTGGCGCGTGGTGGCCGTCCATCCGTGCCCGTGAAGGCTATCGCATGAGCGGTATGGAGAGGCCAGCTGAGTGGGGCGCTTGAGTAGTAACTATTGTGGTTATTCGCCCCGTTGCACTTCTACGTGCTTCATAAGCCGAGGTTCCATAAGACGAGGTCCCATAAGCTGAACCTCAGGAGTCACGCCAGCACCTGGGGAGGAGGTATGTGTTGTCAGAGCTGTACTTCGCATGTACAACATCCGCAGTACACCCTGGAAAAAACATACCCGGTTCGGCGGCCTACGCGCTCGCGATATTGCCCGCGCGCGTGCCAGAATCCAGCAGGCCCCGCAAAGCGGGCATTCTGGACACTGCCTCCCACAGAATGGGCATAAGGAACATAAAACCGGCTGAAAACGGTGCTCTCACACCCACTTTGTTTTCCGGGCCGAGCGGGCTGCCTAAGCAGGCCGCAAACCGTGCATTCTGAACCGGGGCTGCGGGCGGTGTTGCGGACTGCCTATCAACCGAAAACTCCCCGGTATCCGGAATGCCAGATAGCACTACCGGAACCGGGGAGCTTCCCGCGCGCGTGATCACGCGCGCGGTTGAGGTTGCGTTACTGAGTTACGTAGCACCTGAGATGCACTGCGTAACCCAGAGGAACCGAGGATCCTAGTTGTTAAGTTCCTTAGAACGCACCCTCGAAATCGGCTTCTTCCAGGCGGGCCTTGAATTCCTTGAGGAACCGGCCGGCATCTGCGCCGTCCACCAAACGGTGATCGTAGGTGATCGCCGGGTAGAGGTAGGAACGAATGCCAATGGATTCGTTGCCGTCCGCGTCCTTGACGATGCCGGGTTCGCGCATAATCGCGCCGATACCCAGGATGGCCACCTCGGGCTGGTTGATGACCGGGGTGTCAAACATGACGCCGTTCGAGCCGGTATTCGTAATGGTGAAGGTACCGCCGGTGAGATCATCGACCGCTGCTTCGCCATTGCGTACCTTGGCCGCGCCGGTATTAATGGCGCGGGCCAGGCCGGCGATATTGAGATCGCCCGCGTTCTTGATAACCGGAACGAACAGGCCCTTCGGGGTATCCACCGCGATCCCGATGTTCTCGTAATCGAAGTACTCCACCTCATTGTCCTTGATGGTGGCGTTGAGCTTCGGGTGGTTCTTCAGGGTATCGATGGCGGCCTTGACGAAGAAGGGCAGGTAGGTCAGCTTGGTGCCTTCACGTTCGGCGAAAGCAGCCTTATTGGCTTCCCGGAGCTTGACGATCTTCGTGACATCCACCTTGATCACGGTGGTCAGCTGCGCCGAAATCTGGAGGGATTCCACCATGCGCTTGGCGATGGTCTGGCGCAGGCGCGTCATCTTCGCGGTGGTACCGCGCAGCTGAGCTGCCTCAGCAGACGGTGCGCTCGGAGTAGCCTTCTTCGCCGCGGCGGGCGCGGGTGCAGCTGCCGGGGCCGGCTGGGAAGCAGTGGCCTGGGCACGCGCGGCTTCTTCCGCAGCCTTCTTCGCGGCCGCGGCTGCCGCTTCCACATCCTGGCGGCGAATACGCCCGCCCACACCGGAGCCCTTGACTCCGGACAGATCCACATCCAAGTCCTTGGCGAGCTTGCGCACAATCGGAGTGATATAAGCATCCGGTTCGGAGAACCCGGTACCGGCATCAGCCGCATCCAGATCCGGCGTGCGCGCCTGGTTTTCCTGCTGGGCTGGGGTGCCGTGCTGCGGGGTCCCGGAAGCCGGTTCCTGGACCGCTGCCACACTGGCCGGTGCTTCAGCCGGGGCCGCACCGGCGGCGGGAGCCGCGGGTGCGGCCCCGGCTGCGCCGTCGCCGATATAAGCGATGACGGTGCCTACCGCAACCGTTTCATCTTCCTGGACCACAATCTTCTGGATGATGCCGGCGGCCGGGGCCGGGACTTCCGAATCGACCTTGTCCGTGGAGACCTCCACGATGGGCTGGTCGGCTTCGACTTCATCGCCTTCGGCCACCAGCCACGAGGTGACGGTTCCCTCATTGACTGATTCGCCCAGGGCCGGCATCTTCACTTCCACACCGGTAGCGCCCGAACCACCTTCCGGCGCGGCGGGTGCGGCGGGCGCAGCTACCGGCGCAGGAGCGGCAGCAGGAGCAGGAGCCGCTTCTTCCGCGTGGGCTGCATTGCTGGCGGGAGCTGCCGAAGCAGCCACGCCGGAGCCATCACCGATATAGGCGAGGATGGCACCCACTTCAACTTCTTCATCTTCCTGGACGAGGATCTGTTCGATCACGCCTTCCGCGGGGGAGGGGACTTCCGAATCGACCTTGTCTGTGGAGACTTCCACAATCGGCTCGTCGAGCGAAACAGTATCGCCCACCTGCTTGAGCCAGGCGGTCACGGTACCGGTGGTGACGGATTCGCCCAGGGCGGGCATCTTCAACGGTTCAGACATAGAGTTATCTCCCTCGATTTAGTGGTTGTGGAGCGGCTTGCCCGCGAGGACCAGTGCCGCTTCGCCGATTGCTTCGTTCTGGGTGGGGTGGGCGTGGATAAGACCATCGAAGTCCTGCGCGTAGGCTTCCCAGGCCACCATGAGTTCGCCTTCGCCAATCTGTTCGGACATGCGCGCCCCGATGGCGTGGAAGCCCACGATGGGACCATCCTTGACCGCAACCAGCTTGACGAAACCGGCCGCGCCCAGCATCTGGGACTTGCCGTTCCCGGTGAGGTTGAAGGTGGCAGTGGTGATATTTTCCTTGCCGTATTCTTCCTCAGCCTTATCCTGGTTGAGACCCACGGAGGCGATTTCCGGGGTGCAGAACGTCACGCGCGGAATCTTCGTTTCGTCAATCACCTTGGGGTTGAGGCCCGCGATATCTTCGGCAACGAAAATACCCTGGAGGAAACCGCGGTGTGCCAGCTGGAGGCCGGGCACAATATCGCCCACCGCGTAGATTCCATCAACGTTCGTGCGCAGGCGCTCATCGGTGAGCACGAAACCACGATCCATCTTCACCCCGACTTCTTCGTAGCCGAGGTTCGCGGTGGCCGGACCGCGCCCGATAGCGATGAGCAGGTAATCCGCCTCGAATTCCTTGCCGTCCTGGGTGAAAACCTTGACGGAATGATCGGTTTGTTCGAGGTGATCAAACATGGTTCCGGTGGCGAATTTAATACCGCGCTTGCGGAACTGGCGTTCTAGATTCTTGGAAACTTCCGGGTCCTCATTGGGGACCAGGCGCGGCAGGCCCTCAATAATCTGGACTTCCGCACCGTATGAGCGCCACGCGGAGGCGAATTCCACCCCGATAACCCCGCCGCCCAGCACGATCACGGATCCGGGGGCCTCGCCCAACTCCAGCGCTTCGGTGGAGGTGAGGACGCGGCCGGTGATCTCCTGACCGATGGTCTTCGAGTAGGAACCGGAGGCCAGCACAACGTGCTTGCCGCGGTAGTGCACGCCATTAACTTCGATGGTGTCCTTCGCGACTAGCTTGCCCCAGCCCTGCACAATCTCCACACCGCGCGAGGAGACCAGGCCGGTCAGGCCCTTGAACATCTTCTCGATTACGCCGTTCTTGTAGGCCTGCAAGGTGGGCATATCAATGCCCTCAAAGGAGCCCTTCACGCCAATGGACGGGCCTTCGCGCATTTCATCAGCAACATCAGCGGCGTGCAGCAATGCTTTGGTGGGGATGCACCCGCGGTGCAAACAGGTACCGCCGAGCTTGTCAGCCTCAATAAGAGCAACGGTCAGGCCGAGCTGACCGGCACGAAGCGCGGCCGCGTAGCCGCCGCTGCCGCCACCGAGGATGACGACGTCGTACTCTTTCGTTTCTGCCACAGGATTTCCCTTCGCAATACAACATTTTGGAATGCGGTACAAGAGCCGCTATACCTATATTCTGCCATGCCGAGGTGTTATCTGGGACGCATCACGCTCCCAGCGAGGGTCGCTAAAATCACCGTATGGGTCTTTTTTCGCGTCGCTCCCGTTCCCGTGCTGCTCACGGCGGTGCTCGCCGTTCGGCGACGGCGAAACACTTCGCCGATTTCATCGAGACTCGCGCGGGGGTGGAAGCCTATTTTGAGGTGGAAACTCCGCGTGAGCCGGCAGCTCTTCTCCTCGTTGCTCGCACCGGGGAGTGGACCCGCCGGCGGGTGCCCGATCTGGCAGCCGGAGCACAACTTGCCCGTGAACTGGGCATACCTTTCTACGAAATTAATCGCACCGGCTATCCCGAGTCGGTGCGCCGTTGGAACGCGGAGCACCGGCGCGCTTAAAGGTTTATGATGGTACGTCGTCTCCGCGGTCAGCTCCGCGAGGGAGGCGCGCAGCCAGTGCAGGATTCTGGGAGGAGCCAGGTGAATAGTGAAATGATCCGAGACGAGAGGCGCACCGCCGTGGGCTGGCCTCTCTTCCTCCTCATTGCGCTGAGCCTGGGGGCCGTTATTTTCGTGTGGCGGGCCATTGTTGCGGGCACCGAAGATTTTCAGCTGGGCTATCCCGGGCGCATGACCACCACCCTGGTGGCGGCGCTTGTGTGGGTGCTGGCCTGCGCCGGCTCGCTCCATAACGGGCGGCGGATGCGGTGGGTGGCCACCACCTGCTGGAGCGCCAATATTGTGATGGCCGTGGTGGGCGTGGTCATCCCTGATCTTTTCCACCAGGTGAGCCCCTGGTATCAGGCCGGGGCCACCTATTATTACCTTCCTACCCTCGGGGCCATTGCCGGGCTGGCCTGGATTATGTGGTCCCGGCCAGCCAGCATCGCCCAGCGCAATCTTTAGTTTTCTTTAGTTTTCTTTAGCCCTTCGCTTTACTTCGCGGCCCGCTTCATTTCTTTCTTCGCTTCCCGCGCTTTCTTGAGATCCGCGGGAGTGCCGCCCTCGGGGTACTCACCGAATTTCACCATGGGGCGGGGCATGCGCCAGCGCCGCGGGGTAAACCCGCGCGACATCATCTGCCCGACCAGGCGATCCGGAGTCTTATCCTCCCCGTATTTGTATTCGACCAGCGTGCGCACCTGGCGGGCCCGCCACCACGATTCGAGGGCCATGAGCACCAAGATTGCGTAGCAGGTAATAACGAACACATTGAAGACCAGCGGGAAGCGGGTGAGGGTGAAAACACCGGCGATCATAATGACGGCCAGGAAGAGCATGAGTGAGGAGAACTGGAAACGCGAATCAAGAGCATCACGCGCGAAAGCCCGCTGCACACCCGCGTGAGCGAGGGGCATATTCCGAATATCCCCCGTTTTCATCGCGGTTTGTTCGCGTTCCCAGCGCTCGGAAGAACGGGCGCGTTCCTCGGCCTTGCGAGCCTTCTTTTCCTCGCGGGTCATGGAGGATTTATCAGAAATAATCGGCCGGCGGTGGCGCGCTTCCACGTCCTTACGCTTCGGGGTAGGGGCTCCCTTGCCCGGGGTATATCCCTTGGGATGAGTGGGGGCGGGGGCTGCCTGTTCTTGCGCCTTTTCTACTGCCTCTTTCTTGCGGCCGAATGCCATCTCAACTCCTGCGTCGTCGCCAACTATGCCTTGAACGAGAATAGTCTAACCGTTCGCGCGCGGCCGCCCTGTCCATTACCCGCCGCGCCCGCAGCCGTTCACGCAAAGCCGGCCACCCACGGCCTGCGCCGTCGTTGTTTAGCACCCGCCGCGCCC